>NZ_JBHXQN010000102.1:0-11458 GCF_042717785.1 Streptomyces sp. NPDC058619
TCCACGGCCGAGTACTCACACCACCACGAACGGCCGAATCGTCACACCGGTCACGGCTGACCACAACATCTCATCAAGATCCTGTTACGAGCTCTAAGAATGTGCAACTCCGCTTTCGGCCCACCCCTCGCCGGACCGCGGAGTGCCGGCACGCACCGGTATTGCACGGCCAGGGAGGTCACGGCCCGAGTCCGCGGACCGAGACGCCCAGGGTCGCCGATCGGACAACGGCGTTCGCTCCATGCCCGCCCGCACTCACACCGCCGCACCGCACTGCGCCGGTTCTGCGCCATCGAGGTAAAGCCTGATGTCACTCGACACCATCACCAACTCCGTAGACGAGGCAGTCAGCGGATTCTTCGAGCCCATCGCCAAGTGGCTCGGAGACGCCGTCTTCTACTCGGTCCCCGTCGCCGGGACCCAGCTCCCGCTGATCGTCGCCTGGCTCGTGGTCGCCGGTCTCGTCTTCTCCGGGTGGTTCGGCCTGGTGCAGATACGCAAGTTCCGCCTCGCGGTGAACGTGGTGCGCGGCAAGTACGACGAGGAGGGGTCGGCCGGTGAGGTCAACCACTTCCAGGCGCTGACCGCGGCCGTCTCCGGCACGGTCGGCCTCGGTAACATCGCCGGTGTGGCCGTCGCCGTCTCGATCGGTGGCCCGGGTGCGACGTTCTGGATGATCCTCTGCGGTCTGCTGGGCATGGCGACGAAGTTCGTCGAGGTGACCCTCGGTGTGAAGTACCGCGAGGTCCACGCCGACGGCACCGTTTCCGGCGGTCCGATGCACTACCTGCCCAAGGGCCTGGCCGACCGCTTCGGCGCCAAGGGCCTGAAGCTGGGCAAGGTGCTGGGTGTCCTCGCCTCCGTGATGATCCTCTTCTTCGGCCTCTTCGGCGGCAACCTCTTCCAGGTCAACCAGTCCTACGCGCAGCTGGTCTCCGTCACCGGCGGCGAGGGCGGCATCATCGGCTCCTCGGCCGGCGCCCTGTTCTTCGGCATCCTGGTCGCCGCGCTCGTCGGCATCGTGCTCCTGGGCGGCATCCGCTCCATCGCCTCCGTCACCAGCAAGCTTGTCCCCGCGATGGCGGGCATCTACATCGCCGCCTGCCTGGTCGTCATCCTCGTGAACGTCTCGGCCGTCCCGGCGGCGATCTCCACGATCTTCGAGGGCGCCTTCAACCCGCAAGGCGTCGCCGGCGGTGTCCTGGGTGCGCTGATCATCGGCTTCAAGCGGGCCGCGTTCTCCAACGAGGCCGGTCTCGGCTCCGCGCCGATCGCGCACTCCGCGGTCAAGACCAAGCACCCCGCCAGCGAGGGCCTGGTCGCCCTACTGGAGCCGTTCATCGACACCGTTGTCATCTGCACCATGACCGCCCTGACGATCGTCATCGCCAACCCCGCCAGCTGGGCCGAGGCGCGCAAGGGCGAAGGCCCCGGCGGCGTGACCATCACCTCGGACGCCTTCGGCACGGTCCTGCCCTGGTTCCCGTACATCCTCACCATCGCGGTGATGCTGTTCGCCATCTCCACCGTGCTGACCTGGGGCTACTACGGCCTCAAGGCCTGGACGCACCTCTTCGGCCGCAGCAAGACCAGCGAGCTGATCTACAAGGTTCTCTACACCCTGTTCGCGGTGGCTGGCTCGCTGCTCACCCTGCAGACCCTGATCGACATGGCCGACGCGGTGCTCTTCATGCTGGCGGTCATCAACATCATCGGCCTCTACCTGCTGGCCCCCGTGGTCAAGCGGGAACTCAACACCTTCCTCGAATTCGTCCGCCGCCGCGACGCCGGCCTGGACACCGAAGCAGACGAGGAGCGAGACAAGGAGCCGGTGAAGACCACCGTCTGACCGCCCCCGCGGCCCGGCTCCTGAGCGGGCTCGTACACACCTCGCGCCTTGGTGTGTACGAGCCCGCTCGCTTGCGTTTCAGCAGGTGAGAAGCCCTCTGGCGATATCCGGACATCTCCCATAGGGTGTAAAGAACGCGTCAATGGGGCAACCGAGGTGCCGGTGACGCGCGGTGTGCCGGGAAGTCTGGTCGGCGAAATAGGGGCCGTGTGCCCATTCTCAGCCGACGCCCCGGAAGGCCACCACCATGAGCGACCCGCGCCCCCGCATCGTCTTCGGACTCATGCCCTGGCCCGAACGCCAGGCCATCGCCTCCGCCCTGCGCACCGAGACCGTCGGCGGACTTGTGCTCCTCGCCGCCGCGGTCATCGCGCTCATCTGGGCCAACACCCCGTTCAGCGACGTCTACGAGGCGATACGCGACTTCCACTTCGGGATCCCCGCACTCGGCCTCGACCTGTCCGTCGGGCACTGGACCGCCGACGGACTCCTCGCGGTCTTCTTCCTCGTCGCCGGCATCGAACTCAAACGCGAACTCGTCGTCGGCGAGCTGCGCACCCCCGCCACAGCCGCGCTGCCGGTCATCGCTGCGGTCTGCGGCATGGTCGTGCCGGCGGCCCTGTACGCGCTGACCGCGGGCCTCGGCGGCGGCAGCCTGGACGGCTGGGCCGTACCCATGGCCACCGACATCGCCTTCGCGCTCGCCGTGCTCGCCGTCATCTCCACCCACCTGCCCTCCGCCCTGCGCGCTTTCCTGCTCACCCTCGCCGTCGTCGACGACCTCGGCGCCATCCTCATCATCGCCGTCTTCTTCACCAGCGACCTGAACCTCTGGGCGCTGGGCGGAGCCTTCGCCGGACTCGCCGTCTTCTACCTCCTCCAGCGCTACCGCGTCCGCGGCTGGTGGTGGTACGTACCCCTCGGCATCGCGATCTGGGCGCTGATGTACAACGGTGGCGTCCACGCCACCGTCGCCGGCGTCGCCATGGGCCTCATCCTGCGCACCACCCGCGACAAGGGCGAGAACGCTTCCCCCGCCGCCCGCGTCTCCCATCGGGTGCACCCGATCTCCGCAGGTGTCGCCGTTCCACTCTTCGCCCTCTTCGCCGCAGGCGTCAGCATCTCCGGCCCCGCACTGGCCGCAGTGTTCACCAGCCCCGAACCACTCGGCGTCGTCATCGGACTCGTCGTCGGCAAGATCCTCGGAATCTTCCTTGGCACCTACCTCGCCGCACGCTTCACCAAAGCGGAACTCAACCCCGACCTCGCCTGGGCCGATGTCCTCGGCCTCTCGGTCCTGGCCGGGATCGGCTTCACCGTCGCCCTCCTGATCGGGGAACTGGCCTTCCCGGGCGCGGAAATCGGTGAGCATGTCAAGGTCGCCGTCCTGATCGCCTCCCTCACCGCGGCCGTGCTCGCCGCTGTCCTGCTCCGGCGCCGGAACAAGATCTACCGGCGTCTGTACGAGGCGGAGACCCTCGACGCCGACGCCGACGGCATCCCCGACATCTACCAGCGCACCCCCGCGACTGGCGCCAACGACTGACGAGAAGGAGAGGGCAGGTGGGCGCGACGCTCCTGGGGCTGGCGATCGTCATCGCCGCCCTCGTGATCAGGACGGCGGTCTCCGAGCTGCGAGACCCCGGGGCCGGGCGTCGGCAGTGGTGATTTCTACAGGATCCGCGTGCATTGGCGGCCCGGGCGGTGGTGGCGTTCGTCCTCGCCCTGGCCGGCTGGCGGTCGGCCGGGGTGCCAGCCCTGCCCTGGGCGTTGCCGGCGTGAGCCTTGGTCGCACTCACCATCGGCGGCAGCCCACCTCCGGACTGACCCCGCCCAGCCGTCGTCAGCCGTACCCATCCAAGGAGTCTGCCTCCAGGCATCGCGGTCAACTCTTCGCTCGCGAATTCACGCGGCGGGAGGCCCGTTCGGCGCGCAGGAAGCACACTGCGGCCACCACCACGAAGCCGAAGCCGAGACGTCTGCCGGGCGGTTGTGACCGGCGGGTGGGGTGGCCGAGGTGACCCGGCGGTGGTCCGCAGCCGTGTCGAGTCGTAAGACGCATTCCGTGCGGGCCGCGTCGTGATCGACGTGAAATGGAGTCACTTCGGCGGACCGGGCGGCGGTGCTGCCTCGTCACCGCGTCCTACGGCCATGCGGCGTGTTGCGAGTGCGCTGACGGCCTTGCTGTCGGCCTCAGCGGCGTCGGCGAGGGCCTCGGCTGCGGCTTCCGCCGCCTTCGCCGCGTCGTTCTGCTTGGACGGCCATGGGGGAGGGCTTCGGTGAACGCGCGGGTGACGTTCTGTAGGGCGGATGTGACCTCCCCGGGTATGACCCAGAACGTACTGCCCGGGCCCTGTGCCAGTTGGGGGGCATCTGGAGGTACTGGTAGGCGAGCAGCTTGGGGTCGGGGTCGTTGCGGTGGACGGCTTGGAACACTTCGTCGATGGCCCGCGACTGACCTTCCGCTTTGAGGATCTCGGCGGTCCGGTTGCCTTCCGCGCAGGACGGCGGACTGCTTGTCGCCTTCCGCGGTGAGGATCTGCGACTGGCGCTGCCCTTCGGCTCCGAGGATGGCGGCCCGCTTGTCGCGCTCGGCCCGCATCTGCTTCTCCATCGCGTCCTTGATGGACTGCGGCGGGTCGATGGCCTTGATCTCCACCCGGTTGACCCTGAGCCCCCACTTGCCGGTGGCCCCGTCGAGAACGCCGCGGAGCTGGTTGTTGATGGTGTCCCGCGAGGTCAGGGTCTTCTCCAGGTCCATGGACCCGACGACGTTGCGCAGCGTGGTGACCGTCAGCTGTTCCACAGCCTGCAGGAAGTTCGCGATCTCATAGGCGGCCGCGCGCGGGTCGGTGACCTGGAAGTACAGAACGGTGTCGATCTCGACGACCAGGTTGTCTTCCGTGATGACTGGCTGAGGTCTGAAGGAGACGACCTGCTCGCGCAGGTCGATCTGGTTAGACCCGGTCGATGTAGGGGATGACGACGTTGAGTCCGGGTTTCAGGGTGCGGTGGTAGCGGCCGAGTCGTTCGACGTTGCGCGCGCGGGCTTGGGGAACGATGCATACTGCACGCATCACGGTGAAGACGGCGAAGACCGCGATGAGCAGGCCGGCGATGACAAACGCGGAAATCTCCATGGCTCACTCCCGGGGGTAGACGAGCGCGGTGGTGCCGGTGATCTCGATGACGTCGACGGTTGTTCCGGGAGGGATCACCAGGGTCTCGTCGTAGGCGCGGGCCGTTCATTCCTCGCCGCCGATGCGGACCCTGCCGCCCAGGTTCGACACCTCGGAAGTGACAAAGGCGGCTCCGCCGACCAGGGCGTCCACGCCGAAGCGCTCTTTCGGCGGCGGGGACAGGTGACGCAGGGCAACCGGGCGTACGAACACCACGCCGACCGTCGCGACGAGCGTGAACGCCAGGAACTGCCAGGGGAGGGGAAGCCCGACAGCCGCGAACACGGCCGTGACCAGCGCTGCGCTGCCGAGCAACCCGAGTGCGGCGGTGAGAGTGACGATCTCCGCCGCACCCAGGACCAGCGCGGTGATCAGCCAGATCAGCCAGGGGTCCATCGATTACGCCTCCTGACGAGGAAGGAGAGCGCGAATATGCCGCCTTTTGTAAATTTTTACCCAGTTACCTGCGAAAGGAATTGGGATCCGCCCGCCGTCCGCGTGGGCTGTGTCTCGGTGCCATGGGAAGATCGACAGTTGCGGCGGGTTCCGGGGTCCCGACTGCTGGGGCGCCGGGCCGGACACCAGTGGTGCCGAGCCGCTGCAGACCAAGGCGACTCCGGCCCCGTATTCACCTCAGGTAGCGGTCGCCTCTTCGGCTGCCGCGGTCGCGTGCGACGAGGACGGGGTGCCGTTGAAGTCGGCCTGGCTGGGGCGTGACGGCCTGGCCTGACGAGGCGGCATGAAACGCGTGTGCCCCCCGCCGGAGGCGGCGGGCACAAGCTCGTTGCTGTGGAGCTCTCAGTGGCCGGCGCTGAGCCGGCCGGCGAGCTTGTCGTGCATCTCGGCGCTGGGCTCGTTCAGGCCGATGATGGTGACCTTCTTGCCGCGCTGCTTGTACTTGGTCTCGATGGCGTCGAGGGCGGCGACGGAGGTGGCGTCCCAGATGTGGGCGTCAGTGAGGTCGATGACCACGTCGTCGGGGTCGTCCTTGTAGTCGAACTGGCCGACGAGGTCGTTGGAGGAGGCGAAGAACAGCTCGCCGGTGACGGCGTAGACGACCTCCTTGCCGTCGGGGTCGACGACGCCGGTGACGTCGGCGAGGTGGGCGACGCGCTTGGCGAAGATGACCATGGCGGTGATCGAGCCGAGGACGACGCCGATGGCCAGGTTGTGGGTGGCGACGATGGCGGTGACGGTGACGACCATGACGGTGGTCTCGCCGATGGGCATCCGCTTGAGGGTGCTCAGCTGGATGGAGTGCCAGTCGAAGGTGGCGACCGACACCATGATCATGACGGCGACGAGGGCTGCCATGGGGATGTCGGAGACGACCGGGCCAAGGCCGATGCACAGCACCATCAGGAACGCACCGGCCAGGAAGGTGGACAGGCGGGTGCGTGCTCCGGAGACCTTCACGTTGATCATCGTCTGGCCGATCATCGCGCAGCCGCCCATCCCGCCGAAGAAGCCCGTGACGATGTTGGCGATGCCCTGGCCGATGGACTCGCGGGTCTTGTTCGAGTGGGTGTCGGTGATGTCGTCGACCAGCTTCGCGGTCATCAGGGATTCCATCAGGCCGACCACGGCCATGGCGAACGCGTATGGGGCGATCGTCGTTAGGGTGTCGATGGTGAACGGCACGTCGGGCAGGCCGGGCACCGGCAGTGAGGACGGCAGAGCCCCCTTGTCGCCGACGGTCGGGACAGCGATCCCGGCAGCGATCGTGATGACGGTCAGGATGACGATGGAGACCAGCGGGGCCGGGATCACAGTGGTGATCTTCGGGAAGAACACCATCAGCGCCAGCCCGGCCGCGATCAGCGGGTACACCGGCCACGGCACGTTGTGCATCTCGGGAACTTGGGCCATGAAGATCAGGATGGCGAGTGAGTTCACGAAACCGACCATCACCGAGCGGGGGATGAACCTCATCAGCTTCGCTACCCCCAGCGCCCCGAGCGCGACCTGGAAGACACCGGCCAGGATGACCGCGGCGATCAGGTAGCCGAGGCCGTGCTCACGGTTCAGCGGCGCGATCACGAGCGCGATGGCGCCGGTCGCGGCGGAGATCATCGCCCGCCGTCCGCCGACGACGGAGATGACCACGGCCATTGTGAACGAGGCGAACAGGCCGATCGCAGGGTCGACACCGGCGATGATCGAGAACGAGATCGCCTCGGGGATCAGCGCGAGCGCGACGACCAAGCCGGCCAGCACCTCGGTGCGCCACACCTTCGGGTCGGACAGCCAGTCGGGACGCAGGGCGCGCAGTCTCGCGGCGGGAGACGCAACGGAAGCAGTAGAAGACAAGAGAACGGGAACCTGTCGCACTCGGGCACACCCCACTCAGCAGGCCGGGGCGTACGGGAGAACGCGGAAGAGCCGGGCCGGCACCCCGCGGACGGGCCGCCAGGGGCGGACCAGAAGTCGGTGGCGGCGGAGCGGAGCCTGCGCGACGGCGCGGCCGGGCTCACGCCTGAGGGTGAAGCGTCACGGCGGGCAGGCGGCGGCGACGGGAGTCATGGGCTCGCGCACGCTCTCTCCTGCGAGAATCGGATCTTCGCCGGGAGCGCCATCGGACCCGACACAGCACTGCGGGGCAGCACGGACCGCCCTCGTTCATCAGCAACTCTACCCTAACGTTAGAGTAGAGGTCGGCGGGGCCGCACAGGACGGCCCGCCCCGCAAGAAGGGCCAGGACCACGGGCGTGGACGACAAGCACATGCAGATCGGTGAAGTCGCCGCGCGGACCGAACTGTCCCTGCGTACCATCCGGCATTACGAGGAGAGTGGCCTGGTCGTCCCCTCCGCCCGCTCTCAGGGCGGCTTCCGCCTCTACACCGAGACCGACGTGCAGCGCCTCATGGTCATCCGCCGCATGAAGCCGCTCGGCTTCACCCTCGACCAGATGCGCGACCTGCTCGACGCCACCGATCGTCTCGACGCCCCAGGCGACCTCGACGCAGGCGAGCGGAAGGCCCTGCTGGACCGTGTGCGGGAGTACGAGCAGGCCGCTGCCGAGCAGGTGGCCAAGCTCCGCATCCAGCTGGCCCGTGCCGAGGACTTCGCCGCCACTCTCGGCGCCCGCCTGGAGCAGAAAGTCACCACCCCCGGCCCCTGAAGCCGATTTCCAGCGGTGAGGCGGGGTACCTACCGAAACCTTGCCCACCAGGTGGCGCGTGCCGCTGTGTCCGGGAGCACCGCGCGACCCGGAGAAAGCGCACCGCGTCGCTCAAGCCTCGGTGTCGGGCCAGCCCAGCAGGCGGGCGCCGATCACCGCCGTCTGGAGCGTGTAGCGGTTCACAGGGTCGGCCGGGTCGGCGCCGGTGAGGCTGTGGATCCGCTCCAGCCGGTAAGTCAGCGCCCGCACGCTCAGCGACAGCCGACGCGCGGCCTCGGTCGCCACGCAGCCGCTGTCGAAGTACGCGGTGAGGGTGTCGATGAAGGGCGGGGCGCCCCCACGCCCTTTACGGAGCGGGCCCAGCACGCTTTCCACCAGGTCGGCCATCGCCTGCCGGTCCCGCGTCAGCACCGGATAGACCAGCAGATCCGCGGCGTGCAGCACCGGCCCGTCCAGGCCCATCCGCTCAGCCAGGTCAAGCGCGTTGAGCGCCTCCTCGTATGAGTGGACCACGCCGCCGGCGCCCGGGTGTGAGCGGCCTATGGCCACCTTGCCGCCATCGGTGGCCGCGTACGCCTGCTTCGCGAAGAAAGCCAGAACGTCCGGTTGGTCGCCGGGGGCCACGCAGATCAACCGGCCGTCCTTCGTGGTCAGCAGGATCTGCCGGCCCGCGAACCGGTTCAGCACCGCCGACTCGATGTTACGGGCTACCGGGTAGCCGTCGCCGTACGGCTCCGGGCCGGTCGCCACGGCCACCGCGTGGGCCAGCGACAGCCGCAGCCCGAACCGTTCGGCACGCTCGGCCAGCCGGCCCAGATCGCTGCGCCCGTAGAGCAGATCGTCGATGAACTCGCGGCGCTCGCCCTCCTCCTGACGAACCGCCTGGTGCTGGGCACGCTCGTACCCTTCCACGAAGGCGTCCACTGCTTGTTCGACCGCCGTCAGGAGGGAACCCGCCGCCTTGGACGGGACCGTCGCGAGGACATCCTTCGACGCGGCCAGATGCTCCCTGATCATCCCGCGGAGGCTGAGTCCGGCCTCCGCCGCCTTTTCCCCCTTAACGCGGCGTGCGTCGAGTTCGGCGCGGGTCAGTCGGCGTCCCGTGGCGCAGGCCTTGCCCAAGCTTTCTGCGTACCCCGCCAGATGGTTTTCCGGTGCTTCCCGGTCCATCACGCAATCCCCCCGATCTTGACGCGTCATGGACTGGCCTTGACGCGGAGACCAGGGTGACACGGGCAGCGAAGGGCGCCGCCACCGGCATCAGTGGAGCGTAAAGACTGCCGGTCACGGCAGTGCGCTGCCCTCCATCGGGCACAGATGATCAAGAGGCGAGGGAGTCGGCGCCGCCCGGAGCGATCGGTCTGTGGCTCCGGCTCATTTGATCCACGAGGTTCCCCCCGGCTTCGCCTCCCTGCTTCCGGGCAAAGCCGCTTCAGAGATCGGCCAGGCCGGGATCAGCGATGCCGCGCGGACACCCACACCGCAGCCGCGGCGGCGTCAGACCAGTTCAGCGAGGGCGACCTGGACGGCGCCGTCGTTCCGCTCGGCTCCCGGACAGCCGCCGCAGGAGACCGGCCCTCTCGGCACCGGCCGCTCGGACCCTTCCCCGTACCTCGTCCCACCCGCCTCATCCGGGCACGACCGATCACCTCGCGGGACCGAATCGCAGCAGGAGCCCCTTTGCCGGTGCCTTCCGCCGCAACGGCTGGTGGCCGGAGCCGGCCGCCGCGGCTCCGGCGGTTCCCTGTCCCGGCATCCCGCCGGCAGGAGCGGCGGCAGCCACCGCGACTCCGGGGCAGTCCAGACGTCCCCTGGGGAAGAACCCGGGTTCTCGCGTGCCCTCGCTGACATGAGTGGCGCCACGATGGAAAGCCGCCAGGTATGACACGCACATCGCAGCCAGGCCCAGGTGGGGACCGTAAGCGCGGGGAAACCGGCCGTGAGAGCACGGTGGGACCGGATCCGCAGGTGGAGGAGCAGGCGCCCGACCGGCTCGCCGAACTGCCGAAACAATCATGGAAGGCGGTGCTGCGCGGCACCGTAAAGGAGTTCAAGGACGACGAGCTCGCCGACCGGGCCGCAGCGCTCACCTACTACGGGGTCCTGGCCCTCTTCCCCGCGCTACTGGTGCTGGTGTCCTTGCTGGGCATCGCGGGGGAGTCCGCGACGAAACAGGTCCTGGACAACCTGCAGAAGCTCGCCCCCGGCTCGGCGCGGGACGTGATCAGCAATGCGGTACAGCAACTTCAGGGCCACAGCGGCGTCGGATCGCTCCTGGCGATCGTCGGCCTCGTCGTCGCCGTCTGGTCGGCGTCCGGCTACATCGCCGCGTTCATCCGCACCTCGAACGCCGTCTACGACATGCCCGAAGGCCGCCCTGTGTGGAAGGTCCTCCCGCTGCGGCTGGCCCTCACCGTCACCCTGATGGTCCTGGCCTGCGCAAGCGCGCTCATCGTCGTCTTCTCCGGCTCCCTGGCCCGACAGGTGGGCACGGCACTGGGAATCGGAGACACCGCCCTGACCGTGTGGTCGATCGCGAAGTGGCCCGTGCTGGTGCTCCTCGTCACGATCATGATCGCGATCCTCTACTGGGCCGCCCCGAACGCCAAGGGCCGCGGCTTCAAGTGGGTGACGCCGGGAAGTTTCCTGGCGCTGGTGATCTGGATGGCCGCCTCGGCGGGATTCGCGTTCTACGTCGCGAACTTCGCCTCCTACAACAAGACCTACGGCACCCTCGCCGGTGTGATCATCTTCCTGGTGTGGCTGTGGATCACCAACCTCGCGATCCTCCTCGGGCTGGAGTTCGACGCGGAAATGGTCCGCCAGCGCGCGATCGCCGGAGGACTGCCCGAGGACGAGGAACCGTACGTCGAACCCCGTGACACCCATGCCTGGAGCGACGGCGACCACCGCCGCATGGAGCACTGACCCGTCGCTACGACTCGTGCTGGCCGCCGCCGGCCAGCGCGACCCAGGGCTCAGGGGCGGCGGCGCGCGTAGCGCCAACCGTCAGGCAGCACCGCTCGCACCCGGCGCGGTGCGGTGTGGATCAGATGACGTCGTACGGCTGTGGTTCCCCCCCGGCAGGAAGACCACCACCACCGCCACCCGGGAGGTCTCGGCGCACCCGCGCGCACAGCGAAGGTGTATCCCCGCCCGCTACCGGACAAGCCGGCGAAACGCTGGCATCGGCCGTTTGGGCCCGAGCCGGCGGGGGGGGGTGTCTCTATGTCCTTCGTCAAGGACGTGGTGCCGGGTATGAGGTTGTTTGGGGTGGTCATGCGGCGAGGGTGATGGTGGGGGTTCTG
>NZ_JBHXQN010000103.1:0-11251 GCF_042717785.1 Streptomyces sp. NPDC058619
GACCTTGTAGCCGGTCAGGTCCGTACCGGCCAGGTGGCCGGCGGTCGACGTGTAGCTCCACACATGCTCAGTCACGCGAAAACAACTCCTCCGGTACATCGGGGGACAGCGGCGATCTCCCCGCCGTCCTTCCCTTTTCCGTATTCCATGCCGTTCGCGGCGGTTTTCGCATTCCGCCCGGGGTCCGCCTGCCCCGTTCCCGGCCGCCCATTCGCGCCGAGCCGCCGACGATACCGCCGGCCGCGGCCGTTCCCGGGGCGGAGCCGGACAACCGCTTGCTCGGTATTCCCCAGACCGCGCGTACGGATTCACCTTTCTCCTGCCCGAGGGGCGCCGACACACCCGCCCGGGCCGCGAACTGGTGGATTGCGGGAGCGGGCTGCGGACGTGCTTTGCTCTCCCTCGCGTGGGCACACTCCACGGGACCCACGGCAGCACGGCATCCGGGTCCCTGACCGCCGCCGGTCAGGATCGGGTGCGTACGAGGAGGAGCACGATGGCAGACGACCGCCGCCCCGCTCAGCGCGGGCCCGCCGACACCACCGACACCGACACCGACAGCGTCGGCCCCGGCCCCGGCACCGCAGGTCAGCACCGCGACGAGTTCACCGCGAGCGACGAGAACGACCTCCTCGACCAGGACGGCAAGGAGATCCTCATGGGGCGCCGGCCCCCTCTCAAGGAGCTCGGCCCGGAACAGCTGGGCAAATAGGAGGAGGGCGCGATGACGAACGCCTACCTGCCCCGCCCGTCGGAGCTCGCCCCCCGCCTGTGGGAGTGGACCAGGGCCGCCGTCGCCCGCGGCGGGACCCGCCGCCGCTCGGCGGCCGCGGTCGCGGTGTGCGCGACCGCCGGGGAGCACCGGTCGTACGCGGGACGCGGCGCTGCCGCCGGACCGGCGGTCACGGGCCGGCCCGCGTGCGCGGACGCCCTGCCCGACGGCTCCGGCCAGCGCGAGCGGGCCCGTCAGGCGGTCGCGGCCCACACCACCGGGCACGACGGCCTGGCCGCACTCCTGGACATGCTGGCCCTCCACCCCGGGCAGGACGGGGACCGGAAGCGGCCCGATCACGGCGCCGCCGGAGAAAGCCCCGCCTCCGACGGCGGGTAGCCGCACCCGCGCCTCCCGGGGCCGTACGCGCCCTCAGGCCGTACGGCCCGCCTGATCGGGGCTCCGGCCGCGTGGAGGCCGGCGAGGGTCTGCCCGTAGGAGAGCCGACCGCGCTGGTCTCGAGGGAGCTGCCCCCGGTCACCCGTGACGTGTGCACGCCGGAGGAATGTGCGCCCGGACACCGGCGTTGTCGCACGCATGGACGATTCGGCCCCTGAGGTGCCCCCTCGGTACGGGTACGACCACGAGCGCGGGGAAGGGTACGAGTCCGCCCGCGAGCGGCTGGCCACGGACCGGGCCGACACCCTCGCGCGGACCGCGGCCCTGATCCGTGACTTCGACGGGATCGTCGCGGCGAACGCCCTGGTCGCGGTCGACGACGAGCACGACCCCGAGGGGTCGAGCACCGCCTTCGAGCGGGCTCACGTCGCCGCCCTCCTGGCCCGGGCCCGCGAGCACCTGGACGCCGTCGACCTGGCGCTGGAACGGCTCGCCCGAGGGGACTACGGGCGCTGCGAGAGGTGCGGCGAACCGATCCCGGCGGAACGCCTGGAGGCCCGCCCGACCGCCACCTCGTGCGTGCCGTGCGCCACGGCCGGCCCCCGCTGACCCGGACATCGGGGCATGCGCCCCGGGCCGTACCGGGCTACCCGCCGCGCACTCGCGCCCGCCCCGCCCCCGCGCGGCTCGCCGCCGCCCGCACCACGTCCTCGCCGCTGGCCGACCGGCGCAGCCGCACGCCCGGGGCGGTGAAACTGCGCCCCGGCGACAGTACGTCCATCGTCAACTGCTCGAACACCGGGTCACCGTACGGGCCGCGGCGGCCGGTCCTCCGCCCCGTCCGGCAGCCGCAGCGCGGTCGGGGTCCGCGGTGCGCCGCAGCACGCCCTTTTCGCCCCCCACCCGACAGAACGTAATATCACCGGGTCATCACCGCGACGGGAGACAGGAAGCCGGTGCGATTCCGGCACGGTCCCGCCACTGTGACCGGGGAGTGCGCCCCTCCTGCGAGCCGCCGCGCCCGTCGCGGGAAGGCCAGGGGGACGCCGACCCGGGAGTCAGGACACTGGCCTGTCGCGGGCCCGATCCGAGGAGCGCGGACTCCGCAGGAGGCTCTACGTGTACGACGTCATGCCCCGCCCCCCTTTCCCCCGCCCGCCCGCCCGGCGCGGCCGTACCCTGCGCGCGGCCGCCGCGGCCCTGGCCCTGTCCACGGCCGTACTGACCGGCTGCGGCTCGGCGAAGGACTCCCCCGACACCGCGAAACCGTCCGGCACTTCGGGGTCTTCCGGCTCGGCCGCGCAGGGGTTCCCCGTCACGATCGACAACTGCGGCACACGGACCACGTACGACAAGGCGCCCGCTCGCGTCGTCACCATCCACCAGCACCCCGCCGAACTGATGCTCTCCCTGGGGCTGAAGGACCGTATGGTCGGCACCGCGTTCCCCGACTCGGCCGTCCTGCCCGAGTTGCGGCAGGACTTCGAGGCCGTACCGGAGCTGGCGAAGAAGGAGCCCTCCTTCGAGGCCGTCCTCGACGCCGCTCCCGACTTCGTCTACGGCGGCTACGGCTCCGCGTTCGCCGAGAAGGAGGGCCGCTCGCGCAAGGCGTTCGGCGACGCCGGCATCGACACCTACCTCAACCGCGAGTACTGCGGGAAGAAGCAGGTGACCATGCAGGACACCTACGACGAGATCCAGACCATCGGACGCGTCTTCGGCGTCGGGGAACGGGCCGACAAGCTCGTCGCCGACCTCCGGGGGCGCGTCACCAGGACCGCCGAGGCGGTCAAGGACGCACCCGCCGTACCGGTCTTCGTCTACGACAGCGGCGACAAGTCGGCGTTCACCGCCGGCGGCAAGGGCCTCGGCACCGAGATCATCAAACTCGCCGGCGGCCGGAACGTCTTCGCGGACCTCGACGACGTCTTCGGTGACGTCTCCTGGGAGGAGGTCGTCGACCGGAAGCCGGAGGTGATCGCCATCTACGACTACGCGGGCACCGGAAGCGTCCGGCAGAAGCAGGAGTTCCTCCTCTCCCAGCCCGCGCTCGCCGACGTGCCGGCCATCAGGAACAAGCGGTTTGTCGTCGTGCCGCTGACCTCGACCCTGGTCGGTGTCAGGCCGCCGTACGCGGTGGAGGAGCTGGCGCGCGGGCTGCACCCCGAGCGGCTCCGGTGACGGCCCCCTCCCCCGCCAAGACGATGTCAGCCGCCTTCCCTGCCGGGCGGGACGCCCGCGGCGCGGACCCGCCGCGACGCGGGTCCTTCGCCGCGACCCTCGCGGTCCTCGGCGCCCTGCTGCTGGTCTCCGCGACCGCGGGCATGGCCATCGGGTCGGTGCACGTACCGCCCGGCGACGTGTGGGGCATCGTGACGCACGCGCTGGGCGCCGACTGGTCGGAGCCGACCTGGTCACGCGCGCGGGAGACGATCGTGCTGGACGTACGGGCTCCGCGGGTCCTCCTCGGGGCGGTGACGGGCGCGGGGCTCGCGGTCATCGGGACGGCCATGCAGGCCCTGGTCCGCAACCCGCTCGCGGAGCCGTACCTGCTGGGAGTGTCCTCCGGGGCGTCCCTGGGCGCCGTCGCGGTGATCGTCTTCGGCGTGAGCCTGTTCGGCGCACTGTCGCTGTCGGTCGCCGCCTTCGCCGGCGCGCTGCTGACGCTGCTGCTGGTGTACTCGACGGCCCGCGCCGGCGGCCGCATCACCTCGGTGCGGCTGGTGTTGTCGGGGGTCGCCATGGCAGCGGTCCTCACCGCGGTGATGAACATGCTGCTGCTGACCTCCGGCCGGGGCAACGAGGCGCGGGCCGTCCTGGCCTGGACCCTGGGGGGACTGGGCGGCGTCCAGTGGGACACCCTGTGGCTGCCGGGCGCGGCCCTGCTGCTGGGCATCGCCGTCCTCCTCGTCCAGGCCAGGTCGCTGAACCTGCTGCTGACCGGTGAGGAGGCCGCGACGAGCATGGGACTGGACGTGGCCCGGTTCCGGGCCCGGATGTTCGTCCTGCTGTCGCTGGTGACCGGCGTCCTGGTGGCCGCGGCCGGGCCGATCGGCTTCGTCGGGCTGATGCTGCCGCATATCGTGCGCCTGTTCGTCGGCGGCGACCACCGGCGCGTCCTGCCGGCGGCGGCGCTCGCCGGCGCGGTCTTCCTCGTCTGGGCCGACATCGCGGCGCGGACCGTCGCCTCGCCCATGGAGATCCCCGTGGGCGTGCTGACGGCGCTCTGCGGCGGACCCTTCTTCCTGTGGATGATGCGCCGGGACGCCCGCCGCACCACGAGCCGAGGAGCGGTATGAGCGCGGCAGAACTCACCGTCGAGGGCGTCACCCTCACCGCCGGCGCACACCACCTGGTGCGCGACGTCTCGCTCAGCGCCCGGCCCGGCGAGGTGGTCGGCCTGGTCGGGCCCAACGGCAGCGGCAAGTCCAGCCTTCTGCGCACCGTCTACCGCGTGCTGCGGCCCGACGCGGGCAGCGTGCACGTGGATGGCGCGGACGCCTGGACGCTGCCGGTGCGGCGGCTCTCCCGCACCGTGGCCGCGGTGGTGCAGGACGCGGGGGCCGATTTCGACCTGACCGTGCGGGAGGTGGTCGCGATGGGCCGCACCCCGCACAAACGGCTGTTCGACGGCGACAGCGCCGAGGACGCCGCGATCGTCACGTGGGCCCTCGACTCGGTGGACGCGACCGCGCTGGCGGACCGCTCCTTCGACCGCCTTTCCGGCGGCGAGCGCCAACGCGTCCTCATCGCCCGTGCGCTGGCCCAGCAGCCCGCCCTGCTGGTGCTCGACGAGCCGACCAACCACCTGGACATCCGGCACCAGTTGGAGGTGCTCGGGCTCCTGCGGCAGCTGCCCGCCACGGTCCTCGTGGCCCTGCACGACCTGAACCTCGCCGCCTACTACTGCGACCGCCTCTACGTCCTGTGCGACGGGGCGGTGACGGCCTCCGGACCGCCCGGCGAGGTACTGACCGCACGGCTCCTGGCCGACGTGTACGGCGTGGCGGCCGAGGTCGCCGTACATCCGCGGACGGGCGCGGCCCAGGTGTCCTTCCTGCCGGGGGTCCCGGCTGCCCGGTCCGGCGCGGCGGTACGGGATCGGGGCTGCGAGCCGCCCGGCCGCCCGTAGTCCGGGGGCGCTGCGGCGCCCGGGCGGCGGGCGTGCACCGCCCTGCGGTGCGTGTACCGGGGGGCGGGGGCGGACAGGCCCGCGTCAGCCGTTCGTCGTACGCGGGCTCCGCGCGATCGACAGGGCCTCGTACGCGTGGTGGTCGGCGAGCACCCGGGCCTACGCCTGCGGCCCGGCAGCGCCGACCGCGGTGGCCGCCGCGCAGTCCGGGTGGCCCCAGCGCTTGCCGTTGTTGGTGATCAGCTCGCCCGCCGCGTACGTCTTGCCGCACGGGCAGGTACCCGGGAACTTGGCCTTGATCGCTCGCTGTTGGCCGCGTCCCGCCGATGCCCCGGTGGACGGCTTCCCCCGCGACGGCGCCTTCTTGGCACGGGCGGGCGCGCTGCGGGCCGGTGCGGGTTGCGGCATGTCCGCGTCGCCTAGGGCGGTGCCGGCGCCCTGCTGGGACACAGCGGCGTCGCTCGCGGCCTGGTCGGCGATGGCGTTCAGGTGGTCCCCGTCCGCGCGGTGGGCCGGCACGTACACGAACGTCACGTCGCGGTCCCCGAGCAACAGGTCGATCGCCTCGACGAGTTCGCGGTTGGCGACCGGCTGGCCCGAGGAGGTCTTCCACCCGTTGCGCTTCCAGGCGGGAAGCCACTGCGTGACCGCTTTCATGGCGTACTGGGAGTCCATGCGCACCTCGACGGACGTGCCCGGGGCCACGGCTTCCAGGAGGCGCTGGAGGGCGGTCAGTTCCCCGACGTTGTTGGTGGCGCGGCCCAGCGGTCCGGCCTCCCAGCGATCGGGCCGGCCCTCGGCGTCGGCGATGACCCAGGCCCACGCGGCGGGCCCGGGGTTCCCCTTGGCCGCTCCGTCACAGGCGGCGATGATGCGATCAGACATCCCCCGATCATGCCCCATCCACGACCGGGCAGATACCCGCCCGGGCGGCGGCCCCGGTCCGCTACGGCTCGATGAGGCCGCCGTGGATCGCGCGGCGGGTCGGTTCCAGGCGGTCGCGCATGCCCGGCTTCTGGAGCGGGCAGGTCGACGGCGGTCGGCAGCCAGCCGAGCGGCGCGGCGGACTCTCATCCGCCACTGTCCACCGGATGACACCATGGGCCCGCGCCGGGGCCGGTTCCTGCCGCGTGCCGGCCGGGCGCCGCACCATCGAGTCGAACCGGACAAGAGGAGGGGTCAGACCGAGACCGGGTCTCGGTACGGGCGGGCTGCTGCCGCTGGGCGCCACTGAGGAGTCCGTGGCGATCGGCGCCGAGATCGGCGTCATCCTGCTCCTGCTGATGCCGGGCCTGGAGTACACCGCCAGCGACCTGGTGTCGAACCTCAAGACCCAGTTGCCCGGCCGGGCTGGTCGACTTCGCCCTCAACGCCGTACCGGGCGCGGTCGCCACGCTCCTGATGGGCTGGGGGCCCGTCGCCGCCGTGGTCCTGGCCGGCGTCACCTGGATCTCCTCCCCCGGCTGGTGGCCGGTGTCGCGCAGCAGCTCCAGGTGTCCGCCGGCGTCGGCGCCTTCCTCGTGGGCATCGCCCTGTCCGGTGAGGTGGCCGAGGGGACGCACACGCTGCTCGGCCCGCTGCGCGACCTGTTCGCCGCCGTGTTCTTCGTCTTCTTCGGCCTGCACACCGCCCCGGCCAGCATCCCGCCCGTCCTGCTGCCCGCCCTCGCACTCGCCGTGGTCACCGCGGGCACGAAGATCGCAACCGGCTACTGGGCCGCCCGGCGCGCCGGGATCGGCGTCAAGGGACGCTGGCGGGCCGGCGGCACCCCCGTCGCCCGCGGCGAGTTCCATCGTCATCGCGGGACTCGCCGTCACGGCCGGCATCGAACCGGCACTGGGGCCGCTCGCGACCGCGTACGTCTTCATCCTGGTGGTGATCGGACCGCCGACCGCCCGCTACACCGGCCCCGAGGGCCGGGGCGGCAGAGCAGGACCGGTGGGGCGTGCGGTGACGACCGCACGCCCCACCGGCGCGTCCGGGACCGTGACGCCGTGTGTCCCTCCGGCACGCGTGTGACGCCACTCACAAGACTTCTCCGCGTCCGATGTCAACCGGACGCGGTGCGGCGGGCGTATGCCCACCGAGAGGGATTCATGAATGCGGGAGTGAGTTTTTGACCGTCGAGGAGTTCGAAGAGTTCTACGCGCAGGCGGCGGGACGGCTGACCGGACAGCTGTACGTGATGCTCGGTGATCACCACGAGGCACAGGACGTGGTGCAGGAGGCGTTCGTCAAGGGGTGGGGCCGGCGGAGGCAGCTGGACGTCGAAGGACGGCCCGAGGCCTGGATCCGCACCGTCGCCTGGCGGCTCGCGGTGAGCCGGTGGCGCGTGCGCCGACGCACCGCCGACGCCTGGGAGCGCACCGCCCCCGCGGCGTACGTGGAGGGACCGGGGCCGGAGGCGGTGGCCCTCGTGGAGGCGCTGCGGCACCTCCCGCTCAAGCAGCGCCGGACGCTGGCCCTGCACTACGTGTGCGATCTGACCGTCGAACAGATCGCCGCGGAGACCTCCCTGTCCGCGAGCACGGTCAAGACCCACCTGACGCGGGGCCGGGCCACCCTCTCCCGCCATCTGATGGACCCCCGTATCGAGGAGGATCCCGATGCCTGACACCAACGATCCGCTGCGGTCGCTGTTCCAGGAGGCGGCTTCCGCCGGACAGCCCGGGACGGCCCTCCCTCCCGTCTCGGAGATCGCCCGGCGCGGTGAGCGGGTCCGGCGGCGCCGGATCGCCGGCCTGGCGGTCGCGGCCTGCCTCGTCCTCGCGGGTTCGGGCGCCGCAGTGGCGTCCCTGCTGCCCGAGAACCGGGGCGGGAACCTGCCGGCGACCACCCCCTCGGCGCCGGCGCCGTCCCTCCTCCCGCCCCCGGGACCGACGTCGGCCCGGCCCCCGCAGCCGGCCTCGTCGTCGACCCCGGGGCCTCCCCCGGCCACCACCGCGGGGCCGTCCTCCACGCGGACCTCGGCGAACCCCCCGGCGTCCGGGACGTCGACCGTGCTGCCTCCCGCCCGCACCACCGAGCCGGCCCTGCCCACCGGAACCGCGCCGAACACGGAGCCCTCCTCGACCCCCTCGAACCACTCCACCCGGTGACCCGGGATCCGGGCACCCGACGGCCCCGGCACCCCTGATTCCCCGGTAGCCCCTGCGACCCCGGTAGCCCCACAGGTACCCGCACCACCGCCCGCGCACCGCGGCCGCGCACCCCCGGCCGGCGGTCCGGCGCGCCCTCAGCCGATCAGGAGATCCCGCTATGTCCGTTTCCGCCCCGCCCCGGCCCGTCGGGGTCGCCCCCGCCCCCGCCCCGGGCGGACGGCCCGTCGGTCGACGCCTCCCCCGGCTGGACGCCGCCGACCGCGAGGTGCTGTGGCTGTACGCGCTGACCCGCACCGGACTCTGGATCACCGCCTGGGCCGTGCGCTGGCTGTTCCCCTCCGCCGGCGAGCGCCGCGAGCCGGCCGGGCTGCTCGCGCCCTGGCAGCAGTGGGACTGGCAGCACTACCTGTCCATAGCCAGGGACGGCTACTTCCCGGGCGGCGCCGGTCCCCGGACCGCGGGCTGGGACAACCGCGAGGCCTTCTTCCCCGGGTTCCCCCTGACCCTGCGCGCCGTGCACACGGTCGTGCCCGACTGGGCCGCTGCCGGGCTGCTCATCTCCTTCGTCGCCGGCGGCGTGGCCGTCCTGGCCCTGGCGCGGATCGCCCGCCACCAGCTGGGCGACCTGGACGCGGGCCGCCGTACGGTGATGTTCCTCCTGCTCTCGCCCTGTGCGGTGTTCCTCGCCGCCGGGTACACCGAGGCGCTGTTCCTGGCCCTGGCCCTGCCCGCCTGGCTCGCGGCGCTGCGCGGGAACTGGCGGGCCGCCGCGCTGCTGACCTGCCTCGCCTGCTCGGTCCGGGTCACCGGGCTCTTCCTGGCCGCCGCGCTCGTCCTGCACTTCGTCCTGACCGCGAAGGGCCGCTCCGGCCGGCGCCGGGCTCCCTGGCTGCTCCTGCCCGCGCTCGCCCCGGTGCTCTACGGCTGGTTCCTGTCGGCCCGTACCGGAGACTGGATGGCCTGGAAGCACGCCCAGGAACGCGGTTGGTACCGGGACTTCCACGCCCCCTGGGAGGCCTGGTCCCACACCTGGGAGGCCGCCTTCCAGCGCACCCAGGCCACCGGGTACGCGGTGATGTGGCAGGCCGAGCTGCTCGCGATGCTGGTCGGCCTCGCGCTGCTGGTCGTGCTGGTGCGCCGGCGCCGACTGCCCGAGGCGCTCTACACCGCCCTGACGCTGTGGGCGCTGGGAACCTCGTACTGGTACACGTCGATCCCGCGCTCCACCCTCCTGTGGTGGCCGCTGTGGATCGCCCTGGCGGGCTGGAGCCTGCGGCGACCGCGGGTGCGGGCGGCGTACGTGTACGTGGTGGCGCCGGTCGGCGTCGTGGTGGCCGTGACCTTCCTGACCGGCCGCTGGGCCGGCTGACCCGGCCGCACCCCGCCGGTACGTACGGGCGGGGCGGGTCCCGGCCGTCCGGTACCCGCCCCGCCGCCGCGCCCACCGGGCTCCGCTGCCTACGACCTGCCGCGGGGCTTGCCCCGCTTGGCTCCGCCCTTGCCGCCCTTCGCCGCGCCCGCGCCGCCGGAACCGCCCCGGGTGTTCTTGCCGGCCGGCTTGCCGGACCTGCCGCCCGCCGACTTGCCGGCCGTCGCCTTGCCGCCGCCCGTCCTGCCGCCCGCCGACTTGCCCGGGGCACCGCCCGCCGCGGCGCGCTTGCCCTTGGGCTGCGGCGGCGTAGGCGGCCGGCCGCGCGTGCTGTTGACGGTCCGCCCGCGGACGATCCCGATGAACTCCTCCACCAAGTCGGTGGTTTCCTCCTGCGGCCAGGACAGCCCGACGCGCGACTCCGGAACGTCCGAGACGGGCCGGTAGGTGAGGTCCCGTCGGTGGTGCAGGCGGGCGAGCGACTGCGGGACGACCAGTACGCCCACGCCCGCCGCGACCAGCTCGACGGCGTCCGCCGTCGTCTCGGGGCGCTCGATCGCGGGGCGCCCCGGCGGGCTCTCCCAGTCCAGGGTGTCGTCGAGGGGGTGCAGCACCAGCTCGTCGGCCAGGTCCGCGGCGGAGACCTGCTCGACCGCCGCGATGACGTGGTCCTTCGGGATCACGACGACCGTGGTCTCGGTGTAGAGCGGGATCGCGCTGAGGTCCTCGGCGTCGACGGGCAGGCGTACGAATCCGGCGTCGGCGCCGCCCGCCCGCAGGACGCCGAAGGCCTCGTCGACCGCCACCGCGACGAGGGTCAGCGGGACGTCGGGCAGCCGCTCGTTCCAGATCCTGACCCACTTGGTGGGTGTCACGCCCGGAACGTAGGCGAGGCGGAACGATGGGGTTACTTCCGAGCCTGTCACCCGGCCAGATTACCCGGCGTGGTCAGAGGTAGCGCACACGCTCGATACTCTTGACTCCATGACGTCGCACCAGAGCCCCCAGACGATGAAGCCCGCGACCGCGGCGAAGAAGCTGGGCGTGTACCTCGAGGCCACCCCCGCAGAGTTCCAGGAGGGTGTCGTCTCGCGCACCGAGCTGAGCGCGCTGCAGTCCGACCCGCCCCAGTGGCTGCAGGACCTGCGGCGCAACGGGCCGCACCCCCGGCCCGTGGTCGCCGCGAAGCTGGGTGTCTCCATCGCGGGCCTCGCCCGCGGCGGGGTCACCGAGGCCCTCACCACCGAGCAGATCGAGGCCCTGAAGACCGAGGGTCCCGAGTGGCTGGAGAAGGAGCGCGCCACGCAGGCCGATGTCCGCAAGGAGACGGTCCGCATCAAGGAGAAGAACGCCGAGCGCGCGGCGAAGGCCGGCCAGAAGGACGCCTGATCCTCCCCTGAGGACCGGAAGCCACAGCACGCCCGGAGGGGCGGGGGGGGGGGGGGCGCGGCCGGGGCGGCCCCCCCCCCCCCCACCCACCCCACCCGCAGGCCCAACCACGACAGCACCCACAACCCCGGGCACGAAAACACAACACC
>NZ_JBHXQN010000104.1:0-10959 GCF_042717785.1 Streptomyces sp. NPDC058619
CGACAGCCGGGCCACCAACCTGCCCATCACCCGCCCGACAACCCCAAAACGGGCCGCCGGAAAATCCGACGACCCGTCACGAAAGATCGAGGCTAAGACAGGGACTCCCAGGATGAACAAACCTCAATGGACGGCTCACGCTCGGCCGATGTGTTGATTGCTGAGCGCGCCTCTCATGCCGGCTCAACATGCAAGCGCATGATGCCGGAAGGAGGCGCGCAGGCGTTCTCCCTGGCTTCACCGACCTTCGAATGGACGTTGTACCCACCAGGAAAGGAGGGTTTTTCATGAGTCTCAAGAGCAGAGCCGGGGCCGATCTTGGCCCGATTCCGAAGCGGAGCACATTGCTTACAGGCACCGCGATGGCATCACTGGCTCTTGTGATGCTGGGCTTCGCCAGCCCCGCTCTGGCAGCTGCGCCCACCCACCAGATGGCAGAGGAGGGAAGCCGATCGTCAGCCGGCGACAAGTGCGACAGGCCGGGACACCCCCACGGCGACGGCTCGATCTTCACCGGCGATAGCGGTGCAGACAGGTGCAAAGGCAAGCCCGGACCGCCCGGACCCCCCGGACCCCCCGGACCGCCCGGACCGCCCGGACCAGGTGCCGTTCTCACCACCTTCCAGGTGGAGGGAACACTGGTCGTAGCGCCATCCGGCACCAATGCGACTTCCACCGCGACGTGCCCCGCCGGAAGTGTCGTCACAGGCGGCGGGTTCGTCGTCGTTCCGGAGCCGGGGGCGGACATCGAATTCTTTGTCCTTGAGAACCAGAGGGGCACGGGCAACTCGTGGCAAGTGACCATCGACCCCAATGAGCAAACCACCTTCCGCGCCGTCGCGGAATGCGCCACATTGAGCTGACCCTGCCAGCAGAAGGCCGCCGGAAGTCGCGGACTTGCTGGCCATGGCGGCGCGAGATCGCAAGCAGATCACCGGATGCGTGACCCGAGAGTCCTGCGGGATATCGCCCGCCACCTGCTGCTGACGCACGTGGGATAGCCGGGTAAGGCGGCGGTGGGGACCGGCCAGGTTGGTGGCTGGCCCCCACTGGCGTCGCGCGCGACGTTGCGTCAGTCAACCTCGGATGTAATCCATGCGGCGGGTACGAGTTCTTGTCCGCCGCATCGGCGCCCGGTGCTCGACGCGGTCACTGAAGGCGGGGTCTTCGAGGTCGGCGTGCTCCATGACGATGACCTATAGCTTTCCGAAGAGCTGGCGGAGCGTCACTGGCTCAACGGATCCATTATGCCGAGGCCGACTCCCTGTTGGTTTCGGCGAGCACGAGCGAGCACTGGGACACCGCCGTATCGGCTCTGGACGACCCACGTCCACGCTCGGACAAGAGCCGGCGGCGAGCAGACAGGCCGCGGCCGGGTGGGCGCCGGGCCGGATCAACTCAACCAGTTCGGGCGTCACCAGATCCAGGAGTTCCCCGGCGTGCAGGGGCGCGGACCCGAAGGCGAGGAGGCCGGCAGAGCGGGCCTGGACCAGAGGGCCGCGCCCGTCGAGCGCGCGCGTGATCGGCTGGGCCGTGACCAGGCTGACAGGCTGCTGGACAGCAGCCAGGTGGTGACCTGGACCGCCCGCTTCGGGCGAAGGCGAGGAGTTCCGGGACGGTGAAGGCGTCCTCGGTGAAGGTGTCCTCGGTGGAGCCGGACCAGGTGGCGATGACGTACCCGCCGATGAGTTCGGAGGCGAGAGGATCTTCGAGAACCTCGAAGGCGGCGCGGAGTTTCGGCGTGCAGGCGGTCGCGGTCGCCGTGGCCGGTGGTCTCGGGGTTGTGGACGAAGGCGATGTCGGCGCGGCCGAGAGCGGCGGCGGAGCGGCGGGTCTGCCAGTCGATGAAGTCCGGGGCAAGGCTGTGCCGGGCCATCGGCCTGCCCGGCGCGGAGCACCCCGGCCTCGACCGCCGCCCGGCCCTGGGCGCGGGTGTAGAAGCCGGTCTTCGTCGCCACCCGCACCGCAGGGAACGCGTCCAGCACCTGGCTCCGCGTGGACGGTGCCGCCGGCGTAGTGCGGGGCGGTGTCGATCCACCCGGACCCGCCCTCGCGCGCGGTCCGCGCCGCTACAGCGGCAGCGCGGACCCGGTGGGTGCCGAGGGCGGCTTCGGCCGTCACCGGCCAGCCCCGGTCACGGCGGCGGCTGGCCCTGAACCAGGACGGTGAGCAGCGCCGCGGCATCGGCGACGGTCAGGCCGGCGATCTGCGTGGTGCGACGCAGTAGTAGAAGCTCGAGCGAGAGATCCCCAGCATCGAACACAGCCGCGTGACGCCGAACCGGCGCTGGTGATTTTCAACGAACTGGCAGCGTCACCAGCGCGTCTCCCCTGGGAAATACCGGGCCGCCTTGCGGAGGATGTCCCGCTCCTCCTCCAGTTCACGGATCCTCTTTGCGTGCCGCAGCCAGCTCCGCCTGAACATCGGGTGTGAGTAGTTGCCTCCCCATTCGTGGAGCACTCCGTGCCCCGCACAACGGATTGGACACCTGCCATGACCACTGCGAGCCCGGGCGGCACGCCCGCAGGTCGCCGGACCGCCGGTGCCGAGGTTTCCGGACACGGGACACGCCGCCTGTCGACCGAGACGAAGTCGGCCCTGAAGACGACGGAGTTCTTCGTCTACATCGCTGCCGTCATCGCGGTCCTGATCGCCTCCATGCTCGTGGGCACCGAAGAGGGTCACCTCGACTACTTCCGCGCCGACAAGGCATGGCTGTACATCGTGATCCTCACCGTCGGCTACATGATCAGCCGCGGGCTGGCCAAGGCCGGCAGCCGGGACAACTACGACGACAACGGCTCCTGACCCCGCAACATCACCGGGGAGAAGCCGAGCCGCACGGTCGCGAGGCGGCTTGCTGCCCCGGCCCGGGCCCCGCTCTCGCCCCGTCTCCCGCGCAAGTCGCCGATCCGTAACTGGGTGATCCCGGGACCGCCACGCTCTCCTCCCGCCCGCTTGGGGGAAAGTGTCCACCGTGCGAGGTGAGGCTGTGATCTCTGCTGGGCCGCAGCCACCTTGCAGCAAACCGCCCTCTGCCCGACCATCAGGCCGGGCAGAGGGCGGCGCACAGCCAGACGGACGCTCCCGGTAGGGCGGGGCCGTCCGTCAGTCCCTGGCGATGGCCATACCAAGGAAGATCCCCACCAGCAGCGCGACACTGCCGACGGCCATCACGGACCACGTCCCCGCGTGCGTCGCGGTGAACGTCGAGGTCATCCCCGCCTGCGTCGCGGCCTGGGTGGCCTGCGCCCCGGCCATGGTCGCCTCCTGGACGGCCAGAGTCGTCTCCAGCGCCTGGATCTTGCTCTCCAGCCCAGACTGCTCCATCGCACGGTTCCCCTCTCACGGAATGCCGGCTGACCCCGGCATCACCGTCCATCGCTTCCCCATCGCGCGCACGTAGCCGCGCCGACTGCCTGCGGTGCACTCGTTTGCTGACGATGGCCCCAGTAGGCGCCGCCACCCACCTGTCACCCGTCCGGCCCCGACGGGGACGGCGCCGCCACGGACCACCACCCGGAGGCCGGGAGCGGGCACCGGGCCGCCGGGCCGGGGCGCAGGCGGCCGCTTCCCGAACCGGACATGCGACTTCGCACCGCACCCGGCTCTCCACAGGCCCCGAGGGTTTCGTGGTGGTTGTTCTCATCCCGTGGCGTTCCAGGGAGGGGGAATGGATGCGGCCGCCCGGGCGGCGCTCGCCGGCGGCGAGCTGGAGGGCATGCGTATCGAGCTGATCGCGGACGCGGCCGCTGCCCTCGCGGTGCTGCTCACGGCGGCCAAGCCGCGCGGGGGTGACCCGCTACGGGCGCCGCGCCAGCGCGAGCAGGTCCCACAGCAGCGCTGACCCCCGTCGCCGGGCGCCCGCATTGCCTGCACGCCGGCGATGTGGGCGCCGACCGGGCCGCCTCAGGTCTGGCAGCGGATCGATCCGCTCACCGACTGGTCGGACACCGGGGGCCGCGCTGCCTCAGACTGCCGGATGTCGCTCTGCCTGTCTTCTGACGGCGGAGCGGGATGGCTCAGTGCTGGTGTCCGTCGTCGTGCCCGGGCTCCTTGCTGGGGTGGGTGGCGTTCGGAGATGTGGTGGGCTGGGAGGCCGGACTGGCTGTCCGAGCGGCGTTGGCTGCGGGTCGGCTGCGACGGGGTCGGAGGCGGGGTCGTGGGGGCGAGACTGGGCGAGGAGGACAAAGCGGACCCTTCAAGGGAAGTTCAGTGGGGCCTGGATCTCTCAACGAGGCAGGCGGGCAGGACGGGGCCGAAGATCGGACTCGCGGGGCGCAGCGCAAGGTGAGCGTGGCTCGGCGCCGCACGGCACAGGCAGCGAAGGCGCATCGCACGGCATGGCCGAGCCGCCGCTGGTGCACTGGTGCGGATGGGGCTCGCGGGGTTGTGCCCGACAGGCCGTCGACCGGTTGGCTGGCGTGAAGGCTTACATCCGTAGGACCGCTGAGTCCGGCACGGGGGCAGATGCCAAGAGCGCCGTGACAGGTCGAGCGGCGCCGGCTGCATACGCGTACGGAGGCCGGTGAATGGTCTGGGCCTCGCACGGGGCGGGCAGTGCGGCGCCCTGTTGGGGCTGGCCGGACACACACTGGTGAGCTGCGTGATCGGGCTCCGGAGCGTCCTGGTGGTCGGTGTGGCCCTGGCCGGAGTGCGGAGCGGGCGCCTCGTGGCTGTGTTCGGCGGAACCTGGGTCCGGAACGTGCACGGCTGCCGCGTTGGTCGGCGCCCCGAGATGGGCGTGGCCTGTGGCGCTCTCCGCGCTGACACCGTGGCTGTACATCAGCGTGAGGAGAAGCGCGGCGAGCACCCACGTTCGCCACGGGTCCGCTGCACGAGAGCGGGACCGCGGCGCGCTACGGGTCGCCCGGGCCATAACCATGCCGGGGAGCATAGCGTTACCTCGGCCACGGCCCGCCCGTGGGGCGTGTTTCCTCTCGGACGAGTGGGTCCGTGGCTTCCGACGGGGCCGGATGGCGGGCGGGCGTCAGCCGAGCGCGCCGAGGAGTTCGTTGCATGCCTGCTCGCAGGAGCGGCAGGCCTCGGCGCAGATGCGGCAGTGCTCGTGCACGTCCGCGTGGCGTCCGCATTCGTCGGCGCACGCCTTGCAGACCATGGCGCACGCCTTCAGGATCGCGGCGGTGATGTTGGCGTCGTAGCCGGTGTGGCGGGAGAGGACCGCGGCGGTGGCGGTGCAGATGTCGGCGCAGTCCATGTCGGTGCGGATGCACTTGGCGAGATCGCCCACCATGCCCTCGGACAGGCAGGCGTCCGCGCACGCCGTACACGCCTGCGCACAGGTGATGCACTCCTCGATACAGGCGGTGAGCTTGGCCTGGTCGATGTCGCCTAGGTCGGCCGGGTGGGTGGCGAGCATGTCCTTGACGGTGCTGGACATCGTCGGTGCCTCCGTTCCCCGGGGGGCCGGCGGATCCGGGGCGGCCGCCGTCGAAGCCCCCGGTACCTCCAGCTAACGCCCCTGGACGCGACGGCGCCCGGCCACACCGTGAGGTGCGGCCGGGCGCGGTGTACGGCCGGGGTCAGTGGTAGGCGTGTACGACGGCGTGGCCCTTGCCTCGGCCGATCATCCACTTGTTGACCGGCGTGGTGATCAGGAAGGCCACGGCAAGGCCCCCCATCAGCGCCGTCCAGAACAGTGCGTCCGACAGTGGGCGTCCATCGCGCTGGGCGTCAGGGCGATGATGCCGTTGTCGACGAGCTCCATCGCCGCGATCGAGACGGTGTCCGCGGCCAGCGCGACCTTGATCGCGCTCTTCCAGTCCAGGCAGGCCCGGCGGACCGCGAACTGGGTGAAGGAGTAGCCGAACACGAACGCGAGGGTGATCGCCAGGATCATCGTCTGGACGTTGCCCCACATCACTTCCACCGGACGAACGATCCGCGCTGGCTGCTGTACGAGCAGGACCGCGGCGGCGACGAGAACTACCACGTCTACCGGGTCGACCTGGACGATCCCGATGCCGAGGCGGTCGATCTCACCCCCTACACAGGGGCCCGCGCCGTGGGTTTCGAGACGAGCAGGGCGTGGACCGGCAGCGCGACCCGGGACGGCGGGGCGGTCAGCACCGCACCCCGCACCCCGCACCCACGAAAACGAGCAGATGTCCTCTGGCTGGGAAACAGAGGCATCGTCACAGCCGGGCAGCGGCAAGCCATCGGTTTCAGACGGAACCCCGGGGCGGCGGCTGCCGGAGGCCCTGGAGGAGGAGGGCGATCAGCCTTCGGGGGTCGTAGCGGGGGTCGTTGTCGCGGCCGATGCAGAGGTTGCCGATGCCGCGCATCAGTTCGTAGGGCCGTGTGCCGGGCCTGATGTCGCCGGCCTCGACGGCGGCGTCGAGCAGTCGGGTGGAGACGGGCAGCAGGCGGTCGAGGAAGTAGGCGTGCAGCGCGGCGAAGCGCTCACTGTCCGACTGCAGGGCGTCGGCGAGGCCGTGCTTGGTCACGAGGAAGTCGACGAAGAGGTCGACCCATTGACACAGTGCGTCGAACGGGGAGTCGGCGCCGGCCAGCAGGTCCGGGCCGGCCTCGGCGCACGCCTCGATCTGGTGCTGGTACACGGCGGTGACGAGGTCGGCCCGGGTCGGGAAATGGCGGTAGATCGTGGCCATCCCGACGCCCGCCTGGGCCGCGATCCGGCGGATCGGCGCGTCGACGCCGGAGGTGACGAACACCTCGGCTGCGGCAGTGAGCACCGTTTCCCGGTTGCGCTGGGCGTCGGCCCGCTTGCTCCGGGACGGCGAATCCCCTGCAGGACCCTCGGCGGCCATCACGTTCTCCTTCGACACCGGTCGACGTCGGCTCATACCTATTGACAAAACGGAGCGTCGCTCCGGATACTAAATGGAGCGTCGTTCCGTTTCAGCTTAGCCGAAACAGGACGTCCTGACCGCCTGCCCGCCGTCCTGCCGACCGCAGGCGAGGGGCGAGTGTTACCGAAAGGGAACCCCACCGTGAGTACATCCACCACCCCCGACGCCCTGGGCGCGCCCGTCCCGGTCCTGTCCCTCAGCCCCATGGTCCTGTCCGTGCCCGGACGTCCCGTGGACCTGCAGGTGCGCGTCTCCGCACCCGCGACCGGAACCGGCCTCCCCGTCATCCTCCTCTCCCACGGCCACGGCCCCTCGAACAACCTCTCCTCGCTCAACGGCTACGCGCCGCTCGCCGACTTCTGGGCGGCACACGGATTCGTCGTGATCCAACCCACCCACCTCACCTCCCGCACGCTGGCCCACCTGGTCGCCGAGGCCCCCGGCGCACCCGACTTCTGGCGCTCCCGCGCCGAGGACATGACCCACGTCCTCGACCGGCTCGACGTGATCGAGAACGCCGTACCGAGCCTCGCCGGACGGGTCGACCACACCAGGATCGCCCTCGCGGGCCACTCGCTCGGAGGCTTCACCGCCGCCCTCCTGCTGGGTGCCGGGATCACCGACCCCGGCACCGGGAACGTGGTGCACCTCGTCGAGCCCCGCATCAAGGCGGGTGTACTGCTCGCCGCGCCCGGAAGGGGCGGCGACGTCCTCAACGGGCCCGTGGCCGAGCTGTGGCCGATCATCGGGGCCGTCGACTTCTCCACCATGACCGCACCCGCGCTGGTAGTCGCCGGGGACAAGGACGACTCCCGGCACTTCACCGACATGGGTCCGGACTGGCACGCCGACCCCTACACCCTCGCCCCCGGCCCCAAGACCCTGCTCACCCTGTTCGACGCGGAGCACGGGCTCGGGGGGATCGCCGGGTACGACGCCGCCGAGACCACCGACGAGAACCCCGAGCGGGTCGCCGCCCTCGCCCGGCTCGCAGCGGCCTACCTCCACACCCAACTCCACCCCGGCGCCCCCGCCTGGCAGATCGCCTGCGAGGCGCTGGCCACCGGACCCGACCCGGTAGGACACGTCACGTCCAAGTAGCCGCCCCTCAGGCCGACGTCAGCGGGGACAGGCGTGGCCCTCTGCCCGGTGTCCCATCCACACCACCACATCGCATACCCGCAGTGCACTCACCGTCTCCGGAACGCCGGCGGCACGGCGCAGCGCGAGCAGCTGACGCTGCAAGGCGTGGCCGTCCGCGCGCAGCGCGGCATGCAGCGCAAGCCAGAACGAGGGGCGCGGGCGGCCCAGAGCGCAGCGCACCAGAGTGTCGTAGACCGGCAGCAGCCGCGGACCCTTCCTGGCCAGGAGCTTTCCCGCGATCACCCACCCGACATCGGGTTGATCTTCGAGCAGTTGCCAGGCCCGGGCCGCCGGGGACCCCGGGGCCAGGTCGGACACCTCGGAGTCGACCATGTCCAGGTCCCCGGGAATGGCGAGCAGCAGACCGGACAGCCGCGCGCCGAGCGGTCCCTCCAACAGGTCCAGCGCGACAGACGCCGGAACGGTCACCGACAAGGTCTGCACCGCGACCAGATCCTCCGCCGTGATCCGGTCGAGGACCGCCGGCCGGTCTCCCCCGCCCGCCAGATGCTCGAACCGGCTGCCGGTGAACGGCACCGCGCCGGGCGACAGCCCGATCCCGAAGTATCGCCGCAGATCCGCGACGGCCCGAGGCCCGGTGATGGATGCAGCCAATCTCTCCGAGAAGGGTTGCTGGAGACCTGCGATGGACATCGTGCTCCGGTTCCGGACAGGGTGGAAGGGGCGAAGCGCTCGACCCCATGGCCATGGGGACCCCCGTGACACTAACGCTGAAGCTTGCTTCTGTCCGGCCGTTCCCAGCGGCCGTTCCGTGCGGAGACGGTGCGCGGCTCCGGGCGCTGAAGGTCTGGGTCATCGGGGCGGTGAAGCGCGACGCCCCTGAGGGCGTCGTCCGCATCACCTCGGCTCCATCGCCGCGGAGCGGCGGCAGGTGTTCACCGGCTCGACTTCCCTAGCACCGGCGCCGGTCGACGTCGCCCGCTTGGCGGTGGCCACATCACTTACGGGTCCGGGGGCGGGCCCGAAAGCCGCCTTCCTCCTCGGTTTGGCAGTTGCCCGCGCTCGTCAGGATCGCGCTCGCGACTACCTTGAACAGACGATCGGAGCGCGGTGCAAGCGAGGGTTGATCGCCGAGCCAAGCAAGCATGGCCACCAGCGCGAACAGATCGGCGCCGTCGATGTCGCTCCGCGCCGCGCCGTCGGTCTGGGCGCGGGCGAGGAGCCGCGCACCGGCTGCGCGCAGGGTGACGCACGAGGCGTGGAGTGCGGATCCGGTGTCCTCGATGGCGGCTGCCATCAGCACCGTCACCCCCCGGTACTCGGTCGTCCACGCGACGCAGTCGTACAGCCACGAAAGCAGGGCGTCCTCGGGCGAGCTCGACGTCTCGAGCCTGCTCGCCTCGGCCGTCAGTTCGTCGAAGCTCGTACGGAGCAGGGCGTCGAGCAGCGCCTCGCGCGTCGGGAAGTGCCGCAACAGCGTCGCGAGCCCGACGTCGGCCCTGCGCGCGATGTCGCGCAGCGACACGTCCACCCCCTGCTCGGAGATGGCGGCGCCCGCTACTGCGAGCAGGTGGTCGCGGTTCTTCCTGGCGTCGGCCCGCATCTGGCCCCCTTGACTATCCGGATCAGTGGTCCGGATAAGCGTATCCCGCAGCGCGTACAGGAGAAGACGATGCCGACACGCACGATGAGGGCGATCCGGCTCCACGAACACGGCGGCCCGGAGGTCCTGTGCCACGACGAGGTGCCGATTCCCGAGCCCCGGCTGGGCGAGGCGCTCGTCCGCGTTCACGCGGCCGGCATCAATCCCCCCGACTGGTACCTGCGTGGCGGACTCACCAGGATGCCCGGGGAGACGGAGTCGACGGTCAGCCTGCCGGTGATTCCGGGAACGGACGTGTCAGGCGTCGTCGAGGCCGTCGCCGCGGACGTGACCGGTCTGCAGGTGGGCGACGAAGTCTTCGGCCTTCTGCGGTTCCCCAGCTTCAACGGCAGCGGGTACGCCGAGTACGTGGCCGCGCCCGCGACGGACCTCGCGCGCAAGCCGGCCGGCATCGACCACGTGCACGCCGCCGGGGCGCCGATGGCCGGACTCACCGCGTGGCAGTTCCTGATCGAGCCCGGACACGACCACCCCTCCCCCTTCCAGGAGGCACGGCATCGGCCGACGGCACTGGACGCCGACACGACGGTACTCGTCAACGGCGCCGCGGGCGGGGTGGGGCACTTCGCACTGCAGCTGGCGAAGTGGAAGGGCGCGCGCGTCATCGCCGTGGCATCGGGCGCACACGAGTCGTTCCTGAGCGAGCTCGGAGCCGACCGGTTCTTCGACTACACCAGGAGTCGTCCCGAAGAACTGGTGCGCGACGTCGACCTCGTTCTCGACACCGTCGGCGGCCCCGACAGCAGGCGCTTCCTGCGCACGCTGGGGCGCGGCGGCTCCCTGTTCCCCGTACTCCCCGGAGACTTCGACCCCGAGGAGACCGCACAGCTGGGTGTCACGGTCTCGAGTGCCCAGGTCCGCTCGAACGGCGCGCAGCTCGCCGAGCTGGGGCGCCTGCTCGACGCGGGCACGGTCCGCGTAGCGATCGACAGCACGTTCGCTCTCGCGGACGCCCGGGCAGCACACGAACGCGCCGCCCGGGGGCACATCCAAGGCAAGATCGTACTCACGGTCGCCTAGGAACGGGCTCCCACCGGGCTGGGGTTCAGCGGGGGCCGGTGCAGATGCGGATGACGCCGCCGGTAAGGCCGTCCGCCGCCGCGATCGCGTCGCGGAGCTCTGGCCGGGCTACCGACAGGACCAGTGGGCGTGGGCCACGGAAGGTGACCTCCCGCCACGGGGCAGGGTAGTCGTTGCACAGTCCGAACCGGCCGGGGTCGGCCACCGCCTTGTCCGGATACGCCTGGTGGAGCTGGATCGCCGGGGCCGACCGGCTCACATGCCCGCCTGCACGGATAAGAAACAAATAAGATCGAGTGCATGGTCGGGGCGGGGCCGGGCACACGGTGCCTCGGAGGT
>NZ_JBHXQN010000105.1:0-9520 GCF_042717785.1 Streptomyces sp. NPDC058619
CGGGCTCCTCGACGACGACAGCCAGCACGAGGAGGTACGCCGGGCGGCGGGCGACCTGAGGTTCCGGCTCGGCTCCCGCCTCGCCTGAACCAGCCGGCGCCGCCGCTGCGCAGGGCGGTTAGAGGGCTCGCTCGTAGACGACGGTGGTGTTCGGGCAGTCCTCGGCGACGCCGAGGAGGGCCTGGCGCTCGGCGTCGTCGGCGTCCAGGTCCCAGCGGAGCTTGCTCGCGGCCCACTGCGCCGCGTACTCGCAGTGTTAGCCGCCCGTCGGCGGGAGCCACTGCGCCGGGTCCTTGTCGCTCTTGGACCGGTTCGACTTCGCGGTGACCGCGATCAGCGTGACCGGGGAAGCCTGGTCGTTCGCGTACGCCTCCCGACGCGCCGCACCCCAGGCGTAGCCGCCAGCTGGCGGGGGGGGCGCTATTCGAACCGTGCGGTATTCCCGGCTCCGGGGCACCTGGCATCAGGCTCGGGCTGACGTCTGATGCCGTCGCGGCGCCACATGTACCGCCACGCCACATCGAGGTAACTCATCTCCTCGTCCTGGAAGCCGGGCCGCGGCGGACCCAGACGATCTGCGCCTTCCACGCACCGCTCGTCCTCGTGGAGTGCAAGACCGTGCACGGCAACAAGCTGAACCCGGCGCTCCGGGTGATGGAGGAGAGCCGCCATGGCATTGGTGACGGCGGGATCGCCGTTCATGATCCCGCCGGCCTTGCGGCAGGCCGCGATCCGTACGTCCGTGTCAGCGTCAGCCATCAGCCATCAGCCATCAGCCATCAGCGCCAGGAGTGCCTCACGAGCTTCGTCGGTCAAGGACCTGGGCGGCGGCCACGCACATCCCGCGTGTGCCTCGCACGCCTCAACCACAGGCGCCGGCGTCGAAGACCTCCGCGAACGCGCCCTCGCTCTGGTCCCACCTATCGACAACCACGGCAACGCCAGCACGTGACGGGCCGATGCGCAGAACCATCGTCGAGGTCCGATTTCACAACCTCCGCGTTCTTCGGACGGATGATGTGGGGCGGCAACAGCTCACGGTTTGATCAGCTGAGCGATCGCGACAGTCCTGAGTCGGATGGCGCTCAAGGGAACAGAGGGGATGGTTTCCAGGCCAGCCCCTGTTGTTCGAGGCTCCTTCTCTTGGCAACCCAGGCAACTGGGCTGAAATCTATGCAGTGCTATGAGACTCTATGGCGATGATTCCTCGTAGGACTCGGGTCTTTGTGATCTTTGCGGTGGCCTTTCTTTCAGCGCTTCTGGTCCTGGTTTTCAGACTCATCGACAACCGCGCACAGGCCTTCAGTGCAGCGTCGGTGCTGATTTCCGGAATTGCACTGACTGGCGTTATAGTCTCGCTCACGTTTCAAGCGCTGCAGACAAAGACTGCCAGAGATGAACGAGACAGGTCTACCCATAGGGGGATGATCTATCTAACGATGGGAGATCGCGCCCTGGCAGAGTGCCTGGAACCGCCAAACACTCCCATGCCATTCGAGCGGTACAGGCAAATCATATTTGCCAATCTGATCATGGGTAGATGGTATGCTGCGCATCAACTGGGAGACGTGGATGATTCCACACTCAGGTACACCCTTGAGCGGCATTTTCGCGGCGAAATAGGAAGAGCGCATTGGGAATACGGCTGCCACGACTGGCTTCGCGGCGCCATAGGAGGGCAACAGCGAAAAGCTGCGGCGTTCGCCGCCATAGTCGAGGGATGCTACCGAGCCGCCGTCGATGCAGGACCTGCAGTGCCGGCAGCTGACTACTTCACCGACGAGGGCACCGACCTGGACCCTCAGAACTCATAGCAGATGACAGTCGGCTGGAATGACGCATGCCGAGCCCTGTGGGCGAACCGGGCGGTCACAGCTGTTCGCCCCGCAGCAGCGTATCCGCCCTGTAAACCGAGCATGCCTATTTCCTGGACCCGCCAGCTCCAGCAGCGCTTCGCGCTCCGCCTCGGCCGCGGCCAGTCCCCAGCGCAGCTTCGTTGCCACCCACTCCGCGGCGTACTGACAGTGGTAGCCCGGCGGGCGGAAGCCAGTGCGCCGGGTCCTTATCCGCCTTGCTCCGGTTCGACTTCGCGGTGACCGCGATCAGGGTCAGCTGGGACGCCTGGTCATTCGGTACGCCTCCCGACGGACGGCGTCCCAGGCATAGCCGCCAGCTGGCGCGGAGCGCTATTCGGAAGACGCGGTATCCGGCGGGTGCGCGCTGTCCCCGCCGCACCATGCGGGGCCGACAGAACACCGAGCCCGCCCGCAGGCAACGCTCATCCCTCGCTCTGTCCCGAGCTGGAGCCGATCTTCAGCGAGCTCACCGAGCAGCGGGAGACCGCCGGCCGCCTGGTGCTGGGCTGGGCGGGATGAGGAGTGGACGATCCTCGCCCGCCGCTTCCCCGGCCCAGCCGCTGACCTCACGTGCCTCTGTGCTCGGTCCCCCCACCGCGACAGCAGCCGCCGCCCGACCGGCTCCGCTCAGGCGCAGGCTTGTTCCCCGGCGAGCCGCCGCATCGCCCGGGGGAACAAGGCCTGTCCGGGTGGGTCTACGGGGCGGGGGTGTAGGTGACGGTGTTGCCGCCGCAGCCGGCCGCGATGTCGTACAGGCGGTCCTGCTCGCTCTGGTCGACGGCGAGCTGCCAGCGGAGCTTGGTGGCGGTCCACTCCGAGGCGTACCGGCACAGCGCCTCCGAGGCTGGCGGCAGCCACTCGAAGGGGTCCTGGTCGGCCTTCTGCCGGTTCGAGCGGGCGCTGACCGCGACGAGGCTGCTCGTCTGCTGCTGGTCGTTCGCGTACGCCTCACGCCGCGCCGGAGTCCAGGCGGAGGCGCCCGAGTCCCAGGCTTCGGCGAGGGGCACCATGTGGTCGATGTCAAGCGCGCCGGCGGAGGTGACGGTCTGCTCGTCGTAGTACGACCACCAGCTGCCCCCGGTCAGCGTGCACCGCGGCCCGACCACCGGCGGCTCGACGGCCTCGGCGATCAGGACCTCGCGGCGGGTGTCGCAGCCGTCGGTGCGGTTCTCGCCCGCGTTCCAGTGCCTGAACGCGTCGCGGTCGTAGCCGTCCCGGGACTCGTCCGCGATCCGCAGCGCGGAGACCGCGACCCCGATCGGCAGAACCTCCGGCGCGGCGGCCGGCCCGCGGGCGGCAGTGCGGGCCGGGGCGTACGAGGTGAACGGCAGCTCCGCCGCCGGGACGGCCGGGGTAGCGACAGCGGGGAGGGTCGTGGCGAGCAGGGGCAGGGTCGCGAGGGCGAGCGCGGACAGACCGCGGCGCAGCAGGGTGGTGATCACGAACCCGGGTTGTAGCCGCCCTGACCAGGCCACGGGGAGGGGTCCGGGGCGGTGTCACCCGGGCGGGCGTCTTGGTTCACCCGCAGAAACGGCACCGCAGGTGCCCGGCGCCCCGCCGGTTGTGGCGCCCGAGGTGTCGGGCGCCACGCGGGCCGGGTACACGGTCCCGCACCGGTCAGGACTCGCGCTCCTCACCGTTCTACTCCTCGTCGGTCTCCTTGCGTGCGCGGCGGGTCTGGAGGGTGAGGGAGAGGAGGGTTCCGGCGATGGTGAGGAGGTCGGCGATCAGGGAGAGCGTGTCGTTCACGGGGGTGCCCCTTCGATCTGCTGGTTCCGCGGTGTACGGCTTGAGGCAGACCTTCGGGGGGAGTTGGGTTATCCGGACCCCCCAGGCGGGACGTCGCAGGTAGGTTCCGGATGGAGGGGTGGTTGTCCGGGACGGGCCGGACGGATCCGGATCAGAACGTGGGTGGGGGCGGGATGCCGGCAGCAGGGAAGAGCGGCGGAGGCGGCAGGCCGTGGGGGCCAATACAGACGGATAGCCCGCACGCGCGGCAGCTCGCGGAGTTCCTCCGCAAGCGGGTCGACGAGTCCGGGAAGACCCTGGCCCGGCTGGCCACCGAGGTGCCCTTCTCCAAGTCGCAGATCAGCGTCTACCTCGGCGGGAAGATCCCCCCGCAGCACTTCGTGACCGGCATCGTCAACGCGACGGTCCCCGCCCCGCTGCGCGAACGCCGGCACAGCGAAGCGAGCCGGCTGCTGTACGACGCCCTTCACCCGCCGAAGCCCGCGACTGACACAGCCGGGCGTCCCTCCGGCTCGGACGTGGTGGACCTGGTTCAGGTGCAGGCCCGGCAGATCGAGGCCCTGGACAGCCTCAACCGTTCTCTGGAACAGCGGGAGGAGCTCCGCCAGGCTGCGGAGAACTCGGCCAAGCTCGTCATGGTGCTCCTCCGGATGATCCACACGCTGCAGGACCGGGTCGCCGGTCTGACGAAGGAACGCGACCAGCTCGCCCGGGCCGGGGGCACGGGCGCGCTGGCAGCCGTGCAGCGGAAGCTGACCCGTGCCGAGTCGCAGACGGAGAAGGCACGGGAGGAACTGGAGCGGGCGGAGGAGAAGCAGCGCCAGGCCGAGGAGCTCGCTGCTCGGCTCCAGAACCGGATCGAAGAGCTGACAGACGACCTCGACCGGCTCCGCGGAGACGAGCCCTCACCTCACGATCACCTTCCCGGACTCGTTACGGTGGTGCTTCCGCACGTGCGGGGGCCGGTTTCCGAGGACCCCGAGGGCGACGACATCGACGCAACGCTGGTGCGCGCGTCAGCGATCAACGACACCGTCGGCCGCATCACCACCGAACTCACCGAGGGCGGCCCCGGCGCTGGCCTGAACATCCTGGACAACCCCCTCACCAGCACGAACGCCCAGGACAAGCTCCTCACCAGGCAAGCCCTCACCGCCCGAGCCATCGAAGCGGAACGCATCGGAGAAGCCGGAGATGCCGCAGCAGCACGGGACCTGTACACCGTGCTGATCGCCGACCGCACCCGCGCCCTCGGACCCGACCACCCGCATACCCTTACGAACCGTCACAACCACGCCTATTGGACGATGGAGGCAGGAGACGTCACCACAGCACGGGATCTGTGCGGCATGGTGATCGCCGACCGCACCCGCGTCCTCGGACCCGACCACCCCGACACCCTGACCACCCGCAACAACCACGCCAATTGGACGGGGGACGCAGGGGACGTCACCACGGCACGGGATCTGTGCGGCATGGTGATCGCCGACCGCACCCGCGTCCTCGGACCCGACCACCCCCAGACTCTTGAGGCCCGCGGCGACCACACCGGCTGGACGGGGGAGGCAGGAGACGCTGCCGCAGCGCGCGACCTGTGCTCCCAGCTGATCGCCGACCGCACCCGCATCCTCGGACCCGACCACCCCGACACCCTCAGTACTCGCAACAACCACGCCAGCTGGACGGGACGGGCAGGGGATGCTGCCAGAGCACGGGACCTGTACGCCGTGCTGATCGCCGACCGCACCCGCGTCCTCGGACCCGACCACCCCGACATCCTCCTCGCCCGCAGCAACCATGCCGTCTGGACGGGAGAGGCAGGAGACGCTGCCACAGCACGCGACCTGTCCACCGTGCTGATCGCCGACCGCACCCGCATCCTCGGACCCGACCACCCCGACACCCTCACCACCCGCAGCAACCACGCCCACTGGACCAAAAGGGCGGGTGACCGCGCCAGGGCGCGGACTCTGTCCGCCGCGCTGGCCGCCGACCGCACCCGCATTCTCGGCACCAACGACCCCAAGAGCTCCGCCTCCTGAGCGCGCGCCTACTTGAGCCGCGAGCGGAGGACACCAGCAAGTGGCGCTCTGGCGTCACCGGCTCCCTGGGCAGGCGCGCGGCGCCGCCGAGCTGGCCGGCCAGCCCGGAAGCGGGGGACTACGCGGCCTCGTGCCAGATCTGCGGGTTCTTCCCGCCGCGGACTTCGCCCCTGAGCCGGGCTTCGACGCCGAGGCGGGACTGGCCGCTCTCCTGGGCCCAGCGGTCGATCGCGCCCCTGACGGTGTCGGCGCGCGCCCCACTCCAGCCAGGCGGCCTGCCAGTCCTCGTGGGCTTCCGGCTGCCAGCCGCCCTCCCCGGATGGCCGCCCGTACCGGTCCTGGATCGCGCGCAGGAGAACCCACGCGGTGTCGGCGCGCTTATGGAGCCGGATGAGGTCGTCGTCGAGTCGAATTTCAGCCACGGCCGGATCGTAGAGCTCTGCAGTGACAGTACGAGCCCGGCGGGGCCGACCCCGGTACGACGCTGCACCCGCACGGCAGCCCGGTACGCGGGCACGCGCGACGGTCAGGCGGTCGGGGATCCGGTGTATTCGTGGCGCTGGTAGCCGCGTCCGTCGCCGTGCCAGTCCAGGTAGGGGGCGGCATCGCCGAGAGCGCCGGGGGCGGCCCTGTGGCTGATGGTCGGGGTGCGGTAGCGGCCGTTGTGGTCGCCCTGGGAGTCGCTGTTCTCCATGCGGCTCTCGATCGCGGTGAAGTCGCGCTCGACCACCACCGGGTCCGTCCCCTCCCGGGCCTGCTTGATCTGCACGCGCAGTTTGGCGCCGTCGAGGATCGTCGGGTCGTCGAGGACCGGGTAGGTCGGGCCGTCCCACCGCGCCTCGGCGTACGCGTAGACGGTCGCGCCCGCCCGCGCCGCGCACACCTGCACGCGGATCTCCCAGTTGTCGGGCCCGAGACCGGAGTACCCGGCGTCGTCGATGGTCTTGACGCTGCTAGCGCACCGGTAGTTCAGCTTGGCCGGCGCGGCCGCGGCCGCCTCCGGGGCCCCGGCCAGGAGGGCTGTGCACAGGAGCAGGGCGGCGGTGGTGTTCTTCATGGCCGGTCAATGCCGCTCCGGCCCCGGACGTCACGGGCCAGGGCGGAACCCGCCCCGAGGGGGTGACGCGGGCAGCGGCCCGTTCGGGATCCGTGACGGACGCCCTGCCGCTGACCACCGGCGCCGCCCTCGGACAGCACGGGGTGGTTCCGACGGCGCGGTTCAGCGGGCTTCGAGGGGCTGGATGTTGCCGACGGCGGTCGTCAGCTCGCGGCCGCCGGCCTCGGGGCGGATGTAGGCGCGTCGCGTCCAGCGCGGTCCGCTGTGGGTGGCGACTTCTTCGCGGACGACGGCCATCAGCTTGCCCTCGGTGCCGGAGGCGATGTCGCGGACCCGGCGACCGAGGAGCGGGTGGTCCTCATGGCCGTAGCCGAGGTCGGCTGTCCTCTTCACCTCTCGCCCCCGTCGGTGGTTGCGTCCCGGCGGTCGTCCTGGTCGCCGAGGAAGCGGGCGAGGCCGCGCTCGGCCCGGACGAGCAGCTCCGGGGAGGGAGCGCCGTAGCCGGGTGGGGGCAGGTCCCGCCGGCTGGGCTCGGGGTCGTTGGTGGGCGGGCTCATGAGGGGCCTCCCGTCGGCCGGTGGAATCCCAACACCGACGACGCTAGGGACCGGGCGGCAGACTCCTCAATGTTCTTGCGGGAAATTGCGGACGTTCACCCGTGTGCTGCGGCGGCCCGCCGGATGAGAGTGCGGGCTTCGGTCCCGTAGACGGCGCTCCCGGAGAGGTCGGCGAAGGCCTGCTGGTAGGTGGCGATCTCGCCGGGGGCTGTGATGGTGACCCTGGCGGACAGCAGCTCGATGCCGACCTGGGCGTCGTCGTAGAGGGCGAAGGACTCCATCGACCACAGGGGCCGGGGGGCGCGGGTGGCGATGATGCCGAGGGAGACCTGCGGCAGTCGGGCGAGCTCGATGAGGTGCTCCAGCTGGGCGGTGGTGGTGTCGGGGCCGGCGATGCGGGAGTACAGGACGGGCTCCTCGATGAGGAAGGCGAACTGCCGTCCGCGCTTGTGCAGGACCTTCGACCGCTTCACCCGGGCCGCGGCGGCCGCCTCGACGTCGTCAACCGTGCCGTGGAAGGTGCCGTACGCCGTGATGACGGCGGCCGCGTACGCGGGAGTCTGGAGCAGGCCGGGGACGACGTGGGAGCAGTACACGCGGAAGGCGCGGGTGCGCTCGACCAGGGGGACGATCTCCTGCTGGAGGCTGGTGAGCCCGGCCCGGTTCAGGCGCTTCCACTCCACGTACATGGAGGTGGCGCTGCGGGCGGCGGCGATCAGGTCCTCGGCCTGGCCGTCGGCTCCGCACGCCGTGCACCAGGCGCGGATGTCCGCGTCGGAGGGTGCCGCGCGGGTGTTCTCGATGCGGGAGGTCTTCGCCGGGTGCCAGCCGCAGGCGTCGGACAGCTGGTGGCCGGCCAGGCCCGCGTCCAGGCGCAGGTGCCGCAGGCGGGTGGCGAGCGCGGAGCGGGCGGCCTGGGCACTGGACAGGGGCGAGGTCATCGGTGCTGCTCCGGCTAGGGCTTGTAGTCCTCGTAGGGCACGGCACGCTCCCAGACGGCTGTGAACGCGGACGCGCACAGGGCGGCGGCCGCCGGGTCCTCGGACATCTCGCCGCCGGCGGAGGTGCCGTTGCCGGCGAAGTGGTTCCAGCGGACGAGGCGGCCGTCGATCAGCCAGAAGTCGTTTCCGGGGAGCGCGATGTCGGAGGCGTGGCAGCGGGGCAGGTAGCGGACCTCCTCGCCGGCCGCGAGGTTGACCACGGCGCCGGCGTGGCTGTACTTCGCGTAGTCCGACAGCGGCTCAGACACGATCCGGGCCCGTCGTACGCTCACCCCGCGTGCAACGGTTCGGCGCACCAGGCAGGTCCAGAACGCCCAGTACTCCGAGTCGGGGTCGGTGTTGCGGACGCCGGTGGCCAGCCAGCGGGCGAAGCCGGCGGACTCGGCCGCGACCCCGTAGCTGTCGCGCATCTCCAGGTGGAGCGCGGAGTGCCGGGCGCCGTCCAGCAGGACGTCAAATCCCGGCACGGCGTCGTTCAGCGTCATCGCAGGCCTCCCTCAGCATCGCCGCCATCCGGGCCGGGATCCGTACGACGCCCTCGGTGTCGGGCACCGGCCCGGTCTCCAGGCACCGGTCGAGCAGTACTTGGTCGGCCTTCCAGCCCTGGATGACGACGTCGGCCGTGTCCTCGTCCACCCACACCGTCGGGCACTGCCCGGTGTCGGAGTCCGGGTCGATACCGATGAACCGTAGTGCCATGACAGCCTCCTGCATCACTCAGCTTGCGGGAAATTGCGCCCCTCCAGTGGAGCAGCAGGGAGGGGCCAGCGTCCGGAGAACGGCGGGACTGCGCGGGCTCGGCGAAACGGCCGGGCGTCGGCCGCGGGCGGGGAGGCGGCTCGCTGGTGAAGGAGTCGCGTGAATTCGATGAGGCGTCAGCGCTCCGACTCGTACCCGCGGATGGTTTTGTCGGTGAGTTGCGAGAGCGCGAGTCGCCCAGCCGCGAGAGCGCCCTCTTCCGCGGGAGGTTGATGTCGCTGGGTTTTGAGAGCACGGGGGTGCTTGCTTCGGGCCGATGGTAGGGCTCCGCGACGAGGGGGCCGCCGAACATGAAGGCGTAGTCGGCTGACCCCTCCTCAGGGCATCACAGGTCGGCGATGAGGGCGTACCGCTCGTCGTCCACCGGACCACCCCACAAGTCAGGGTCGCTGCTCAGTGGTTCGATACGCACAGCGGCAACAAGAGGGCGCACGGCTTCGGCAAGGTCTTCGGCGCCGATTCCGCCGTTCCACGGCAGCGATTCGGCGCCATCCACATA
>NZ_JBHXQN010000106.1:0-9415 GCF_042717785.1 Streptomyces sp. NPDC058619
CTGTCGCGAGGGTGTCCAGGTCCGTCTTCACACACTGACATTGGACGCCCTCGTCCTATGTCCGCAGGCCATCCCTTGGACTCACTCATCTAGTCCCGGCCCCCGGAGGCACCGTCGAGCGCGGTGATCCGGGCTCCGCTCGCGAGGCGGCCCGTGAGGGAGACCGGGGCCCCCTCCGGGCCGGCGGGCGCCGCCAGGGTCCGGCCGTTCGCCTCGGCCCGCACCGCGCCTGCCACGGTGATCCCGGCCACCTCGCGGCTCCCCGCGGCCACCAGGTACCAGCGGCCCGCGGGCGAGCGCCACCGGGTGCCCGCGAGCAGGTGCTGCCCGAAGCGCCCGCAGGCCGCCGTGGAGCGAGCCCGCGCCACGTCCTGCGGCGGCCCGGCCGGCGGGCGCAGCTGGACGAGCACGTCGCCGGGGCCGGCCCAGCCGGAGGCGCGGGTGCAGGACCACACGGCCCGGCCGCCGCCGTCGGGGAGCTCGGAGCCGGCGAAGTCCCAGACGTTGACGGCGCGGACGGCGCCGCCGCCCAGTTCCCGCAGCCGGCACGCGGTGGGCGCCCAGGCGGCCCGCGCGGCCGGCCCGGTGGCCTCGCGCGGCTGCCGGGCGGCTACGGCGCCGGGGCCGTCCGGCAGCGGCGTGTAGGTGAGGTGGACCGGGGAGAGCGCGCCGAGGTCGGCGAGGACGAAGGAGTGCTTCTCGACGATGCGGGCGGAGGAGGTGAGTTCGAGTACGGGCCAGGACCCGCAGTACCCGGCCGTACGGGGCACCGCCGCCGGAGCCGTGACCCCGTCGGGGGCGACGGCCAGCGGCGCGCCCCCGTCCCCGGTGCGGAGCAGGTCGCGGGTGGAGGCCCGCTCGATCCACGGGGCGAGCAGGTAGCGGGCCGGGCCGTCGGCGGAGGGCCGGACCAGGGTCAGCGCGGCCGCGGTGGTGACCCCGGCCTCGTCGGTACGCGCGAAGGCGAGCTCCCGCTCGCGGGGCCCGGCGGCTGCTTCGGCGTAGCGGACCACGCGGTCCCCGTCGAGCAGCAGCACCACGGCCCGGCCCTCGCTGTCGCCCGCGTACAGCAGCTGCGGGGGCCGGGTGGGCGGGTCGGTCACCGTCCCGGGGGCGGCGGTGACGGGGACCCCGCCCGGCCGGGCCGCCCACGTGCCCAGCGCCCGCGCCAGCAGCGCCCGGTCGGCGGTGCGCCCGCCGCGGGCCGGCCAGGCGGTGAAGTCCACCCGGGCGGTGTCGGCCCAGGTCTGGGCCGGGACCCGGAGCAACCGGCCGGGATCCAGGGCCCGTGCGGCCACCAGCCCGGCGGCGGGCGTGGCTTCCGGGCGCGGCGCCGACGCGTCGGCCGCCAGCACCCCGGTGACCAGCGCGCACACGGCGGCGGCGGCCCACCCGGCCCGGGCCAGGCGGCGGCGCCGGAGCAGGTCGGTGGGGCGGGCGCTGACGACGCTGGCGTCGAACTCCGGGTTGCGCAGGGTGGCCAGGAGAGGTGCGCCGACGGGCAGCGCGAGCGCCTCGCGCACCGCGTCGGCGGGGTCGTCCGCGCCGGCCTCCCCGAGGAGCCGGACGGCCGCCTCCTCGGGGAGCCCGTCCATGCGGTGCAGGACGAAGGCGGCCCGGACCGGCCCCGGCGCGCCCGCCAGCACCCCGGCCGCCTCGTCGATCCCGCCGGCCGGGGGCCAGAGCCGCAGCCCCCACACGAAGGGCGGGACGGGGGGCCAGCCGGTCTTCGCCAGGACGGAGCGGATCCGGCCGGACGGGGCGAGGGAGGCGCGCAGCACCCGTACCCGTACCTCGGAGAGCGGCCCGCCTGGGCTGTCGGGGCCCGCCAGGGGGCCGGGGCCGCCCGGGCTTCCCGGCCCGGGAGGTCCTGCCGGCCCGCCGGGTCCGCCGGGTCCGCCCCCGCCGCGGGGTCCGCCGGGCCCGGTGCCCGTGCCCCCCAGCCCCCTGGGCAGCGCGTGCTGCACGGCCCGGTGCGCCAGCAGCACGCGGGTGTGGCGCCCGAGGGGCTCGGGGAGGGTGAGGTAGGCCAGCCGTACCAGCTGGGGGTACTGCTCGACGAGGACCGCCTCGGCCTGCTCGACGGCGGTGGAGCCGAATCGCTGCGATGTGCTCACCCTCCGACAAACGAGTGAATCGTGCGATGGTCACACGCAGTGCACCCCTCCGCCGTCCGGGACCACCCGTGCGGCATATGCATATGCGCTGGCCGGGGCGCTGGACGATCGACATCGATCGCGATCCGATCATCACCGAACGTAATATTTCCAGCTTTCTCCTCTGCGCCCCCGAGTGCGCCCGCGCTGATTACCTGGTCCGCACAGGGGATGAGGGGGAACGGGGTGGAGCGTTGAGCGAAGGCGGAACGGAGGAGCCCGGTGGAAGCGTGGGACTGCCGAGCCGGCACCGGCGGCCGACTCCCATGAGCCAGTGGGATCCGACGGCACGCCTGTCCTACTGGGCCTTCCACACCAACCGGCGGCCCGCGTACATGCGCTTCGCCTACCTGCACCTCGGCTCCGACGCGGGCGCTGAGGACGCGGTGGACGCCGCCTTCGACTCGATCATGGCCGAGTGGCTCCGGATGCTGCACATGGACCGGCTGGACGCGTACGCCTGGACCGTCTTCAAGGGCTGCATCGTCGTCCGGCAGCACCACCGCGAGCCCTGGCGGCAGCGGCCCGAGCCGATGGACACCAGCGCCTTCGAAGCGGCCCTCAAGGAGGCCCGCGCCGACCGGTACGAGGTGCTGACCGACACCATCCGCTTCTACTCCGCCGTCTCCCGGCTCGTCGAACGGCAGCGCGACGCCGTCCTCCTGCGGTACGGCCTGCAGTGCAGCCCCGGTGAGGCCGCCGCGGTGATGGGCGTCGACGAGGCGACCGTCCGCTCGCACCTCGGCCAGGCCCACCGGCGGCTCGCCCGCCTGCTCGACGCGCCCCCCGGCTCATGAGGCCCCCCGACGGACACGGGTTCCGCGAGGACCACGCGGCCCCGCGCTCCCTGGTCGAGTTCCTCGCCCGGGCCGGCGTGCGCGAGCGCTACCCGCACTACGACCTCGGCGCCGCCGAGGCCCGCCTGCTGCGCGCCACCCCGCACGCGCCCGTCCCCGGACACCGCGCGCGGCGGCCGTCGGCCCATGGCTGGAGCGACCCCGCACGGGACTGCCCGCTCGACGCGGAGCGGGCCCGCCGCGACCTCAAGGCCGCCTGCCTGGCCGCCGTCTGCGCGTCGAAGGCCGAGGCGCAGCTCGCCTCCTTCGTCGCCGGCGGCCACGCCGACCTGCCCGGCGCGGTCGTCTTCGGCTGCCTGCTGTACCTCGCCGGGCTGCGCGAAGGGGCCGGGTTCTGGTGGCAGTTCGCCGCCGGGTCAGGGAGCGCGCGGACCTCCTCGGCCGCGTACTGCCTCTTCCTGGAGCACTCGCGGCGCGGCGAGCACCACGACGCCCGGTTCTGGGCCCGCGAGCTGGGCCGCCGGGGCTTTCGGCCGGGCGGCCGCCGGGACCTGCGCGAGGTGCGGCTGTGCGCTCAGGCCGCCGTGCTGCGTTACGTCGACCAGCCGGACGATCCCGACCTGGGCCCGGTGCCCCTGCCGAAGCCCGGGCTGACCACGGTGCTGGCCGCGTTCCGGCCGCCCGCGCCGGTCGCCGTGCGGGTCGCGGCGCGGCGGCTGTCCACCGGTCCGCTGCGCCACCCGGCGCTGACGGCGGCCGCCCGCGGAGCCCTCGTCCGGGCCGGGGCCGGCGAGGCCCTGGCGGTGGCGCGCCGGGCCCTGGCCGTCGTACGGGTGCTGGAGCGGTACCCGCTGGGCGTACGGCTGGCCCGTTCCGCGCGTACGCCCCCGGGGTCGTCTGCCCGGCGGTCCCGATCGCCGCGGGCGACGCCGCCGGGAGTCTCGCGCTCTCGCTGCCGGCGGCCCCCGCCCACCGGCTGCGCCCGGCCACCGGGACGGCGCGCCGCACGGCGGTCCCGGCGCTCCTCGCGCTGCGCCTGTCGGGCGGGATCCCGCCGGACGCCGCCGACGCCGGGGACCGGCCCCGGCTGTCGCTCCCCCACGCCTTCACCCCGGTCACGGTGGGCACCCTGACGACCCCGAACGGCCTGGTGGTCCTGCGGCCCTGAGCCCCGAAAGGCGCCCGGCCCGCCCGGGGCCGACCGGCAGTCCCCGTACCGGAAACGCGAAAAACCCCACCGGAGTGGGGTTTTCGTCTGTGTATGTGTGTCCGAGGGGGGACTTGAACCCCCACGCCCGATAAAGGGCACTAGCACCTCAAGCTAGCGCGTCTGCCATTCCGCCACCCGGACCAGGTGGTCGGCCCCGGTTTCCCGCGGCGACATGGACAACCATAGCAAAGGATCGCCGGGCTTCCGACCACTTATTCGCACCGCGATCGTCCGCCACGCCGTGCTGACCTGCGGGCATGCGCCGATGAGCCTTACGAGACGATGCGTCTCGCCAGGTGCGGGGGCGGGCGGCGGGGACGGGAACGCACCGCGCCCCCGCCCTGTCCCGCGGGGCGGGGAGGGCGGGGGCGCGGTGGACGTCACGGGCAGCTGATGACCTGGCCGGCGTAGGAGAGGTTCCCGCCGAAGCCGAAGAGCAGGACGGGGGCCCCGGAGGGGATCTCCCCGCGCTGCACCAGCTTGGACAGGGCCATCGGGATGCTCGCCGCCGAGGTGTTGCCGGAGTCGACGACATCGCGGGCGATGACGGCGTTCACGGCGCCGATCTTGGCGGCGAGGGGCTCGATGATCCGCAGGTTCGCCTGGTGGAGGACGACGGCGGCCAGCTCCTCGGGGGCGACCCCGGCCTTCTCGCACACCTTGCGGGCCAGCGGCGGGAGCTGGCTGGTGGTCCAGCGGTAGACGGACTGGCCCTCCTGGGCGAAGACCGGCGGCGAGCCCTCGATGCGGACCGCGTTGCCCATCTCGGGCACGGAACCCCACAGCACCGGACCGATGCCCGGCTCCTCGCAGGCCTCGACGACGGCCGCCCCCGCACCGTCACCGGTGAGCACGCACGTGGTGCGGTCGGTCCAGTCGGTGATCTCGGTCATCTTGTCGGCGCCGATGACCAGCGCACGGGTGGCCGAGCCGGCCCGGATGGCGTGGTCGGCGGTGGCAAGGGCGTGGGTGAAGCCCGAGCAGACGACGTTGATGTCCATCACGGCCGGGTTGCCGCTCATGCCCAGCTTGGCGGCGACGCGCGCCGCCATGTTGGGCGAGCGGTCGATCGCGGTGGAGGTCGCCACCAGGACGAGGTCGATGTCGTCCGGGGTCAGGCCGGCGCCGGCCAGGGCCTTGCCCGCCGCCTGGAAGGCCAGCTCGTCCACCGGTTCGTCCGGGCCCGCGATGTGGCGGGTCTTGATCCCGGCCCGGGACCGGATCCATTCGTCGGTGGTGTCGACCATGGCCGAGAGGTCCTCGTTGGTGAGCACTCTCGCGGGCTGGTAGTGCCCTAGCGCCACCACGCGTGAACCGGTCATGGGCGGGGTCCCCCCTCGTTGGCAGTCATGACCACCCAGCTTCGCCTGCTACCGATGGGTACGAGTGCGCGTGATCCGACAGGATTCGGGCACCGGAATTTGGAGATTCCCGAGGATCTGGCTGCCGGGAGCGCTGCGGGAAGCGGAACGGCGACAATAAGTCTGTCGGCCGCGGTGGAAAACAGAACGAGGTGGGGGAACACCATGGGACGCGTCACCGAGCGCCGCCGGGTCGTGCGGATCCGGAACGGGGTCACCGGGGTGCGCCCGGACACGCTGGTGACCGAGGAGCCGCTGGAGATCCGGCTGAACGGAAAGCCCCTGGCGATCACGATGCGCACCCCGGGGGACGATTTCGCGCTCGCGGTGGGCTTCCTCGTGAGCGAGGGCGTGCTCGGCGCGGCGGCGGACGTGCGCGCCGTCACCTACTGCGAGGGCGCCACCGAGGACGGGTCGAACACCTACAACGTCGTCAACGTGCAGTTGGCGCCCGGTGTCCCGGTGCCGGACATCACGCTGGAGCGGAACGTCTACACGACCTCCTCCTGCGGGCTGTGCGGCAAGGCCAGCCTGGACGCGGTCCGGACGGCGAGCCGCTTCCCGGGCGCCGCCGCCGGAGATCCCGTACGGCTGTCCGCGGAGCTCCTGGCCCGGTTCCCGGACCGGCTGCGCGAGGCCCAGAAGGTCTTCGACCGTACGGGCGGCCTGCACGCGGCGGGGCTCTTCACGGCGGCGGGCGAGCTGCTGGACGTACGGGAGGACGTGGGCCGGCACAACGCGGTGGACAAGATCGTCGGACGGGCGCTCCGGGCCGGGCTGCTGCCGCTGACGGGCGCGGTCCTGCTGGTGTCGGGGCGGGCCTCGTTCGAGCTCGTCCAGAAGGCCGTGATGGCGGGCATCCCGGTGCTGGCGGCGGTCTCGGCGCCGTCCTCGCTGGCCGTGGACCTGGCGCTGGAAACGGGGATGACGCTCGTCGGGTTCCTGCGGGGACCGGACATGAACGTGTACGCGGGCGAGGAGCGGATCACGGTGTAGCCCCGCACCGGTACCTCTCTCCCGCCCCGCCTCAGCGGCCGCGGCGGGAGCGGCGCGAGGGGTTCACGGCCGGTTTGGGCTCGGGCGGATCGATGCGGTGGAGGTCCAGGGTGTCCGGGACGGGGGTGGTGCCGGGGCCGCCCGATCGGGCCCAGGCGATGATCTCGTCGGTCGCGGTGTCGTCCAGAGCCCAGCCGAACCAGGTCGCGCGGGCGCCCCGGCGGCGGGCCTCGCTGGTGGGCTGGACCACGATGACGTTGGCCTGCGCGCAGGGGCCGAGACACTCGCTCGTACGGACGGCCAGTCGGCCCCCGGAGTCGGCGGCGGCCGCGCGCAGCCGGGCGAGCTGGCCGGCGTGGTCGGAGCCGGGGTTCTTGCGGGGGTCCCCGCAGCAGCAGCCCCGGCAGACCACCAGGGTGCAGGGGCGTTCGGCGCGGGCGGCGATCGGGCGTATCCAGGTCACCGCCGCACGTTACCGGGCCCGGGGGACGGGGTGTTGGGGCACCCGGGAGACCTCCGCCACACGGTGGGGCGCGGGTTCGGCCTCGCGGGCCCGGCGGCGGGCCAGGACGGCGCAGACCATCAGCTGCATCTGGTGGAAGAGCATCAGCGGCAGTACGGCCAGGCTCGCGTGCGCCCCGAACAGCACGCCGGCCATGGGCAGTCCGGCGGCCAGGCTCTTCTTCGAACCGGCGAACTGGATGGCGATGCGGTCCGCGCGGTCGAAGCCGAGCCGCTCGGCGCCGTACCAGGTGATCAGCAGCATGACGGCCAGGATGACGGCCTCGACCAGCATCAGGGCGCCGAGGCGCGGGGCGCTGACCTGGCGCCAGATGCCCGCCACCATGCCCGCGCTGAAGGCGGCGTAGACGACGAGCAGGATCGAGCCGCGGTCCACGTGGCCGAGCACGGAGCGGTGGCGGGTGAGGAGGCCGCCGACCCAGCGGCGCGTCACCTGTCCCAGGACGAAGGGCAGCAGGAGCTGGAGGACGATCTTGAGGAGGGAGTCGGCGGAGAGGCCCCCCGCGTCGCCGGCGAGCAGTGCGGCCGCGAGGAGGGGGGTGAGGAGGATGCCGGCGAGGCTGGAGAAGGAGCCGGCGCATATCGCGGCGGGGACGTTGCCCCGGGCCATGGAGGTGAACGCGATGGAGGACTGGATGGTCGAGGGGACCAGGCAGAGGAAGAGCAGGCCGCCGTAGAGCGGGGGCGTCAGGAGGGTGGGCACGAGGCCGCGGGCGGCGAGGCCGAGGAGGGGGAAGATCAGGAAGGTACAGGCGAGCACGGTGAGGTGGAGCCGCCAGTGGCGCAGGCCGTCGAGTGCCTCGCGGGCGGAGAGGCGGGCGCCGTAGAGGAAGAAGAGCAGGGCCACGGCCGCGGTGGAGGCCCCGTCGGCGAGGGTGGCGACCGGGCCGCGGGCCGGGAGCAGGGCGGCGAGGCCGACGGTGCCGAGCAGGGCCGGCACGTACGGGTCCAGGGGCAGCCGGGCGTGGAGGTGCGGGCGGCGCATGCGCGGGGCTCACTTGCTGTCGGGGGCGCGGGGGCGGGGCCGGTGCCCTGCATTTCCATGGTCGGGGCCGCGCGGTCATCGGGAAACCCGCACACCGAACTCACTGTCATCACGATGCGCGATAGCCTGGCGCCATGTACGACCCGGTCCAGCTGCGGACGTTCCTCACGGTGGCCCAGACGCTGAGCTTCACCCAGGCCGCCGGACGGCTCGGCGTGCGGCAGTCGACGGTCAGCCAGCACGTGCGGCGGCTGGAGGACGCCACGGGCCGGCCGCTGTTCGTCCGGGACACCCACAGCGTGGAGCTGACGGAGGACGGCGAGGCGCTGCTGGGCTTCGCGCGGACGATCCTGGAGGCGCACGAGCGGGCGGCCGCCTTCTTCGCCGGGACGCGGCTGCGGGGGCGGCTGCGGTTCGGGGCCTCGGAGGACTTCGTGCTGACTCGGCTGCCGGAGGTCTTGGAGGGCTTCCGGCACGAGCACCCGGAAGTGGACCTGGAGCTGTCGGTGGAGCTGTCGGGGACGCTCCACGAGCGGCTGGACGCGGGCCGGCTGGACCTGGTGCTGGCCAAGCGGAGGGGTCCGGGCGACGAACGGGGCCGCCTCGTCTGGCGGGACCGGATGGTGTGGATCGGGGCGGAAGGCCTGCGGGTGGACCCCGAGCGGCCGGTTCCGCTGATCGTCTTCCCGCCGCCGGGGATCACGCGGGCCCGGGCGCTGGAGGTGCTGGAGCGGGACGGCCGCGCGTGGCGCATCGCCTGTACGAGCGGCAGCCTGAGCGGCCTCGTCGCGGCGGCCCGGGCCGGGCTCGGCGTGATGGCCCACACCCGGGGGCTGATCCCGCCGGGCCTGGTCCGGGTCGGGGGGCTGCCGGAACTGGGGCCGGTGGAGTTCGCGCTGCTCCAGGGGCGGCGCCCGACCCCCGCGTCGGACGCCCTGGCCGCCGCCGTCCTCACAGGCACCGATCGCCTGACCCGCCCGGCCTGAACCCCGCCCCGCTCCCTTGACCCCGCCGGACCGAACCGGCCGCCCGGCGGCCCGCGCACGGGAACTGATGGCCGGCCCGGGGCAACCGGCACAACGGCGAAGGCAGCGGCTCACACACCGGCGCGGTCGGCGGACCCGCGCCCGGACACCCCCGCGGGGCGGGGTCGCGCAGGAGGGTCCTCGCAGGACGAGCGCGCAACCCGGCCGCACCGTCACAGCCCCCGCTCCGTGCGCGAGCCGAGGAGACCCTCCGGAGGGACCCGCCCCACACCCACCCCGGCACGACGGACCACCCGTCCCACCGCCCGCCCCCCCCCGTTATGTTTTTCGTGGTCCTGCAATGGGGCCGCTGGCCTCCGGGCCCGGTATGACTGTGTCCCCTCTGTCGAACGAATGACCTGG
>NZ_JBHXQN010000107.1:0-9098 GCF_042717785.1 Streptomyces sp. NPDC058619
GGGGGGACCCTGTGGGAGAGTAGGACGCCGCCGAACAATTATTGTGGGAAAGCCCCGCACCTTATGGTGCGGGGCTTTTCTGCGTTCCGGACCAGTTGGCGGAGCCGCGCTGGGCTGGGCCTGGTCGGTGCGGGAGCCGGGGCTGGAGCGCGTACGGCTCTTCGTGCACGAGGAGAACGCGCGGGCCGAGGCGTTCTACCGGCGGTTCGGGTTCCGGGCGAGCGGGCTGGTCGTGCCGGTGCCGGGGGACGCTTCGGCGAAGGAGCGGGAGTACGTGTTCCCCCGGCCGGCCGGGGTCTGAGGGCTCAGGGCAGGTCGGCCTGGGGCCAGCGGGAGCGGGCCTGTTCGCGGCTGCGGCAGAGTGCGAGCAGCGGGAGGGCGTCGTCTGCGAGCAGGTCCGGGAGCTGGGGGACGGGGGCCACGGCCGCCACGTCGTCCAGGATCAGGGAGAGTGGTGGGTCGAGCCGACCGCGGGATGACCGTGCGGCCATGCGGCGGCCGTGCTCGACCACGTGCGAGACGAGTGCGGTCAGCAACGGCATCGCACCCGGGTGGGTGCGGGGGTCTTCCAGCGGTTCGCCCACCACGTAGAGGCTGCCCCCTTCGCCGAGGAACGAAGCCAGGGTGAGGGAATCGGTTCGGTTCGGGGTGCAGGCCTCGCGGATGTGGATCGAGGCGAGGCAGGCGAGGGCACGGGCCGTCAGGTGCTGGGCGAGTTCCCGGCGTTCGGGGTGTGCGGTGAGGGCGCTTTCGAGCTCTCCGGCGGCGCCGGCCGCGGCGTGGGGGTGGGTGCGCAGAACGCGTACGGGTTCCTGGGCGTTGGTGCCCTGGGTCCAGCGGTGCAGGTGCTTGAAGGGGCGGTTGTCGAGGGCCGCCGCCTGGAGCCAGCTTCGCAGGAGCGTTTCGGCGGTGTCGGCGACCGCGGCGTCCATCCGGGCCTGGGGGCGGACGGGGGCCAGCAGGGCGGTCGCGCGGGCCGCGGCGGTGTCGCGGTCGGCGCAGCCCTCGGCCGGGTTCCAGTGCATGCGGGCCGGGGTGTCGCAGAGGTGCGAGGGGTCGTAGAGGAGGACCGGGCCGAGTTTGGCGCGGGCGTCCTTGGTCTCGGCCCAGAGGGCGGGGGACGAGGTCACGACGAGGGCGGCGCCCTCCGCGGCGGCGAGGGCCTGGGCGGCGAGGTGGTGGCGCTCGGCGGGGCCGGCGTAGGCCAGTCGGCGCGGCGGGGTGGTGACGGGCGTCGGGTCGGCGGGGGCGTAGCCGAAGCCGTAGCGGTAGGCCTCGTCCGCCGGCGGGCCGGTGCGGTCAGGGGTGCGGTTGGGGGCCGTGGGCCGTACGGGGCCGACCGGGGCCGCGGCGAGCGGTGCAGCGGCGGTCACGGGCGCGTGCAGCGGTGCGGGGACGTGGGGTAGGGAGTCGTGCAGGGTGGGGACGGAGTGCTGCGGGGCGGGGGCCGGTGGTACGGGAGCGTACGCGTGGGCCTTGGCCTCAGCGGGGTCGTGCGGGGCGGGCGGTGCCTGGGCTGGGTCGTGCGCTGCCGGGTTGCGATCGCGGGCGGCCTGGCGGGCGAGGGCGCGGCGGGACTTGGTGCGGGCGATCACGCCGATGCAGAAGACGGCCAGGACGAACATCACCAGGAGCTGACTGACGAACAGTCCCCAGAACAGGCCCCAGCCCGGGAGTGCCGCGGCGCTGGTGTCCGGCCAGGCGCCGGCGACGTCGTGGGGCTCCGCTATCAGGGCGCGGATGGCGGCCGGGGTCCGGGTGAAGGTGACGCTGTCCGGCCAGGCGCCCTTGGCGAAGAGGGCGGCCAGGCCGGTGGCCGTCCAGACCAGGACGGCCAGGCCGAGGAGGAAGCCGAGGAGGCCGAGGAGCAGGCCGTCGGGGATTCCGCCGCGGGCGGGCGCGTCCGTACGTCGTGCGTCGGGCATGGTCAGGCCACCGTGGTCGCGGCGCCCGGGCCGCCACGGCGGCGCTCGATGGACAGGGCCCGCTCCTCCGCCTCCAGTTCGGCGGCGAGCATGTCGTCGTGGAGGCGGGCGGGGGCGGAGGACTCGGTCATGGCGCGGTCGGTGTAGACGAGGGGGCGTTCGGCTTCGGTGATCAGGTGTTTGACCACCTGGACGTTGCCGTTGACGTCCCAGACCGCGATGCCGGGGGTGAGGGTGGGGATGATCTCGACGGCCCAGCGGGGCAGGCCGAGGACGAGGCCGGTGGCGCGGGCCTCGTCGGCCTTCTGGGCGTAGATGGTTCTGGTGGAGGCCATCTTGAGGATGGCCGCGGCTTCCCGGGCGGCCGCGCCGTCGACGACGTCGGAGAGGTGGTGGACGACGGCGACGAAGGACAGGCCGAGGCGGCGGCCGAACTTCAGGAGGCGCTGGAAGAGCTGGGCGACGAAGGGGCTGTTGATGATGTGCCAGGCTTCTTCGACGAGGAAGATGCGCTTCTTGCGGTCGGGCCGGATCCAGGTGTGCTCCAGCCAGACGCCGACGATCGCCATCAGGATGGGCATGGCGATGGAGTTGCGGTCGATGTGGGACAGGTCGAAGACGATGAGGGGCGCGTCGAGGTCGATGCCGACGGTGGTGGGGCCGTCGAACATGCCGCGCAGGTCGCCGTCGACGAGGCGGTCGATGACGAGGGCGACGTCGAGGCCCCAGGCCCGGACATCGTCTATGTCGACGTTCATCGCGAGGGCAGATTCGGGCTCCGGGTGGCGGAGCTGTTCGACGATGTCGGTGAGGACGGGCTGGCGGTTGCGGATGGTGTCGACGACGTAGGCGTGGGCGACCTTGAGGGCGAAGCCGGCGCGCTCGTCGAGGCCGTGGCCCATGGCGACTTCGATGATGGTGCGGAGCAGGGCGAGCTGCCCGGTCGTGGTGATGGCCGGGTCGAGCGGGTTGAGGCGGATGCCGTCGTCGTTCGCGGCGATCGGATCCAGGCGGATGGGGGTTATTCCCAGCTGCTGGGCGATCAGGTTCCATTCGCCGACGCCGTCCTCGCCCTGGGCGTCGAGGACGACGACCTGGCGGTCCTTGAAGCGGAGCTGGCGCAGGACGTACGTCTTCTCCAGGGCGGACTTGCCGTTGCCGGACTCGCCGAGGACCAGCCAGTGGGGGGCCGGGAGCTGCTGGCCGTACAGCTGGAAGGGGTCGTAGATGTAGCCCTTGCCGCTGTAGACCTCGCGGCCGATGATGACGCCGGAGTCGCCGAGGCCGGGGGCGGCAGTGGGCAGGTAGACGGCTTGCGCCTGCCCGGTGGAGGTGCGTACGGGCAGGCGCGTGGTTTCGACTTTGCCGAAGAGGAAGCTGGTGAAGGCGTCCGTCAGGGCGGACATGGGATCGCGCATGGGCGGCACTTCCTTCCGGCTAGCGTCGGATGCCGGTGGCGAACGGCAGGGTGTTGACGAAGGCGCGGTGGTGCTCGCGGTCGCACCACTCGAGCTTCAGGTAGGACTTGCCGGCGGAGGCGCGGATGGTGCGCTTGTCGCGGGCGAGGGCTTCCGGTGAACGCGAGGACACCGTGATGTACCCGACCAGGTTGACTCCTGCCGCACCGCTGGCGAGATCTTCACCCCTCTGGTCGAGCCGTCCGTGGGCGGCGATGTCGCGGGGGTCGACGGTGCGGTTCATCTTGGCGGCGCGGGAGGCGTCGGCCTCGTCGTTGGTCTTCTCGGTGAGCATCCGCTCGATGGCGATCTCGGTGGGTTCCAGGTCCATGGTGACGGCGACGGTGCGGATGACGTCGGGGGTGTGGACGAGGAGGGGGGCGAGGAAGTTGACGCCGACGGGTGTCATCGGCCATTCCTTCACCCAGGCGGTGGCGTGGCACCAGGGGGCGCGGGTGGAGGACTCGCGGGTCTTGGCCTGGAGGTAGGTGGGTTCCACCGCGTCGAGTTCGGCGGGCCAGGCGTTGCGCTTGGTCATGGCCTGGATGTGGTCGATGGGGTGGTCCGGGTCGTACATGGAGTGCACGAGGGAGGAGAGGCGGCCCTGGCCCAGCGGCTGGCGGACGCGGATGTCGGCTTCGGCGAGGCGGGCGCAGATGTCGGTGAGCTCGCGGGCCATGACGATGGCGAGGCCGGCGTCGCGGTCGAGCTTGCGGCCCTTCTGGGGGGTGGAGGCGCGGGCGATGGTGTGGGCCTCGGCGGAGAGTTCGCGCGTGTAGTGCATGCAGGCGACGAGGTACGCGCGGTGCTGCTCGGAGGAGGTGGACACCATCGACTGGAGCTGCTCGTAGGAGTCGCGGAGCCAGACGGGGGCCTGGGTGTCGCCGCGCTGGGCGACGTCCTTGGCGTGCGCGTCGGGGTCGGCGGGGAGGGTACGGGCGAGCATCTGGAGGCGGGTGACGAAGCCGTCGCCGTTGGCCACGTGCTTGAGGAGGGTGCCGAAGCGGTCGACGAGGGCTTCCTGGTCCTCGCTGTCGCGCAGGCCGACGCCGGGGCCCTCGATCTCGATGGCGGCGGTGACGGTCCTGCGGTCGGCGTGGAGGAGTACGGCGATCTCGTCGGGGCCGAAGGGGGCGGCGAGCCAGTTGATGCGGCCGATGCCGGGGGGCGGGCCGACCTCGACCTCGCGGCCGTCGGCGCCGCGGAAGCCGGCTTCCATGGCGCCGGACCGGTAGGTGGTGCCGCGGCGCAGGATGCGCTTGTAGCTGCGGCCGATCTCGAACCAGCGGTAGAAGGTGCGGCCCCTGTACGGGACGTACACGGCGGCGAGCGCGATCATGGGGAAGCCGGCGAGGCTGACGATGCGCAGGGTGAGGTCGGGGACGAGCAGTCCGCTCATCATGCCGAGGAACGCCCCCGCGATGATCAGGGCGATCTCGCCGGTCTCGCGGTTCTTTCCGACGATCGCGTTCGGCCGGGCCCGGCCGATGAGATACGTGCGGCGGGGCGCGACCGGGTGCATCTGGTGGGACTGGGTCGTCAACGCCCGTCACCTCCTGTGTTCCTCGTGCTCGAACTCGTGCTCGTGCGGGGCGGGGGTGCGGCGGAGGGGACAGATCCGCCGCCTGCTCCGCCGCCGGAGCCGCGGCTGCTGTGGGCGGCCACGCCTCCTGAGATGGGGTTGGCGGGGCGGGGCGCGCTGTGGGAGCCGCCGCCTCCGCCGTCGCCGCGGTGGGCGCCGCGGCTGCTGTGGGTCTTGATGCCCTGCGAGACGAGGGAGGCCGGGGAACTGATGACGGCGGCGGCCTGGGCGCCGTCGGTGGCCTTGCTGCGGCTGGAGCGGGCGGAGGCGATCTCGTCGCCGAAGCCGGGGACGAAGCGGTAGATCATCGCGGAGGCGAAGATCGCCAGCAGGATGATGGCGAGGCCGGTGACGACGGCGGAGAAGGCGTTGGGGCCCTTCTCGCCGGCCAGGGCGCCGGCGAGGCCGAGGACGATCACGATGACCGGCTTCACGAGGATGACGGCGATCATGATGCCGGCCCAGCGGCGGACGTGGCCCCAGAGGTTGCGGTCGACGAGTCCCGCGTAGACGACGACGCCGAGGAGGGCGCCGACGTAGAGGAGCGCGGCGCGGATGAACAGCTCGAGGTAGAGCACGCCGGCGGCGAGGACGGTGACGAGGGCGACGACGATCAGCATGATCGGGCCGCCGCCGATGTCGTCGCCCTTCTTGAGGGCTTCGGTGAAGGAGCCGAAGAAGACGTCGGTCTGGCCGCCGGTGGCGGAGGCGATGACCTCGGTGACGCCGTCGGTGGCGGAGACGATCGTGTAGAGGACGAGGGGGGTGAAGGCGGAGGCGAGGACGGTGAGCCAGAGGAAGCCGATGGCTTCGGAGATGGCGGTGGTGAGGGGGACGCCGCGGATGGCGCGCTTGGCGACGGCGAAGAGCCAGAGGACGAGGGTGAGGATGGTGGAGGCGGCGAAGACGACGGCGTACTGCTTGAGGAAGGTGTCGTTGGTGAAGTCGACTTCGGCGGTGCCCTTGACGGCTTCGCTGAGCTTGGTGACGATCCAGGCGGCGGCGTCGGCGCAGCCCTTGGCGAGGGAGGCTAGGGGGTTGAGGGCGTCGGCGGGGTCGTTGGGGGCGAGGCCGGGGGCGGCGGCGCCGCCGGTGGAGCCGCGTTCGCAGTACTGCCTGGCAGGTCCCGCGATGAGGGAGCAGGGGTCGCTGCTCGCACTCGGTGCGGGGGTCGGCGTGGGGGTCGGCGCGGCGACCGCGCGTGTGGCGCACCACCATGCCGCCGCCTGGACGGCGACGACTGAGGCAACGACCCGCCGCAGCAGGATGCGGGGGCTACCGGGCATAGGTGAACCCTCCGAACTCGTTGACAGCGCCTGCGATCTCATCCGAGGTGGAGACGGGGTTGTCGCCGGTCACGGGAGTGGGGCCGTCCTTCTGGGCCGTCTCCACCACCTTCCAGTCGGACCCGTTCCACTTGAGCGTCATCGAGATCGTGAACCAGCTGTTGGTGACCGGACGGGTGGACTTCTCTCCGGTCAGGCCGAACATTCCGAGGCACCAGACGTCGACGGACGCGCTGTCGCTCGCGAACTTCCGCACCTTCGCGCCGACCGGTACGGTGCGGCTCACGAACGTCGCACCGGCAGGGGCGAGACCGTCCTTGGTCAGTCCGATCTGGGACAGGAGGGCGGCGGAGTAGTCCGCGTCGAAGCCCGATTGCAGCGTGGCCCGCGTGCTCGCGTCGGATACGGCGTCCACGATGCCGTGTCGGCGGGCGGTGTTGAACATGCCGTCAGAGCCGAGGGCCACTGCGAAGTTCGACGCGGCAGACTGCGCACCCTGCTCGTTCTGGGCGAAACCCGACGGCACGCCGCCGTTCTTCCCGTCTACGGGTCGCTTGCCGGTCGGGGACGTCGACGAGCTCGACGGACCGTCCTGGGACTGGTCGGTGGTGGGGGTGTCCGGGGACTGGTTCGCGAACGCGATTGCCGCGATCAGGAGGACCACCACGCCGACCACCGTGATCAGGCTGCGGGAGGCGCGGGGGGTGCGGCGGGTGGGGCCGTACGCGTCCGTCGGGGAGTCGGGGAGGCGGGTGCGGGTCTGGCCCGTGCCGCCGACCTCGCCGTAGCCGCCGCCGTACTGGTCGTCGTTGCTCATTCCGTGTCGGCCCCCTCCGCGTCGTACGACGGTAGCGCTGGTTCCCGCGTAGGTGCGGTGTGGTGAGTTCTCATCAGGTACGGCCGCGGCGGCGGCCCGGCTAGACGGCCATTCCGTAGACGATGGTGAAGAGGGTGCCGAGGGAGCCGATGATGAAGACGCCCGTGAGGCCGGCCACGATCAGGCCCTTGCCCTGTTCCGCGCTGAACGTGTCGCGGAGGGCGGTCGCGCCGATGCGCTGCTTGGCCGCGCCCCAGATGGCGATGCCGAGGCAGAGGAGGATCGCGACGGCCATGACCACCTCGATCATGATCTTCGCCTCGTTGCCGAGGCTGCCGAAAGGGCCCCAGTTCGGGGCGATTCCGCCGATGATGGTGGTGATGTCGCCTTTTTCGGCTGCCAGGATCATGCAACTCACCGCCCCTGTACGGGTAGTTCCGGTAGCCCGTGCCCGACGGCATGGGTCACGCACTATCTTCGCTGATGAAACTGGCGCCGTCGTCGACTTGGTGGCTCTCTTTACCCGATCTCCCGGCCCGCGCACCGCCCGCGCGCTCTGACCTGGGCCGGGGTGGTGTGTATGCGAAAGAACGTATGGTTACTCTGTGTATCACGGGGGGTGACGTCGGGCAATGATTGTCGTCTCGGCGTACGGGGGGCGGGTCGAGGGGCCGCCGTTCGGCGCAGTGGTGGGGCGTGTCGTTGGGCCGACTCGCTGACATATGTCCGACATTCCGTCAGTCATTCGATCTCTATGCGGGATTGCGCGCGATGCTCCACGTCGATCGGTACGGCGACGGAAGGAGTGGACGGATGGGTTCCGCAATCAGGGCGGGTCGGCGTGCTTGGCTGGCCGGTGGTCTCGCGATGCCGCTGGCACTCGCGCTCACGGGTGTCTCGGCCCAGGCCGTGGCGGCCGCACCGGGGGTGGGCGGAGCTGCGGGGGCTGCGGCCGTCGCCGCGTGCGGCAAGGGCGGTTCCGGGTACGACGGGGACCGCGCGGCCTGTACCGGCCCCAAGGGGCCCAAGGGAGACCGGGGTCCGGCGGGTCCCAGGGGGCCGAAGGGTGACCGGGGTCCGGCGGGTCAGCCGGGCCACCCGGGGCCGTGCGCGGACATCGACACCGTCGGGGTGCCGGGCTCGCAGTCGGGCGCCGAGTACAGCGGGGTGGTGAACCGGGGGAAGGTCTACGTCGGGTACCGGTTCGCGGCGAACCGCGGTTACGTGTGGCGGGACCTGAGCCGCTCCGTGACGCCGGGGCAGCCGCGGGACGCCTGTGGCGTGTCGGTGAAGCTCGCGGGCGACCGGGTCTACGTGAAGGTGCTCACCGTCAGGGGCGACCTGTACGAGAACTCGTGCGCCACGGCGGGACTGGACTGCAGCCAGGGCTGGTCGGCGGTGATCCGGCCGGCCTGAGCCGGTGGCGAGGGGCGTCGTGACCGGGTGATCCGGTGACCGGGTGGTCGGGCCGGTCGCGGCGCCCTCGTGCGCGTCGTGCCGGAGGGCGTGGTGCCTACGCGGAGTCATCGGGGCCGGCGGGGCGCCGGCGGCCGGGCGTGGTCCGTCGGTGCGCCGGTGGTCGGGGGGCGTGCGGGTTCGCGAGGGGCGCATACATGTCTGGTGGACGCCCGTGCGGGACGTTCGGACTGGCGCGCGTGGAGCAGGGATTCTCGTACGGGGAACAGCTCGACGGCCGGGTGCGGCACTGCCTGCTGCGGCGGGCGGATCTGCCCGGCGTGGTGCGGATCTTTAACGCAATGCACGCCGGACGGCCGTGGACCCGGGGCCGGGAGTGGCGAGCTGGGACGGTCGGGCGCCGCAGGGGACGTGGAAGCCGGGGTCGGAGCTGCTGGTGCTGGAGGGCGGGGGCGGGGTGGTTTCCGGGTGGCGGGGCGCAAGGGCTGCCGGTGCCGCACGCGCACGTGCTGGACCGGTACTAGTAGGGCTTGGTCAGGTCGGTTGTGGTTGAGCGTGTCCTTCTGGCCCGGTGTTGCGTTGAGGGGGCGTGACTCCGGACGAGATTGTGTCTGT
>NZ_JBHXQN010000108.1:0-6173 GCF_042717785.1 Streptomyces sp. NPDC058619
GGGGAACGTCCCGCCAGCTCACGCCCTTGCGCAACACATAGACGATGCCCCGCAAAGCAGCACGGTCATCCGCCGGCAACCGGCCTGGATACCGGCGACGCCGAGGCGGACGAACCGGCAGCAGCGGAGCAACGCGTTCCCACAGGTCATCAGGCACGAGATCAACAGACACACAACAGATCCTGCCGACCTACCAGCCAACTGACAACCCACCAGCCAAAGTTCATTCTGAAACGATCAGTAAGCCCGCCCCCCTGATGCCGCAGATAACGGAGCTGGTTCGCGCGTCCCGAGTCGCCCTGAACCGCAGCTCACGGTGACTGATGGCACGGATAACAGGGCAGTTATCTGTGCCCTAGACAACGTCTCACAGGCGCGGGGCAGCGGCGGGCTGCCCGCCCCCCAAGGCCCTCGTAAAGCGAGACGCCTCCGAAAGCAGAGCGTGGTCATCGGCGTCCGGCGCCCTCATCGGGGCACGAGAGCCGCATGAATCTTCTCCTGCTCTTCCTGCTGCCCCTCGGGCTGGCGCTCGTACTGCTGGCCGTCGCCGAGCCCCAGCACCACGGCCGGCACCGCCGCTGACACCGTCCACAGCCAGGCAGGGCCTTGGGGAACATCGGTAGCCGTTGGCGCTGAGAATGATCATGGGACGGCGCAGGACCCCGGCCGTGTGATGGCCGTGGTCCTGTGCGTGTGCCGGTGCGGGTTCAGCCGCAGCAGTCGCAGCCGGGGCGGCAGCCGCACGTGCCTGTCTCGGTTCGGGCGGACGGGACCGCCGCGGCGGCGGGTGTTGCGCAGCAGCCCTTGCCCTGCCAGGCGTCGCGGCCTTCCTTGACGGCGATGGCGGCGATGACCAGGGCGGCGATCGGATCGGCCCAGGACCAGCCGAGGGTGGCGTTGAGGACCAGGCCAACCAGGAGGACGGCGGACAGGTACGTGCACAGCAGGGTCTGCTTGGAGTCGGCGACCGCGCTGGCGGAACCGAGTTCGCGTCCGGCCTTGCGCTGGGCGGCGGACAGGAACGGCATCACCACGAGCGAGAGGGCGGCGATGACGATGCCGGGGATGGAGCGGTCGGCCTCGCCGGTGCCGGCCAGCGCGCGGACGGCGTCGATGCTGACGTACGCGGCGAGCACGAAGAATGAGACGGCGATGATCCGCAGCGTGGTCTTCTCCCGCGCTTCTCGTACGGCGTGGTCGCGGGCGGAGAACTGCCAGGCGACCGCGGCGGCTGAGGACACCTCAATGACGGAGTCGAGACCGAAGCCGATCAGGGCGGTGGAGGAGGCGATCGTCCCGGCGGTGATCGCGACGATCGCCTCGATGACGTTGTAGCAGATGGTCGCCGCGACCAGCAGCCGTATGCGCTTGGCGAGGACGTCGCGGCGGGCCGGGGCCGGGCCTATGCCGATGGGTATCTCGGCGGTCATCAGCAGCAGCCCTGCTCGCCCGCGTCCGCGCAGATCTTGTCGGCCTCGACCGCGACCACGGCGGTGCGCAGGTCGTCCAGCGCGTGCCCGAGGCGTTCGTCGGCGAGCTCGTAGCGGGTGCGGCGGCCGACCGGTACCGCGACGACCAGGCCGCAGTCGCGCAGGCACGCCAGATGGTTCGACAGCCGCGTGCGGGAGATCTCCAGAACGTCGGCGAGGTCGGCGGGATGGGCCGGGGCCTCCCGCAGGGCGAGCAGGATCCGGCAGCGGATCGGGTCGGCGAGGGCGCGGCCGAACCGCGCCAGCACCTCGATGTCAGCAGCGAGAGTCAGCACACCACCGACAGTACACAGAATCCTGAATTCACGGAATCTTGCATCTATCGTCCATGGCGTACGACCTTGGGCAGCGGTGCGACCTCCTGTGCCGAGATTGATGACGGGGTCTAACCGCGGATCTCGGTGTGCGGGGCCTTGTGAACGGCGACCTACGGAAATGCGATCGCTTCGCGGCTCTCGCAGAACTCTCACAGGCGTTCATTTGTGAGAGCGGTGCCGGTTCGACTCGTGCCGAGCAAGCTTGACCGCGGACACGAGCAGGATCACGGCCAGCGCAGGAATCAGCACCATGTCCGGGAACACCCCGAGCATCAGCCCGCCCAGCACCGCGCCGGCGATTGAGCCGGCGGCCATCACCATGGTGAAGCGGAGGTTCGCCCCGAGCACCGCGAAGCTGCCGTCACGGCTGTATCGGGCGAAGGCCACCAGCATCGTCGGAAGGGAGACCAACAGGGACAGGCTCCCGGCGGTCTTGATGTCCTCACCGAACAACAACACGATCGTCGGGATCAGCAGCTCGCCACCGGCCACGCCCATGATCGCCGCGACCACTCCGATGCCGAACCCCGCCACCACTCCGCAGGGCACCTGCGCCCACAGCGGCAGCGCGAGCGTGTCCAGGGTGGTGGTGTGGGTGAGCAGCAGGGCCGCGGCCATGAGGACCATCAGGACGGCCAGCACCTTGTAGAGGGTGGAGCTGCGCATGCGTACCGCCCATGATGCTCCGGCCCACGCGCCCAGCAGGCTGCCGGCCAAGAGGTTGACCGCGACGGGCCAGCGTGCGGCTACCTCGGCGGCCGGGACCGCGGCCAGGCGGGCGGGCAGCGCGACCAGGACCACGACCAGGCTCATCGCCTTGTTCAGGATGACGGCCGAGAGCGCGGCGAACCCGAAGAGGCCGATCAGCAGCGGCAGACGGAACTCCGCGCCGCCCAGCCCGATCATTCCCCCGAGGACACCGATGGCGGCTCCCGCACCGAACACCAGAGGCAGAGAGCCGGTGGGGCGTGTGGCGATGAGGTTCTGGTCGGTGGCCATGGCTGACATCTTTGCTGGTGGTGGCCCCGAGCCGCTACGACATGGCCCTGTCTTGGGGAGAAGGCACCGGCTCCGGCAGCCCGAGTCGTCCAAACCTCCGAGCAGTGGCACCGCATCGCCCCGGGCGATGATCAGGCAGGTTCGCGGCCCAGGGCGGTGGCGCGCTGGTAGTACTCGTACAGACCATCGAAGACGGCTTTCGCGACGCCCAGGGTGTGGGTGTCGTCGCCGGTCATGGACAGGCCCCGCAGGACGACGTCCAGGCCCGGGGCTTCGGGGGGTGGAAGCGTTCGTCGTCGATGTCGGCTTCGTGGACGATCTGGGCGATGCGCCGCAGGGCGGGGTCGTCGGTGAGGCGGTGGACGCGGAGGATGGTCTCGAAACTGCAGTCGCCGTGGTGGTGGCCGAGTTCGGCGCCGCGCATGTCGAAGGGGGTGGCGTCGGCGGGGACGTGGGCAGGGTCGGTGACGAAGACGAACTCGGCTTCGCGGTCGAGGAAGCGGCCGATCAGCCAGGCGCAGGCGGCGCGGTCGATGTGGATGCCGGCGCGGGTGGCCCACTTCATGGGGTGCTCTCTTCCGTGGTGTTGGCGGGGTGCAGGGCCTCGACGGCCCTTTCGGCGGCATGGCGGTCGGGCGGTGGGAAGTAGTCGCGCCGCTGGATGCGCCGCAGTTCGGCGCGCAGCTTGGCCAGTACGCGCCGCCGTTCGGCGTCGTCCGTGTCGCGTGCGTCTTCGGCCTGGGCGAGGACCTGTTGGTACTCGGCGGCCCGGGCCTGAGTCATGTCCGTCACGAGCTGCTGTTCGTGGCCGGCGGCGGCCGGATGGGCGATCCACACGGTGGCGGTGCCGCCGGAGTCGGTGACCTCCTCGGCGATCCACTCCAGCTGCTCCTGGGTGCGGGCGCCTGCGGGCAGCGCGACCAGGCCGTCGCTGATCTGTCCGACTCCGAGGCGCTTGAGCTTGCGCCAGACGGTGATCCGCGGGGTGGAGGGCTCCCGCGGGAGCCGGTAGGAGAGCAGCGCCCACTGCCGCTTGGGCCCGTTCACGCGCGGCTTCCCGGCCGGTCTGCGGCGGCCGCGGTCCGAGGCTGCAACGAGCTGTTCATGTCCATCCCCCGAGACCTCCCTTCCAACCACCCGAAGTGTGATGTAACCATGGTTACACAGCAGTGGGCGGGGTGGGGGTACGCGGTCGCGCACGCCCGGGCCGCCCAGGCCACCGCCGTCTCGTACGGCTTCATCAGGACGAAAGAGAGTGCCGGTGACCGCCACCGACCAGCCCCCGAGCCCCCCGGGCAAAGCCGATCAAGCCCCTGCCGGTGGCGGTGTCATCCCGTTGCGGCAGGCGACCCGGGCGTGGTTCGCAATCTCCTGGCAGACCTTCGGCGGCCCGGCCGGGCAGATCGCGGTAATGCAGCGGGCCCTGGTGGAGGACAACCGCTGGATCGGCCAGCAGCGGTTCAACCACGCCCTGAGCTACTGCATGCTCCTGCCAGGCCCGGAAGCCCAGCAGCTCGCCATCTACACCGGCTGGCTCCTCAACGGCACGCGCGGCGGATTGATCGCCGGCACCCTGTTCGTCCTGCCCGGAGTCCTGGCCCTGCTCGCGCTGTCCGCCCTCTACGTCGCCTTCGGCTCGACCACCGCCCTCATCGGCGTCTTCGCCGGCCTTGCGCCCGCCGTGGTCGCCATCGTCGTCCAGGCCGTCTCCCGGGTCGCCCAGCGCTCCCTGACCCACCCGCTCCTGATAGCCCTCGCCGTCGTTTCCTTCGCGGCGCTGGCGCTGTTCTCGGTGCCGTTCCCTGTCGTCATCGCCGCCGCCGCCCTCGCCGGGTGGTTCATCGGCCGCTACAGGCCCGACGCGCTCAAGCCCCCGGCGGGGCACGGAGCCGGTGACGGGCCGGCGCCGCTGATCGCGGACGACGCGCTCCACCACGAGCAGCCCAGCCGCCGCCGTACGTGGCGGATCCTGGGAGCCGGCCTTCTGCTGTGGGCTGTTCCGGTGGCCGCCGTCGCCCTGCTGACGGGCACCGGGAGCGTGTTCACCACGCAAGGGCTGTTCTTCTCCGGCACCGCGCTGGTCACCTTCGGCGGCGCCTACGCGGTGCTGGCGTTCGTCGCGCAGCAGGCCGTGCAGACGTACGGCTGGCTCAGTGCGAAGGAGATGGCCAGTGGCCTGGCCCTGGCCGAGACGACCCCCGGCCCCCTCATCATGGTCGTGCAGTTCGTCGCGTTCCTCGGCGCATACCGCGACCCCGGCAGCCTCGACCCCTGGGCCGCAGCCCTCCTCGGCGCACTGCTCACCACCTGGGTGACCTTCGTGCCCTGCTTCCTGTTCATCTTCCTCGGCGCCCCCTACATCGAACGTCTGCGGGGCAACCGCGGGATCTCCGCCGCCCTGACCGGCATCACCGCCGCCGTCGTCGGCGTCATCGCCAACCTCGCCCTCTACTTCGCCGAACACGCCCTCTTCACAGACGTGGACGAGAAGAGCTTCGGCCCGCTGCACGTCGCCCTGCCCGACCTCACCACACTGCGCCCCGCAGCCCTGGCGATCACCGTGATCGCGGCGCTGCTGATCTTCAAGCTCCGCTGGAGCGTCCTGCGCACCCTGGGCGTCTGCGCCACCCTCGGACTGGGCGCCGCTCTCGCGGGGCTCCCCGGCGTCTGAGAACCGAGTGATGCCGGCCCCCGGCGATCGCCGGGGCCGATGCGCACCCGAAGGCCCTCAGTTCCCGCCGCCGTCTTCGTCATCATCGAGGCCCGCCGCAAGCTGGCACCAGCCAGTCTGCCCCCTGCATCAGCTCGGCCGGGATGTCATCGCCGGGGACGCCGCGCAGCTGGTCGGCCGACCAGCCCGGCGCCATCTTCTCCCGTCCTCGCCGAGTTGCCGGCTCCCTCGCCGCCACCGTGCTGCCACTCACCGTGTCTCAGACGGAAGGGGGCGCCCGCCTCCGCGTCGGTCCAGCCCGCAGCCCAGCCGGCGGGCGAGCGGGGACCGCACCCGGCTCGGGTGGAGCTGCCGCGCCCCCACAAGCCGCGGCGGTCCGGCACGGCTGTGGCGCACCGACCGGGTCTGGCTTGTGTCGTCCTTGCCGCCGCGTAGCGGAGCCCTGGATGGACCAGCTCCATCCAGGGCTGCGCTTCGCTCCCGCGCGGGAGATGACGCTCAACTCGCGCGGGAACGAAGATGCGGGGCTGGAGCTACCCGTTCCCCCCGCCAGCGAGGACGTGGCGGGCCCTCCCGGCGGGGCTTCAGGAAGCGGGGGGGGGCCGCGGGCCGCGCCGGGCGACCGCCCGGGCGGCCGCCCCACAAAAAAAAAAAAAAATATTAAAAATTTTTTGTTTTATTTTAGGTTTAGACAAC
>NZ_JBHXQN010000108.1:6183-8616 GCF_042717785.1 Streptomyces sp. NPDC058619
CGCGCGTCGGGCGCGGGCCGTCCGGGCGGGTCTGCTGGACGCGGCCCGCGCCGTCGGCCTCCGGAGGCCGACGGCGCGTGCCGCTCGCCCTAAAAATCGAACACATGTTTTACTTGGTGGATGGAATCGTTCCGTTTCCCCGACGACCTGGTGGCGCTGCAGGCCGCGTGGCTCCGTACCTATGACGCGCTCGCCCGTGCCCAGGCCGGGGTGGGCACGGCAGTGCTCCGGCGGCGCCCGATCGTGCTGTCCTGCCGGCTGTACGGCCACCCGTACTGGGCGGCGCCGGGCCGCTCCCGAGCGGGCGGGGCGGAGCTGTGCCGGCAGGCCCGCGCCCGCGGGTGGACGACCGCGGCGTGAGCGGCGAGCCGGGCGGCCCGAGACCCTCCGACCGCTTCCCTCCGGAGCCGATCGCCCTCCAGCAGGCCTGGATCCGGCTCTACAACCGGCTCGCGCGGCGGCCGTGCGCGGGGGCGGCCGAGCTGAGGGCGGAGTTGCTGCGGCTCTCGTGCCGGATCGGCGAACACCCGTACTGGGGTGACGGTGATCCGGGCCGGGTGGGGCGTACGCGGCTGTGGCGGGCCGCCCAGGACGCGCCGGGCGGCGGGCCGGAGGCCGTGGTGCGGCTCGTCGGCGGCAGGTTCGTGGTCAAGCCGGAGGAGGGCGGTCGCGGTGGGTGAGCTGGAGGCGCGGCTGGAGAGCTGGCGGGCCGTGGCGGCGTGGCTTGCCTGGCAGCAGCGGCAGGCCGCGCAGACCATCGCCGCCCTGGAGGCCGAGCTCGCCGAGGTCCGGGCCCGGCGGCCGCCTCCCCGGCCGCCGGAGTGGAAGGTCGAGGGGATCCGTACCGGGAGCGGGCTGAAGGGGCTCCGGGTCCACGCCGGGGACTGCAGCATGGGCCGCGGCAAGCCCGCCGACGCCGAGCAGGTGCGCCGGATGCTCGCCGAGGGCATCGAGCCCTGCCCGTACTGCAGCCCCGACAACACGCTCGGCATCACCGGATAGGGCACTGGCCTGGAAGAAGGCGGACGCGGCTTGGGAGTACGTTCGGGCCATTCAGCCCGGCTCGGCAACGGACCGCGGCGGCCTCGGCGGCGAACGCCGCTTCCAGCACCCGGCCCGCCGCGGCAGCGGGCTCTACGCCTTTTCGGGCCAGACCTGCGGATTCTTCCCGCCGCGGGCTTCGGCGGGGCGCTTAGCTTGTTCTTTATCTTCGGCGGTCTGCGGCTGGGGCGGGCGGGCCCATGAAGGCGTCGAGCTCTTCGATGATCTTGCGGAGCTCGCGGGCTCCGCGAGGCGACATTGCTCGGATCACGCCGTCGAGTAGGGCACGGCCTTCGAGAGGGTTGCCGCAGCAGTACCAGTGCACGTTGCCGAACTCATCGTCGTGCCAGAGATCGCGCGCGGGCCGGTGGACGTAGTCCTTCCACAGGCGCAATGCCGAGTTGATGTCGCCCGGTTGGAGGTAGTTCCGCGTGCGTTCAAGGCGAACGATCTCGGACAGCGCTCGCGGGGAGAGGCGGTCGATGGCCGGCCTCGATCGCTGTGACAGCTGCCGGTCCGGGGTTCCGGCCCGGATGCGTCCTGGCCGTCTACGCGGCATGGACCTTTCGGTTGGTCGTCATGCCGCACAGGGTGCCACAAGGTCGAACGGTGTCTCGAACGGGTTCGCTCGCCTGGGGATTCGCCGGACGTGGGGGCGGCCTTCGTCTGATCATGTGCTCCGGCCAAGGAGTACACGTGACCAGGGCGAAGGCCGCGAGGGTGAGTCTGCTGCACCACGATGTCCGGCGGGAGGCGTTCGCGGAAGCGTCACGCTTCCGGGGAAACTTCTACGCGCGCCTGACCGCTCCGCGCGACGAGTTGTTCGAGCTGGTGGACGCGGTGCTGTGTGCGGACGGTGCGGTGAAGTCCCCGGTGGGCTTGACGCTGTTGCCCGAGCATCGTCGTGGGCACGGAGCGATGTACGGCGGCTTGAACCACGGCCGCATCGACGTTGGCCGGCTGCGGACGGTACTGGCCGGCCTGTCGTTGCCGCGTTTCGACGGCGGGCGCCTGGTCCTGGCGGTCGATGTGTCGCCGTGGCTGCGTTCGGACGCGCCGTGCTCGGCGGAGCGGCTGTTCTGCCACGTCTATGGCCGTGCGAAGACGGCGTCGCAGTTCATTCCGGGCTGGCCCTACTCCTTCGTGGCCGTCCTGGCGCCGGGTGCCACGTCCTGGACCGCGATCCTGGACACGGTGCGGCTCGGACCGGCGGACGACGCGACCGCGGTCACCGCCGCCCAGTTGAGGGGTGTCGTCGAGCGGCTCATCGACGTTGGACTTTCTGCGGGGCGATGGCCCTAGATGAGTGAGTCCAAGGGATGGCCTGCGGACATAGGACGAGGGCGTCCAATGTCAGTGTGTGAAGACGGACCTGGACACCCTCGCGACAGC
>NZ_JBHXQN010000109.1:0-8611 GCF_042717785.1 Streptomyces sp. NPDC058619
TACTCGTGTTGCTCTTCTTGCTCACTACCTGGAACTGCTTCCTCCGGGACCGTCCATCCCAGTATCAGGCTGTCCAGGCCGCAGGGGGAACTTCACTTATGCAGGTGGGGCGAGCATGCGTTCGGTTCCGAGGTTGTTCATTCGGGTGTCCTGGTACATGGTGGTCTCGCCGTCGCTCCAGCGGATGATGAGGTCGTTGGTGAGACCGTCTCCGGTGTATTGGCCGGTGGCCATGATGACGCTGTGGGTCCAGGTCTTGTTGGGGCCATGGATGGGCTGCTCTGTGCCCAGACCTCCGGTTGTGGTGCCGACGTAGTTGTTGAGTGCGCCGCTGGTCCAGCGGACCATGAGGTCCCATTTCCGGTTCCCTGAGAACTGTCCTGAGGTCAGCAGGGTGGCGTCCTTCCAGGTGCTGTTGGGGTCCTTGAGCTTGTATTCCTGGCCGAGGGTGCCGGCGCTGACGTTGGTGTAGAGGGTGAGCTCTCCGTCGGACCAGCGGACCATGAGGTCGGTGACGTAGGTGGCGGCGTTGAAGCGGCCTGCGGCTATCTGGGTGGCGTGGCTCCAGATGGATCCGGAGGGGGCCATTTCGATCGAGGTGCCGACGCCGTTGGATCCGACGTCGCCGTGCAGGGTCATCCGGCCGTCGTCCCAGCGGACCAGCAAGTCGAATTCACCGGTGCCGGTGAAGTCTCCGGCGGTGACGGTGGCGACGGGCTTCCAGGCCGGGGTGGGTGCCAGGAGCTGGCGTTCGCGGCGGAAGCCGGCGTTGCCGTCGCCGGGGTAGAGGGTGACTTCGCCGTCGGTCCAGATGACGAGGAGGTCGCTGTGGCCGGTGCCTGAGAAGTCGCCGGAGGCGATCTGCTTGGCGTGTTTCCAAGTCTCGCCACTGCCGGGAAGTACAGGGCCGTCCGTCGGGGGCTGGTAGTCGCCCCGGTGGACGTTGTCGGGTCCGACGCCGTTGTTGGCGTCGTTGTAGAGGTCTTGGGCGTCCTTGGCGAAAAGCGGTGAGTAGGAGATCCAGTCGGCCTCGGCGTCGTTGCCGCCGCCGTTGTATCCGCCGATGTTGCCGATTACCTGGCCAGTGCGGGCTGCCGCGTTGTACCCCTTGATCCAGGGGCTGCCAGAGACGCCGCCGTAGTAGCCGCCGCACTCCATCTTCAGCTGACGGAACCCGTACAGCCTGGTCGTGGGGACGTCGCACGTGATGGCCTGGTGCTTGCCGTTGACCGAACCGCTGGACGGGTATCCGACCACCTTGACGTTGTGCTCGTACGTCAAGGTGGTGGTGAAGGTGAGGGCTCCCGTGACGTCCTCGGGCAGGCCCTTGTCGTTCGCGGTCACCGTGACAAAGGCGAAGTCCAGGTCGGACAGGGGGCCCTTGGTGGCTTTGGATGTGCGGGGGTACCGAGGGTCTCGGTAGACCTCAGCGGCGGGAAAGACTCCGGCCGGCTGAGCAGCCGCGGACTTGCCGTGGCGGTACTGCGGCACGAAGATGCGGTGCGTCGCGCCGGCCAGGCCATTCGCGCAATGGCCCGCGGTGAGGATCAGGTTCTTGCCCTTGCTGCGGACGACACTGCCCGTGCAGTACGTGTTGCCGCCGAGCTTCTGTCCGTCGTGGAAGAACGTTCCCACCATGGGAAGTCCGTCGAAGTACACCCCCTTGGGTATGCCCGCCGGGGCGGCCATGTCCCTGGCTCCGGGGGCGGAGTCGCCGGCGGCAGAACCCTTGCCGCGCTCACCGTCGACGGGGGTGGCCTGGGCCATGCGCTCAGCGGTCCAGTACTCAAGCTCGGCGGCGAGTTCCGGGCCGGGGACGGCCGAAGCACGAGGCGACACTGGAGTGGGGCTGGGCCGCGGTGGTGTGGGCGCCGGCAGCGGCGAGTTAGTCGGTGGTGCCGTGGGGGGAGCCGTCACGGGTCGGGAGGCCGAAGGGGGCGGAGGCGGGGAGGAGGGCGAGGACACCGGGCCTGGGGGAGACGGGGCCGGGGTCGGAGTGCCTGCTGCGAGAGCGGACGGAGCGGCGAGCAGGACCGCGCTGACGCCGAGAGCGAGCGGGGTTAACCATCTGGGCAAGGGACTGCTTCCTGAGCGGGATGATGACGCAGCGTAAAGAGCCGCAATGATGCGTCAGTTCGACGAGGATGCAGGGTATGCAGGGACCTAAAGATCGTCAACGAAAATGAAAAGGGTTCAAATGAGCATAGAAGCGACGAGGGTAGGTGTCGTCGGAGTGCTGGTGCTGCTGTTGGCGACAGGAGCGGGCAGCGCGTTAGCGGCACCAGCAGAGAGCCCGCCCCGTCCGGTGCCGAGTGGTGCGGAGCTCTCCGTCCGGCCGGGGGAACGGGTCATCGTGACGACCGAGGCGCAGAGGTCCGGGGATGCTTTCAGCGGCGTCCGGGTGACCTCGTCCGCCTTCGCCGCCGACGGCACCTTCCGTATGGATGACCTTCTCCTCAATGCCGTGGCGACGGTCTCCTGTACGGCTGAGCCGGGTTCCTACGACGTGCGGTTCGGCTCGTCCAGGAGCGAGGACATCGGTGTGGAGATCGACCGGCTGTGGGGCAGGGTCCGGGTGGAGCCGGCCGATGCGGCGGAGCGGGCGGAATGCGCGCGGCAGACAGCCGCACGGCCGCCGGAATCCATGGAAGAGCGCTACCCCGCAGGCACGGAATGGCCGGCGTCGCCCTGGGATGTGCGCTCCGTGCCGGCCGGCGGGGAGCTCCACGCCGAGGACGGGCTGGAGATGGGCAACGACGGCATGGTGGAGCTGTCGTCCCCGGGCTTCACGCGGCCGGTGGTGATGCACGGAGACAGGCATGTCAGTGCCACGGTCCGGATCCGGTGCGATGCCCGGCCCGGCGTCTACGTCGTGCACTGGAACGAGAAGGGCAAGCCCGCCAGGGAATGGGCCCGCTACCGGGTAACCGCCCCCCAGGCCGACTGCCACGATCCCGCGCCCGACCCCCAGGCCAGTGAATCGGCATCCCCGGTCCGCTGGTTCCTCGGGGTCGGTGCCGCGCTGGCTGTCGCGGGTGTCGGCACCTGGGCCTGGACGCGGCTCCGGCACAGGGCCTCCCGCTGAGGCCGACTTGCACCACCAGGAAAGCCCTCACCTTTTTCGGACAGCCTTAGCTTGGCGTTTATGGTCTGCCGTCGAACACGGCCTCGAACTTGCTGATGGGTTTGCAGAGAATTAACCCGTAGCTTCCCGGTTTGTTGGTCGTTGGTGTGGTATGGAAGCGGCGGAAGAGATAGCGGCGGCGTTGGCGGCGAAGTTCATGGTGTTGTTCCCGCATCTGGATGAGCGTCAGCGTCGTCTGCTGATGGCGGCCGAGGCCCGGGCGTTTGGTCATGGCGGGATCAGGTTGGTCGCCCGGGCAGCCGGTGTGCGCGAGGGCACGGTGTCGCTGGGCGTCACCGAACTGGACTCTGGCGAGGCCCCCTTGGGACGGGCGCGTCGGGTCGGCGGCGGCCGCAAGCGGGTGGTGGACCTGAACCCAGGACTGCGTCCGGCACTGTTGGCCCTGGTCGAGCCGGACGTGCGGGGCGACCCAATGTCACCTCTGCGATGGACGACGAAGTCCACCCGCCACCTGGCCGCCGAGCTCACCCGCCAGGGCCACCGGATATCCGCCGACACCGTCGCCGACGTGCTGCGCGAGGAAGGCTTCAGCCTCCAGGGCAACGCCAAGGTCGTCGAAGGCCGGCAGCACCCGGACCGCGACGGCCAGTTCCGCTACATCAACGACCAGGCCAAGGACTGCATCGAGGCTGGTGACCCGGTGATCAGCGTCGACACGAAGAAGAAGGAAGTCGTGGGGCCGTTGAAGAACGGCGGCCGGGAGTGGCGACCCTCAGGCGACCCCGAGCGGGTCAGCACCCATGACTTCCCGGACAAGGAACTCGGCAAGGCCGTGCCCTACGGCATCTACGACCTCGCTGCGAACACCGGCTGGGTCAGCGTCGGCACCGACCACGACACCGCCGCCTTCGCCGTCGAATCCATCCGCCGCTGGTGGAAGGCCCACGGCAGGGACGACTATCCGCAGGCCAGGCGGCTGCTGATCACCGCCGACGCGGGCGGTTCCAACGGATATCGCACCCGCGCCTGGAAGGCCGAACTCGCCGCCCTGGCCCTGGAAACAGGCCTGAACATCACTGTCTGTCACTTTCCTCCGGGCACATCAAAATGGAACCGGATCGAGCACCGGCTGTTCTCCCACATCACCATGAACTGGCGCGGCAGGCCCCTGACCAGCCACGAAGTCATCGTTAACAGCATCGCGGCGACCACCACCCGCACCGGACTGACCGTCCGTGCCGAACTCGATACCAACGCCTACGAGACCGGCGTTCGCATCGCCGACCGGCAGATGGATGCCCTCCCGCTGGCCCGCCATGACTGGCACGGCGACTGGAACTACACGCTCCGCCCCGAGGAGCACTGCCGGGACGGCGTCCCGCCCGTCCCGCCCCAGAACCAAGCCGGCCCCGGCCGCGCCTGGCTGGCCCATCCGGCCCTGACCGGTATGCCGCACGATCAGTGGGACCGGCTGATCGCCGAACTGGAAGCGGCCCGGGCACTCCAGCGGGAAGAAGACCTTCAGCGGCGACGCGGCGGCGACCGGCAGAAGATCCCCGCCGCCGGCCTCTACACCGGCCGGCGCCCCGGCCTCACTCTCGCCGACCGGCTCCTGGCAACCCTCCTCTACCAGCGGCACAGGCTCCCGCAGGTGGCCATCGCCCCGCTCTTCGCGGTCGTTCCCCAAACCCTCAACCGGGCCATCAGCCAGACCCGGCGCCTCCTCGACGAGGTCGGGCACACCATCGAACCCACAGCGACACGCCTGACCACCCTGGACGACCTCATCGATCTCGCCGCAGAGCTTGGCGTCACCTCCACACCACAGATCAAGACGGCGAGTTAATTCTCTGCAAGCCCTAACTACCCGGCCTTGGGGGAACTTCACTCGACATGATGAGTCATCGAAAGACACATCAAGCGGAGCGGCGCCGCGTGGGGAGCCACTCGGGTCGTCGAGGCATGCCGCCTTTGGAGTAATGACTGTTTTGCCTGTGAGGCCGTGCCACGCTGTGGCTTCGATTGATCAGGGTCGTGTCAGGAGACCGGAATGCACCGCTCAGGTGAGGGGTTGTATGAGCGGATCCGTCCTGCCCTGCGGGCGGACCCGACGATGTCGGTGCCGAAGTGGAGCGACCCTGACGATACCGATGCCGCCAAGCCTCCTGGCTTTATTAGATCTCTCCGCAGCAAGGGCACCAAGCTGCTCCAAGCGTTCACCGCGACCGGCACCGACTGCTGCCTACTGACGGTGACCGAGACCGAACATCCGCTTGCCGGGCGCTCGTGATGGCAGGTAACGAGGGAGGGAATCACCCAGGGCAGCCACACCTTCCCGACCTGCACGTGCGTCTGCGTACCGAGTTGACCAGGATCGACGAGCAACTGCGCGCTCTGCTGGCCGCCATGGACCGACTGCAGGGCCTGCTGGATGCGGTGGTGGCCATCAGTCGGGAGGTGGAGCTACGTGACGTGCTGCACCGGATCGTGACCACCGCCATGGACTTGGTCGGCGCCCGCTACGGGGCACTGGGCGTACTCAGCCAATCGGGCGAGCACTTGGAGCAGTTCATCACCGCCGGTCTGTCCGAACAGGAACGCGCCGATCTGGCCGAGACCGGTTTGCCTCGCGGTCTGGGTGTCCTCGGGCACCTGATCCACCACCCCGAACCCCTGCGGGTCGACAGCATCTCCGCCCATCCGTCGTCCGCCGGGTTCCCACCCGGCCACCCGCACTTGCACACTTTGCTCGGCGTCGCCATCAGCGTCCGCGGTGAGATCTACGGTGACCTCTACCTGTCCGAGCGGCGCGATGGACATCCCTTCGACGTCTACGACGAGAACGTCGTCGTAGCCCTGGCCAGCGCCGCCGGAATCGCGATCGAGAACGTCCGCCTGTTTGAACGGGTTCGCCTCGGAGCCGAGCAGTTCCAACGGCTTCTGTTGCCAACGCTGCCGGACCTGCGGCCTTTCGCCGCCGCCGCCATCTACCGGCCCGCTGCCGAGCCCAGTCAACTCGGCGGGGACTGGTACGACGCCATCCCGCTGACCGACAACGTTGTGGCGGTCGTCATCGGTGACGTGGTCGGTCACGATCTGGAGGCCGCGGCCTCCATGGCCTCCACCCGTAACATGCTGCGGGCTTTGCTGTTCGACCAGAGCAGTCCGCCCGGCGCCATCCTTGCCCAGCTCGACCGCACCCTGCACGCCATCACGAGCAATCCCGTCACCACCACGACCCTGGCGCGCATCGAACCCGAGGGATCGGGTTGGCGACTCCGCTGGAGCACCGCGGGCCACGTCCCACCACTGCTGATCGCCCCTGAGCGCCCGGCGGAATACCTGTTCGCCGAGCCTGGGGTACCGCTCGGTGTCGACCTCGAGCAGCCCCGCCCCGACCACTCCCGCTTCCTGCCCGCAGGCGCCACCGTGGTCTTCTTCACGGACGGGCTGATCGAGCATCCCGACCACCCCATCGATGAGAGTCTCAACCAGCTCACCGATCTCGCCACCATGTATGCCGCCCTGCCCCTGCAGGAGTTCGTTCAGGCTCTGGCCGATCACCACCCCAGCGACGGTCACGACGACCTGGCCATCCTCGCCCTGCGCACCCCGCACCTCTGACCCCCCGTGTCTCCCGCTCGGCGCCGCTGCCCGGCCGGTCGGCCTCTCCACCTCGGGGCGTCGGCCTCGGTCGACGCTGATCCGAGCACGCGGCGCGGCGAAACGGCTGTGCGACGCGGCCTCGCTCTGCGGTCCAGAGCCGAATCCAGCTCAACGGTGCCGTGGAGGATCCGAGGGATCCGACGGATGATGGACTTCGGGGCGATATCAACGCGGAGGTGCCGCCTGATGACCGTTGCGCGGCCTGAACGGCTCCGGCACGCCGGCTTGGCTGCCCTGGAGATCTGCGCCGTTGCCGCGCTGTATTACGGCTCGGCCAAGCTGGGACTGCTCCAGCAGGTGGTGCGCGGCCAGGTCACCCCACTGTGGCCGCCGACCGGTATCGCGCTCGCGAGCCTGCTGCTCCGCGGTCCGCGGGTCTGGCCCGGGATTGCGCTGGGCGCGTTCCTGGTCAACGTCCCGCTCGGGCCAACGATCCCGGCCGTGCTCGCGATCGTGTCGGGAAATACCCTCGCGCCCATCTGCTCGTACGCGCTGCTCCGCCGTACGGGGTTCCGTATGGAATTGGACCGTTTGCAGGATGCGCTTGGGCTGATCTTCCTCGGTGCGTTCACCGGGATGCTGATCAGCGCCACGATAGGCAGCGGGACCCTGGCCCTCGCCGGCGTGCTGAGCGCCGACGCATTCTGGGCGACGTGGTCGGTCTGGTGGACCGGCGACGCGATGGGCGTATTGGTGGTGACGCCCGTCCTGCTTGTTCTCCGCTTCGCACGCTGGCCGAAAGACGCTCGGCCGTCCCGTTGGGCGGAGGGGCTGCTGCTTCTGACAGCCACTGTCTGCGTCGGTTTCCTCGAGACCAGGGACACGCCGCTCATGTTCCTCGGCTTCCCGCTGCTGATCTGGGCGGCCTTCCGCTTCCAGCTGGCCGGAGCCGCACTCTGCGCCCTGTCCGTGTCGACCTTTGCCATCGTCGCCGCTGCCCGTGGATCAGGCCCGTTCGCCGGTCATGACCTGCTCACCAACATGATCACCCTGCAAGCGTTCAATGCTTCTTCCTCGCTGACCGCTCTGCTGGTCGCGGCAGCCGTCAGCCAGCGCAACCAGACCCAGAAGGAGATCGCGCGGGCCTGCACGCTGCTGGCCGAGATGGTGGCCACGGTCGCCGCCGGTGGCCACCATCCGAGACTCCCCGATCGTGGGGGCGAGACGGAAACGGAAGAGGACGGCGGTGGAACCGCGAGACCGGCCTGATCGGTCTACCACCGACACCATTGCGCCACGGTCGCCGTCGACGCGGAAGGACAGCCGGGCTACCTGCGCCCCTCGAGGCAGGCGCGGCGTGGTCGCTGCCGCCTCGGACACCGGTGGTCCAAGCCATCACCCGGTTTGCCATGGCGTGAGCCACGGCCGCAGGCCCGCAGCGCCAAGCCTCCGTGCCGAAAGACCGCTCCGGCGCCCACGCCGAGGCCCTCGCTCTGTACCGGGAGGAGTTCCGGCGACGCCTGCCGAAGCCACTGGACCCGTTGCACGGTCCCCACAGAAGGAATCGTGAGCTGCCGCTGCACTTGGCCTGGTCCGCTATGACGTCAGCCGGGCACGAAATCCCGGGTCAGGATCCGACCCCTTGACGGGCTCCAGAATCGCCACGCACTCCAGGGGGTGCGTCATCGGGAACAGGCAGAGGTCGACCTCTATGGCGCGTCCGGGTCCTGCTGCGTCCGCAGCCACGCTCGATAGGCCGCGACAGCCGTCGGCAGGGTTGGGAAGATACGGCTCTCGCCGACTGAGGCAGTGAGTCCGTAGGTGTCTAGTAGGGCTTGGTCAGGTTGGGGCTGGTGTGGGTATGTCGCGGTGGCAGGTGGGGCAGACGCCGGTCCATGTCGCGAGGAGGGTCTGTAGCTC
>NZ_JBHXQN010000110.1:0-8429 GCF_042717785.1 Streptomyces sp. NPDC058619
CGCCACAGATTTTCATGCGGTAGGCAGGGAGGTAATCGAACCCCGGGGAACACCGGCGCCCACCAGCGCCGACGCGTCCGGGCAGAGCAGCGCCTCCCGGTGGCCCCGGTGTCGTCGATGCGGGTTGGGGGCGGCCTCAACGTCCCTCAACGTCCTCCTGCGCGCCCAACTCACCGCCACCACCCACGGCCGCACCATCCGCCTGCGAGCACCGAACCCCCAACTCCTCGAACTCCTGGACCGCACCGGATCCCTCACCCTCTTCCGCCTCGCCCCCTAACCGCACTGGAGCCGGCACACCCCGACGCCGGGACCGGGTCCGGCCTGCGGGCCGACGCCGCTCCCGCGCGTCCCTCCCGTGCTCCTCGCACCAGGACGCGGGAACGATCCCGCCGCAGGCATGCCGGACGCACGGGCAGCCCCGCGTACGGAGGGATTCCGTGGCCTCCGCCTCACTCGTCCAGCCCGGACGGGGGTGCCGGCAGCCGGTGGGCGGTTGAGGGTGGGGGCATGTCCGAACCCCGCTTGATCGTCTATCCCGCCCGACGAGCACGGGTGGCGCCGCGTGCGCTGGGAGGGGCAGTCCATCGGCGTCGCCCACCAGCCCTCCGACATCGCCGTCTTCCTCCGGGCTGCAGGACTGGAGAACGCCGAGGACGTCGACCTCACCAACGCCGAGGTCGTGGAGTGGCGCGGCGGCGGCCCGGAAACCTGGGCCGAGTCACCGCCGTAGCCGGCGCTGAGCCGGGCGGGTCAGCGGGCATCGGTCGTGCGGGCTTCCTCGATGCTCTGGACGACCTGGAACAGGGTGTGGGCCTGGGTGAGTTCCAGGACCCTTTCCAGGGATGCGGGCAGGGGTCCGACGAGGACCAGGTCGCTGCCGCGGCGCAGGCGGAACATCTCGTTGAGCATGGAGGAGTCGGCGAAGGTGATCCGGCTGACGTCCAGCACGATCCGCCGGATCGCCGGGTCGGGGATGGCCGCGGCGCCGGCCTCGTGAATGGCGCCCAGGGTCTGCTGGTCGAACTCGCCGGCGCAGACGATGACGCGGATCCCGTCGTTCTGGTCCGGGAGGACGAGGACTTGCTGCTCCCCCCGCTCGTACGCGTCGCTTCGGCCGCTGTGGCTGCTGTGGCCGTAGATCCCGGCTTGTTTCAGGGTGTGGATTACGACCCAGGCGAGGTCGTCGGGGTTCGGCTCGTCCGGGTGGACCGCAGCCAGGTACGAGGCGATCCGGGCGGCGATCGCCTTGGCTGCTTCTGCGTCGCTCATCTATGCCCCGCTGTCTTCTGCTGTGCCCGAACCCGCAGGGGCCGGGGAGAGGCGCGCCCGGGGCTACGTCAGGCGCTGGACGGTGGTGATGGTCTTGCCGCCGTCGGGGAGGGGGGTGACGTCGACGTGGTCGGTCAGGCGTTGGACGAGGGGCCAGCCGTAGCCGCCGGGAAGGCCGTAGGCGGTGGGGCGGGGTGCGGGGTGGTGGGGGCTCGCGTCGCTGACGGCCAGACGGAGGCTGTCGCCGACGAGGGCGGCGTGGAAGCCGGTGATGCCGCCACCGTGGCGGATCGCGTTGGTGACGAGCTCCGAGGTCACCAGGAGAGCGTCGACGGCGGCGACGCTCTCGACGTCGCTGCCCGCGGCCCGGAGCAGCCTGGTGACATGGCGGCGGGCGGTCGCCGGGGTCGTGGCAGCCGGCCGGGCGTCGTCGTGACGGTGCTCGGGGCCGGGGGTCCTGTCGGCCGCCGCGGGCAGATTCATACTGTTATCGCCTGCCCTGGATGGTCGGAGTCGCGCCTCGGAGCGGTTGAGGTGCAGTGGTCAGCATGTCATCCCCTGCCGCACGCTGTCGGCCCACCGGAAGACAGGCCCGGTACCGGTGACCTCGAACAGGCGGCTGACGCCGGTCTGCACGGGTCCGGCGAGGACGAGGGTGGTACCGGTGGCGGTGTGAGCCCGGTGGGCCGCGAGGAGGGCGTGAAGGGCGGAGGAGTCCGCGAAGCCCACCGGGGAGAGATCGACCACGGTGCGTGAACAGCCGCTGTCCGCGGCGGCCGCGGTGAGGGCTCGGGTGAGGGCGGGGGTAGTGCCGTCGTCCAGGTCACCGTGTACGCGGACGACGGTTATGCCGTCGGGTGTGGTCTCGCTGACCACCGTGTCGTCTGTCTCGTCTCTGTCTCCGATCATGCCCGTCATCCTCGTACACGTTTCCGCAGGCCCAGGCGCGGGGGGTAGCGGGCCGGAGGCGGCGGTCCGGGTGTGCGGGCGGCCTTCGCCGCCGGGTGGAGGGGTTGTGAGCGTCTCCCGGGTTCGTGGCCCTGGCGGTGGAGGTGACGGCTGTCACCCCTGTCACTCCGGTCTGTCCGTGGACACGGTGTGTGCGCGGGGTGTGCCTGTCGTGTGGGACGTTGCCGGGAGGGGTGGCCGGTTGCCAGGAGGGTGACGGATGGAGGATGGTTGCCGGAAGGCAACCAATATTTCCCCGAGAGGCTATGAGGTGAGGGGTTCGCACAGCGGGCCCTCAACGATTTGCTGAATCCCACCCAGGAAGCCGCCACGGCGGTGCGCGCGCCGTGGAGTGAGGCCCCCTACCCCGTGCTGGTGGCCGACGACCAGGGAAATCTGGTGTTGGTCAACGAGGTTGCCGGTCTGCTGTTCCCCGACGCCCGCACCGGAGGACCGGTCGCGGACTCCGTGCCGGCATGGCTGGCCGACGCCCACACCCGCTGTCTTGCGCCGGCATCTTCCGGGCCTGTGGGTGAGGCGGGCGTTCTGGCCGAGGGTCCGGTCGGGGACCGTTCCTACGAGGCGCATCCGACTGTCCGTGAGAACGGGACGGTGGTGTGGTGGCTCGTCGACGACACCGACCACCGCCTGGCCCGCGAGGCCTTGCGGATCGAGCGTGAGCGGACGGCGTTCCTGGCCCAGGCCTCGAACCTCCTGTTGTCGTCGCTGAACCTGGAGCGGTGCATGGACGTCACTGCGCAGATGGCTGCCGAGAACCTGGCCGACGCCGCCCTGGTCGTCGCTCCCTCGCGGGGGCGGGAGCTGCCGATCGTGTCCTGCCTGCGCGGCGGGAAGCCGGTGTCGTCGCGGGTGGTGGCGCGTGCGGAGGCGGTGCCGGGGCTGGCCGAGGCGCTTCAGGGGTTCCCGCCGGTGCCGTCGCGCTGGATCGATCCTGCAACTGCTCCTGCGTGGCTGGTCCCCGAAGGGTTCGGGGCGGTGGGGTCGATAGTGATCACCCCGTTGCCCGGGCACGGCGTCCCCGCGGGCGCCCTGATCCTGCTCCGCCGCGCCGGCGGCGACGGATTCACCGAGGAGGAGGAGGTCTTCGCCCGCCTGTTCGCCGCCCGGGCCGGGGCCGCGATGTCGGCCGCCCGGCTGTACGCGGAGCAGGCGTCGATAAGCGAAACCCTGATGCACGACCTGCTGCCCCCGACGCTGCACCAGGTGTCGGGTGTCGAGTACGCGGGCGGTTACCGGCCCTCCCAGGACCACGAGCGGATCGGCGGGGACTTCTACGACGTCCACCCGGCCGCGGTGGAAGGCGACGCCTCCCTCGTCGTGCTGGGTGACGTGTGCGGCAAGGGCCTGGAAGCCGCGGTGATGACGGGCAAGATCCGCAACACCCTCCACGCGCTGCTGCCGATGGCGGACGACCACCAGCGCATGCTCAACCTGCTCAACACCGCGCTCCTCAGCGCGCACAAGGCCCGTTTCGCGACCATGGTCCTGGCGTCCGCGGTACGCGAGGGCAGCGTGGTGAAACTGCGGCTGACCAGCGCCGGTCACCCCGCGCCGCTGATCGTGCGCGCCGATGGAACCGTCGAGGAGTCGGCGACGCACGGCACGCTCGTCGGGGCCCTGCCGACCGTGAGCGCCGAGACGACGGAGGTGACGCTCGCGCCGGGCGAGACGTGCGTCCTGTACACGGACGGGATCACGGAGGCCCGTGGCGGACCGCTGGGCGGCGCCATGTTCGGCGAGACCCGGCTCCAGCGGGCGCTCGCCGAGTGCGCCGGGATGCCGGCGGAAGCGGTGGTGGAACGCGTGCAGATGCTCGCCTCCGAGTGGGTCGGCGCCGGCGCTCACGACGACATGGCCGTGGTGGTCATCTCCGCGCCGCGGACCAACCACCTGAGCGCGGTGGACGGGCACACGAGGGGCAGGTTCACGGCGTGAGTACGGATCAGGTCACCGGCGGACCGCTCCTATTCCTGGTGGACAGGTTGTGGGCGGCGGTCCTGGCCGGCGACGAGCGGGCCGCGGCCGCCGTGGTCCGCGGGGCCCTGGACGACGGTACGGACCCGGAAAGCGTGCTCCTGGACGTGATCGCGCGGGTGCAGGGCCGGGTCGGCGAGCAGTGGGCGGGCAACCGGATCAGCGTCGCGCAGGAGCATGCCGCGACCACGATCAACGAACGCGGCGTCGCCGTCGTCGCCGAACACCCGGCGGCCGCCACCGAACCTTCGCGGGGACGCGTCGTGGTGGCGTGCGTGGACGGGGAGTGGCACGGCCTGCCGGCCCGCTTGGTCGCCGAGGTCCTGAAGCTGCGCGGCTGGCACGTCGACTACCTCGGCGCCCACGTCCCGACCCCGCACCTCGTCGCGCACATCCACCGCACCGGGCCGGACGTCGTCGCCCTGTCGAGTTCGATCCCGACCCGGCTGCCGACGGCGCACGCGACGATCACCGCGTGCCAGGCCGCCGGGACCCCGGTTCTCGTCGGCGGTGCCGCCTTCGGGCCCATGGGTGAGTACGCGCGCCTGCTGGGCGCAGACGCGTGGGCACCGGACGCGCGTGCGGCCGCGGACCGGCTGGAACGCCATCCGCTGCCGCGCCCGCAGCCCGACCACCAGCCGATCGACGACCTCCCGCACCTGGCCGACCAGGAATACACCATGGTCGCCCGCACCCGACCCCAGCTCGTCCGTACCGTCTTCACCGGGCTGGAGGACGAGTACCCGGCGATGCGCGGCTACGACGAGGCCCAGCGGGAACGCACCGCCGAGGACCTGTCCCACATCGTGGAGTTCCTCGGCACCGCTCTGTACACGGGCGACGAAGCGCTGTTCTCCCGCTTCCTGCTGTGGACCGCGGGCATCCTGGAAGCGCGCGGTGTGCCCGCGCAGAGCCTGCCGCCGGCCCTGGACGTCCTGGGGCGCGAGCTGAAGGACTTCCCGCGCGCCACCGACATCCTGCGCCACGCGACCGTGCGCCTGACCGGTACACCCCTTACCGTGGGCGGAGCCGGCGAATGATCCCCGAGCCCGGGGCGCTGCGCCTCACCCGCCTCGACACGGGAGACGCCGTGCGCATCGAACTGCACGGCGACTTCGACTACCGGGACGCCGACACCGTCCTGGACGTGGTCACCGCCGTGCTGGCCGAGCCCGGCGGGCCGCGCGATGTGCGCGTGGACTGCACGGATGTAGCCGCGGTCGACTCCAGCGGCCTGTCGACCCTGCTGATGGTCCGCCGGCGTACCGACGCCGCGGGGGTACGGCTCCACCTCGACAACCGGTCCCTGGAGCTGGAACGGATGCTGAAGGTCACCGGCACCCTGGAACACTTCACAGGCCACAACGACCAGCGCATCCGGGCATCGCCCGCCGTCGAGCGGGGCGGCGGCTCGAAGGACTCATGACAGTCCGCTCCGGCGGACCCGACACCACCTGACCGGCACCGGCGGACAACCCGCTCGTGCAGAGGGAACGCACATGCCCATACCGGCCCCCGGGCCCGCCATCCCCCACCTTGAGAGCGCGCACTCGATCGGCGACGTCGCCGAACTCCTCGACGTCCTGTACGAGAACGCCCGCCATACCGCCATCTCACCGGTTTCCGCGACCCAGCTGCGGCTGATGTGCCTCGTCGACCGCCGGCCCGGCCTGCGCATGCGAGCCCTCGCCCAGCTCCTCGGTACGACCGGCCCCTCCATGACCCGGCTCTGCGACCGGCTGGAGGCCGCCGGATTCCTGCGCCGCCACCCCTGCCCCGGAGACGGCCGAGAGGTCACCCTGCGCCTCACCCCCGCCGGGGAAAGACACCTTGCCCAGGCACGGGAAGCCCGTGAACACCGGCTCGCCCGGGCCCTCGACACGATGACCCCCGACAACCGCCGCGCACTCACGCAAGGACTCGAAGCGCTGAAGCACGGCATCACCGCAACCGCCGGCCTCCCCACACACGAGAACAGGCACAACCCCGCCGCCGCCTGACCGGCAACGCAGCGCCCGCTCCCGAAGGCTGAGGCGCCACCGATACGCGGGGCACACCTCCAGGGGCACGTGTCCCTGCCCGAGGCGGCCGGCTCCAGGTGGCGGCGGTTGGGCGCGGTCCGCCGCACCTGCCGCCAGTCCACCGCGGGGCGGGTCTGCGGCAGGAGCGCGACGGTGACGGCCGAGTACAGCGGGACCTGCACCACTCCCCCGGCCGGCCGTAGTCGAGGCCGTCCCGGCGCCCGACCAGGAGACCCGGCTCGCCGAATTGCGGCGCCCGGCGCTTGGCGCCGGGCCGAGGAGCGGCGCGGACGGCGGGCGCAGCCGCGGGCCCCGCTCGGATCGGCTCGGATCGGCTCGGCTTTGCGGCAGGGGGGAGTCAGACCCCTTGCGCCCCGAGCAGCACGGCGAATCCGTACGTGATCATGGAAAGGGATGCGAGGAGAAGAGCGATCGCGGTGAACCCGAGCAGGGATGCGGCGGGTATGCCGCGAGTCGACCGTTGACCCTCCCGGCGATTCTCGCTCCCCAGGGGAGAAGAGTTTCGCGTCATACCGGGCAACTCCCCCACATGCCGGCTGCTAACCCGGGACGACGCCCTCAAGTTCCGCGCCGGCTTCATCCGGGGCGCCCCGCCCGAGCTCCAGGTCGCGTGGCTCCGCACCTACGACGCGCTCGCCCAGGCACCCGGTGACGCCGGTACGTCGGACTTTGCACCGGCCGCTATCAGGGGGCTGAACAGGCAGAGGCAAGCCGTCGTCGGAGTGCGGCTACCCCCACCTGTACCCCCGCGATATCGCCCGCCGCCGTCCGGGCACCACACACGGCCTGACACCGGCGGAGCGGCCGCCGGCGGATCCCGCGTCTACAGGGTGCGGGCCTCTTTCACGCTGTCGGCCGTCGGGAACAGCCGGTCGGCCTGGGTGAGCTCCAGGACCCGGGCCAGGGTGCTGGGCAGGGGGCCGGCCAGGACGAGGCTGCCGGTGCGCAGCAGCTTCAGCATGGTGTTGAGCATGGAGGAGTCGGCGAAGGTGACCCGGCTGACGTCGAGGACGATCCGCCGGACTGCCGGGTCGGCGAGGGCCGGCGCGCAGGCCTGCTGTAGGGGCTCGAGGGTGGCCTGGTCGAATTCTCCGGAGCACGTGATCACGCGGACGCCGTCGCCCTCGTCCGGGAGCACCAGTACTTCTTGGTCCACAAGTCTTTCCTTGGTCGGGCTGGGGCTCTCGCGCGGCTACGGGGGGCCTGGCTCGCGGGCTGTGACACCGGCGGAGCGGCCGCCGGCGGGTCCTGCGTCTACAGGGTGCGGGCCTCTTTCACGCTGCCGGCGGTGGGGAAGAGATCGCGGACGTGGAAGGGGTCCAGAACGCGGGTCAGGGAGCGGGGTAGGGGGCCGGCCAGGACCAGGCGGCCGGTGCGCAGGAGGCGCAGCATGGTGTTGAGCATGGAGGAGTCGGCGAAGGTGATGCGGCTGACGTCGAGCACGATCCGCCGGATGGCCCGGTCGTTGAGGGCCGGGTCGCAGGCCTGCCGCAGGGGCTGTTGCGTCGCCAGGTCGAACTCTCCGGCGCAGGTGATCACGCGCACCCCGTCGCCTTCGTCCGGCAGGGCCAGTACTTCCCGTTCCACAGGCTGTTCCTTGATCACGCTCGGGCTTCCTGCCTCGCCAGGGGTGGATGGAAGGAGCCGATGCAGGATCAGCCGCATCGGCCGGTGGAGACCGTCGCGTAGCGGGAGCGAGCCGATGCCGGCTCAGGCGGCGGCCTGGGACCGGGCCGGCGCCGCGGCGGCGGCCTGTTGGTGCTCGGCGTTGATGCGCTGCGCTTCCTGGAGCTGGTCTTCGAGGATGACGATCCGGCAGGCCGCCTCGACGGGCATGCCCTGGTCGACGAGTTCCCGGGCGCGGGCGGCGATGCGGAGCTGGTAGCGGGAGTAGCGGCGGTGGCCGCCGGCGGAGCGGAGCGGGGTGATCAGGCGGGCTTCGCCGATCGCGCGCAGGAAGCTCTGGGTGGTGCCGAGCATGTCGGCGGCCCGGCCCATCGTGTAGGCGGGGAAGTCATCGTCATCGAGACGGCCGAAGGAGTCGTCTGCTGTCATTTCACCTCTCTGTGCAACATGCGGAGGGGCCCGGGCGCCTGATGGCACCCGGGCCCCGAAGGAACTGCTACACCATCTGCCGGCCCTGATACTGCGCCGGCCTACTTATCCGCGTGC
>NZ_JBHXQN010000111.1:0-7699 GCF_042717785.1 Streptomyces sp. NPDC058619
GACACCCACCCCATACGACAACGCCGGCTCCCAAGACCACAACCAGGTCTTGGGAGCCGACGTCACGCACGGGCCCGAATAAACCAACAGCGTCCCACGGGGCCGGAGCCCCGTCCGGGGCGCCCCTACTCGGGCGACTCGCCCGCCATCGCCGCGGCCATCCGCAGGTGCGGACGGGCCTCGGCGGCCCGGCCGAGCCGCTCCAGCGTGCGACCGAGCATGAGCTGTGCGTAGTCCTCCACGGGCCAGCGCTCCAGGACGGCGCGGAGCTCGGTCTCGGCGCGCGAGAGCTGGGCGGAGTGGTAGTAGGCACGGGCCAGGAGCAGCCGGGGCGCCAGCTGCTCGGGGACCTCCTGCGCCAGGGTCTCCAGGACGCGGGCGGCGGTCGCGTACTCCTTCGCGTCGAAGAAGAGCCGGGCGCGCTCCCAGCGCTCGGCCGCGGTCCCGTGCCCGAGGTACGTCGTCGGCCCGTTCATCGTGTCCCTTCCGCCGGTCGGGTGGTCTGTCCGCTGCCTCCAACACCCCTGTGCCGCAGAACATTCCGCTCGGCGCGGCCGCCGCGCGCGGCTAGGTTGTCCGCATGAGCAATCTCGATCGCCAGCCCGCCCTCTCCGCCTGCGGCGGCCGCGGTTTCGTCGTGGCCGAACCGGTGCGCGAGCTCCTCAGCCCGCGCACGGTCAAGCTCGGGGAGTCCACGGAGGTCCGACGCCTGCTGCCGAACCTCGGCCGCCGCATGGTGGGCGCCTGGTGCTTCGTGGACCACTACGGCCCCGACGACATCGCCGACGAGCCCGGCATGCAGGTGGCGCCGCACCCGCACTCCGGCCTGCAGACCGTGAGCTGGCTGCACGAGGGCGAGGTGCTGCACCGCGACAGCGTCGGCAGCCTGGAGACGATCCGGCCCCGCGAACTGGGCCTCATGACCTCCGGCCGGGGCATCAGCCACTCCGAGGAGAGCCCGCGCCCGCACGCCCGGCTCCTGCACGGCGCGCAGCTCTGGGTGGCCCTGCCGGACGCCCACCGCAACGTGGAACCGCACTTCCAGCACCACGCCGACCTCCCGCGGGTCACGGCCCCCGGCCTGACGGCGACGGTCATCCTCGGCACCCTGGACACGGCCACCTCGCCCGGTACGGCGTACAGCCCGATCGTCGGCGCCGACCTGACCCTGGCGGCGGGCACCGAGACGAGGCTCCCGCTCGACCCGGACTTCGAGTACGCGGTCCTGTCGATGTCGGGCGATGCCCACGTGGACGGCGTCCCGGTCCTCCCGGGCTCGATGCTCTACCTGGGCTGCGGCCGCACGGAACTCCCCCTGCGGGCGACGTCGGACGCGAGCCTGATGCTCCTCGGCGGCGAGCCGTTCGAGGAGGAGATCGTCATGTTCTGGAACTGGATCGGACGGTCCCAAGAGGATATCGCACAGGCCCGCGAGGGCTGGATGAAGGGGACCCGATTCGGCGAGGTGAAGGGCTACGATGGCGCTCCGCTTCCGGCTCCGGAACTTCCCCCAACTCGCTTGAAGCCTAGGGGAAGAGTGCGCTGAACTGTGCTGATGCTGCCAGGGGTGGGTCGGACGGGGGGTGTCATTTCCTTCCGGTTCCCGTGGTCTGGCGGACGCCGTTGCGGTCTCCGGGCAGGGTTCTTGATCTTGGCGTCGCGTCCCATGTGGAGCCGGGTGTGGTCAGGTCTGGTCGGACGAATGCTGACCCTTTGCTGACTCTACTGACGAGTAGTTAGATTCCTGGAGCGGGAGTTCGGGGACATGGTCCGGCAGGGGGACGTCACGGCGAGCCGCTTGTTCCTGGACCCTCCGGCTGCCACGGTCAGCTCGGTGCGAGCTCTCGTCCGAGGCTGTAGCCCGCCGGCGGTCTGTCGCGCAGGCCGGCGCAGGGCGTTGTGGGTAGTCGACAACGCCCGGTGTTCACCCTGCTGGCCCGGGGGCTGACTGCTGTTGCAGACCCGGCTCGGCTCTCTGGCTCTGGATCCGGTCTGGCCGCCGTCGGCCGGAAACGCAACGGCCTGGTCCTCAAAGGCGATCTCGTGGGCGAACGCGGGTGCGTCTGCGGCCTGGCCGGGCGTGATGACAGGCCGCCAACGGCTGTCTTCGGCAAGGTGGATCTGACCCCTACGGGGCGAGGGCCCCGAGCGATCGCTCGCTCGGGGCCCTCCTGGCGGGGTTGCCGGCGGGGGGGGGGGGGGAGAGGAGGGTTCCACCGCGAGGATCTCGTTGACCGCGCCCTTCTCACCCTTCTCGACCCTCCTGTTGCTACCCGGAGGGTCGTTCTTGTTCTGCTGCCCTGTCGGCCTCCCCGGCGGTCGTATGTCCACGATGATCTGCCTGCCGCTGGCGTCTTTGGCCGGCTTGCCGTCCGGGCCCATGACGGGCATCCGGCCGGGGAGTTTTGTCCGGTCCACGGTGCCGTCAGCCTTTACCCAGGGCGGCCGTGGAGGAGCAGCCGGCCTGTCGGAGGCTGTGGCGGTGAGGACCCAACCGATGAGGAGGGCGGCAGTACCTGCCAGCACCGATGCGAACGTGCCCTGTTCAAGCGTGCCTCCTACGGTTCGATGTACTGGAAGCCCGGCAATGTGCCGACATCAAAGTCGTAACAGTCCCCGCAGGTCCGAACCTCTCGGCGACGGCACGGGCCGACTGCCTGCTCGGGCCGGGCCGTCATCGGGGTCGGTGCCCTCTCCACGTCCCACGGGGCGAGTCGGTCCGCGAAGGTTCTAAGGGTTCGAGCCGCGTCAACTGCGCCAACAGGCGGTGGTACGCGGCGGGGTCCCGTGCGAAGTCCGTCTCGGCGGCGAGGGCGGTCTGGTCGGTGTCCTGCCCCCGGAGCAGGTCGACCGAGGTCTGTGCGAACCGCTTGGGGAGACCGTGCTTCTCAGAGTCGGCCAGCAACAGACGTAGCTCGCCCACTGCCTGGTCGGCGTTCAGCCGGGCCGTCGGGCCGGCCTTCAGCATGCACCGCAGCCCAGCGGCGGGGGCCGCGTCGTCTAACAGGCCTTGCAGCTGCGTCGCGAGCTCCCGGCCGAGAGCCGCCGTCTCACGCGCCTGTGGGCCAGCCTCCCGCAGTACCCAAAGTGCCGTCAGCCCGGCGTCCGGGACGCCGTCGGAAGGCTGAGGCAGGAAACCGTGGTACTCCCCTTCCCGTGCCGCCGCGACAGCACGTCCGTTGTTCGCCTCGGCGATCGCTGGACGCAAGGAGGTCCCGGCGAAGCTGCGTCAGCTGCTCAATGTCGAGAGCGGGGTCAACGACGGCCTCGCCTTGCCCGTCGCCCTGATCCTGATCGCCGCCGCCGGCCCCACTTCTGGGCAGCACAGTCGTCGGTGGGGGCGTGATCCCTCGAACTCGCCCTGGGCCTCGCCCTCGGGGTCGTGCTGCCGCTCGCGGTCGCGGGACTGGTGCGCCTGCGACTTCTCGGGGCCGAACCGAAGCTCCAGCTCCTGCTGCCTCTGGCGGCCAGGATCCTCCTCTACGCCGCCTGCCACCTGACGCACGCTAACCCCTGCTGGCCGCGTTCTCCGCCCGTGCGGTCCTCGCCGCGGTCTCGCCCGAGTCGAAGACGGCCTTCGCATCGCGTGAGGAGGCGTACACCCTCATCGCCGTCTGCATCGCCTTCTCGATCATCGCCCACAGCAGCACCGACGTCCCCATCGCCCGGCTCTGTCGACGACCTCGCGGGCATCCCGTCCGACGACCACGGAGAGCAGATCCGCGTCCCCGTTCCGCGCGACACACCCGATCAGGAGAAGCGCCATGCCAGCCCGTGATCTCGCCGCGCCGTACCCCACGTGACCACCGACGATCCCGCGGTCGACGCGATGCGGTTGCTGGTGGACGGGAACCTTCCGGCCCTGCTGGTGCTCGACACCGACGGCATGCCGTACGCCGTTGTGTCGGGCTCCCAGCTGTTGGGGCAGCTGGTGCCCGAGGGCGTGATGGAGGACCCGCTGCTCGCCGCCAATCAGCAGTGCGCCCCATCGTGATCGCAGTGCACTGGCTCTCTGGGTCCATGAGTGCGGGGCAGGTGGCGATTCGCCTACCTGCTCCGGGAAGTCGGCACGCGGTTGGAAGCCATCCATGTCGGCCCGGGAGTGACAGCCGCCGCCTGCTGGTAGCGGTCCGGTTTGCTTGACGGGCCTCCCCGTTCGCGCACCGACTTGAGAAACCACACGCACGAGATGCATCTGCTTTATTTTCACGCAGAAATGGGCGGGTCCTGCTATCGTCGGTGCGTGGAAATCACTCTGCAGCAGGCAGTGGGTGATCTCCGGCTGGCACGTGCGCTGGAGATCGTCCGGGACGTCGCGCGCGATGTGTACGCGACCAACGCCGACCGTCATGACCCCTCGCATGGGGATGACAGCGGCACCTTTGCCCAACTGGTCTGGCGGAACATCGCCAACCTCTCCTTCCAGAGGCTCAACCAGGCAGGCGTTCCCGTCCGAAAGGTTGCCGGCGGGGCGATCGAGATCGTCGCGGGGCCGTGGGTTGTGAGGATCTACAAGTTTCCGCTGACTGCACCTGGCAAGGTGCGGGACAAGTTGGAGCAACTGAGCTGGGACGGCAGCGCTGCACGTCTGAGGGGCGCTGTGGCGAACAGCTCGATAAAAGGACAGTTGGCCTTCGACCAGGATCCGGACTGGGCCGAGAGCTTCGCCGATGCTGTGCGCCAGGGCCACGTGCGGGTCATGCACACAGGCGATCCCGAGACGGGCAACTGCGTCATCGAGGTGGGTCTCCCACGAGACAACCGCGAAGGCGGGTCTCCTTGGCTTGATGGCACGGTCGAGATCCACAATGATCTCCAAGTCGGCCTTCCGGCTCCCCGTTCGGCAGCAGATGCCATGGCTGGGCTCGAAGGGTTGCCACAGGAGGTCGGTGCGGACCTGGAGCGGAAGCTGCCGGATTCGAGCTCTGACGAGACCCGTACTGCCGAGGGGGCATCAAAGGCGCCTGCCTACAGTGACCTGGACGAGCACGAGCTGCCGCTCCGGCGGCGCACCGAAGAACCGCGTGAAAAGCGCGAGAAGACAGACTGAGAAACCATGCCGACACCGCTGCGAGGATCGAGAGGCGCTGAGCTCGCCTCCCGCTCCTTCGAACCAGAAGCTCTGACGACGGCCCGTCACCTTCGAGGACTCCGCAAGAACGAGCTCGCCAAGAAGGTAGCGCTCACGCCAGCGGCGGTTAGTCAGTACGAGCTGGGCCAGAGCCGTCCGTCGACTTCGGTGGTTGCGCAACTGGCCATGGCATTGGGGGTGCCGGCCACGTTCTTCGCTGCCGGGCACCCGCAGCCGACGGTGCCCAGTGCTGCCCACTTCCGGAGCCTTCGGGCAACGACCCAGCTGCAACGTGACCAGGCTGTTGCGTTCGGCAAGATCACCTGGAGGCTGGTTACGACTATCGAGCACTACGTGGAGCTGCCTCCTGTTGCGCTGCCTCGCCTGGCATTGCCGTCGGAGCCCAGCCGGGCCGACATCGCGGCCGTGGCCCGGGATGCTCGCGACGCGCTGGGAGTTCCGACCGGTCCCGTTCCCCACATGACGCGGCTTCTGGAAGCTCATGGTGCGGTAGTCCTGGAACTTCCCGCCATGTCGGAGCGTGTGGACGCCTTTTCGCACTGGTACGGAAGCAGGCCGATGGTCTTCCGTAACCCTGCCAAGAACGACAGGGCGCGGTCTCGGTTCGACGCCGCACACGAGGCTGGGCACTTGGTCATGCACCTCGACGCAGAGCCCGGTAGCCGGATTGTCGAGAATCAGGCGCACGACTTTGCGGCGGAGTTCTTGATGCCGAGTGCGGAGATCCTCGCGGAGCTACCGCAGCGCCTCGATTGGGAAGCGCTCTACGCGCTGAAGCGGCGTTGGGGAACATCATTGAAGGCCATCGTCTATCGCGCTCACGCTCTCGGCGCTTTTCGCGATGCAACATACAAGCGCGCGATGATGATGCTCTCGCAGAACGGGGATCCGGAGCCGTGCGACCTTGGCCCTCGTGAGGCCCCTCTTCTGCTGGAGAGAGCGGTCCGCCTATGCGAGGAGACAGGCATTTCTTTCGACGAGCTCGTTGCCCGGTCGGGTCTTCCCTTCGAGCTCGCCAATGAGGTCTACGCGACAGCCACGATGACCCGTCCCCGCCTCGCTCTGAGTGTTGAAGAGGGCGATGTGGCGACGGATGGTCTTGAAGTGCTCCAACTCTTTCCTGGCTGACCGCCCAGTAGCGGCTGCCCCGACCCGGAGACGGTGACGCAGTGGCATCGTGGGGGCCGCAGGTAGGGCTGGTCGTCTTGCCGAGACCTGACCAATTTTGCTGCCGCCGAAGGTAACTGTCACGGATCATGGGCCGCATGAGCATGGGCGAAGGACTCTGGGTGGCTGGGCATCAGATTCATCGGCTGCGAGACGGGTGGGGACCCGAACTCGTGGCCGCCTTCACTGACGAGATGCTCTGCGCGAGGCGTGTGTCAGCAGGCAAGGTCTACGGGGAAGGCGCTGGCGACGACACCTGGGTTGAGTACTCGCTCGAGGGGCCGGGCCGGGTCGTCTCGGAGCGACTGAGTCTGCTCGGTTACACCAGGGCCGCAACGATGAGCTTCCTGGACGAACTGCTGGATGGAAGCCGCCTGGCGTGGGGCATCCCCTCGTTCTTTGAGGAGGAACGCCGGCGGCAGGAGGCTGAGCGCACCCTGCTGGACGCGAGCACTGCGGACGATTGGATCGCGGCCGTAGCTGCTGGTCCGGACAGTCTGCCTCCGCAGACACCGGGCGGATTCGCATGGTTCCTTCGCCTCCTCGATCACACGGAACCCGGCTTCGCTCTGCAGGCCTTCCTCGTGGCCTACCCGGACGCCGAAGTGAGGTTCGTCCTGGACGCGGACGATCCCGACCTCGTTGGGGAGAACAGTGAGCTGGGCAACATGTGCGTCGACGCATTGGCTCACGTACACCAAGCCTCAGCCGCGCACGCCCCTGTGATAGTCCTGACCGAGGGCAGCAGCGACGTGGCGATTCTGGAGCCAGCCCTCGCGCTGCTCTACCCGCATCTGACAGACCTCGTGCGCTTCATGAACTACGCCAATAACGCACAAGGCGGCGCCGGCTCCCTCGTCACGACGGTTCGAGCCTTCGCTGCGGCTCACGTCGCCAACCCCGTCATCGCGTTGTTCGATAACGACACAGCAGCTGCGGACGCGCTCCGTCCGCTCAATCGTGACAGCTCTCTGCCCAGCAGCATCAAGGTGCTCCGATATCCGCCCATTGAGCTGGCCGCCCGCTATCCCACCCTGGGCCCCCCTACGGAGCAAGGCCCAGAGGGACGGATCTCCGCAGCCGATGTCAACGGACTGGCCGGCTCGATTGAGCTTTACCTCGGTGAAGACGTTCTCATAGGCTCTGACGGTGCGCTCCGCCCTGTGCAATGGAACAGCTACAGCAAAGGCAGCAAGCAGTACCAGGGCGAGATCATCGACAAGCGCGACATCCAAGCGGCCTACAAGGTCAAGCTGGCCAAGGCCCAGGAGAATCCGGACATCATGGACGAGCAGGATTGGAGTGGGATACGCGCCATCCTCGACATGATCATCCATGCCTTCGACTAGTGTCCTGCGCCGGAAATGGCGACTCTAAGTTGGTAGGCTGTTTGTATGTCGTCTCGGGGTCCTCGTGCTGTCGAAGTCGTGCTGTCCGCCG
>NZ_JBHXQN010000112.1:0-7429 GCF_042717785.1 Streptomyces sp. NPDC058619
CTCGTGTTGCTCTTCTTGCTCACTACCTGGAACTGCTTCCTCCGGGACCGTCCATCCCAGTATCAGGCTGTCCAGGCCGCAGGGGGAACTTCAGTACCCCGACTACCCCCTCCCGCAGCACTCGCGGCCGCGGTGTGACTGCGCCTCAGGCACGGCGTCCCGGCGCGGTCGTTCCGCCTCGGTGGCCAGGACGTCGACCAGGCGGCGCAGCGAGTGCAGTGCGAGGTCGTCGGCGGGGACGTGGCGTAGTACGACGATGGCGTTGTTGTCGAGGGCGCGGAGGAGGCGGCCGGCGTAGACGAGGTCGTCGGCGTCGCGTACGGCAGCGCGCATCGACTCCTCGGTCCACGGCGTCCGGGCGAGGGAGGCGGCAAACTCCAGCTCGCCGGCCGAGGGGGTCCAGTGCTTCTGGTCGTGCGCGGTGAGGAGGCGGGTGGTGTCGCGTTGCAGGATCCGCCAGGCGAGATCGGCCGGGCCGAGTTCGTCGTATTTCCGGCTGGGTCTGCCCAACTGGCAGTGCACGCACAAGCTCACCAGGCGGGCCGGGCCGAAGGCGGGCCAGTAGGTGACGGTAAACGCCTGCCCGGCCGGGGCCCGGTCGTCGTCCGGGCACAGGTGGCAGAACGGCACGGCCTCTGCCGGCCGCAGGGGCCAGACGTCGCCACGGGGAAAGAATGAATCAGTCACCACTGCTCAACGACACCCCCGCGCGCAACCAAGGCTCCGATCCGGACAGCATTCCCAGCCACAACCACACGAAGCACGCCCCCTGGGGCTGGGCCGCCGGTCACTCCGCGGCCGCGGCCGGACTCCCGCCGAACCGGGGCACGTCATCGACGGACGCGTCCAGGCGCAGGCGCACGTACCGGATCGGGCGCCGGTATACGCCGCCCCGGTCGATGGAGGTGTCGGCGCTGATCTCCGCGACGAGGCCGGGCCGGACCAGGGTGGTGTCGAGGACGTCGCGGGTGCCCCAGGCCGAGGAGAGCACCGCACCGGTCCATGGATGTCCGGGACCGGCCGGGGCGAGGTGCCCGGCCAGCTCACGGACGGCGTGGGGGCGCAGTGGGACGGTGCGGCCGACGGGGCGGAGGCGTCCGGTCGCATCGTGGCGGCCGAGGACGAGGAGCTGGGGGCGGGCGAGGGTGCCGGTGATGGCGCTGATGACCGCTTCGGTGGTGTCCCTGCGTCTGATTTTGGTCCAGGCCCGGGATCCCGGAAGGTAGCGCTGGTTCATCTTCTTGACGACCAGGCCCTCGACGCCGGTAACGTCCGTCCACTCCTCCAGCCACTCCGCGGCTTTCGCCGGGTCCGTGGTCATGGGGCAGAGGGTCCACGGCGTGGTCAGCGCGCGGGCCGCGAACAGGACCTCGAGCCGTCGGCGGCGCTCGGCGTAGGGCAGGGTCAACAGGTCGGTGCCGTCGATCTGCAGCGCGTCGAAGGCAATGAAGAACGCCGGGGTCTCACCGGCGAGCGCGGTCGCGGTGCGGCCGCGGGCGGCGGCCCGGCGCTGGAGCGCTTCGAAGGACAGCCGCCCGGCCGCGGTGTCCCAGACGACGAGCTCGCCATCAAGGACCAGGCCCTCGGGCAGCTGCTCGGCGGCCGCGATCAGATCGGGGAACCGGTCCTGGACCAGGGAGCCGCGCCGGGTCTGCAAGAGCAGCCGGCCGCCGGGGCCGGCGGGGGTGAACAGGGGCGCGCGGTGGCCGTCGAACTTCTGCTCGGCTGCGAAGCCGCTTGCCAGGACGCCGGAGCCGGGGACGTACTCGGCGGCCTGGGCGAGCATCGGCTCGAAGGGCGGGGTGAGGACCACTCGTGGGCCGAAGCACGATAGGTGTCACCAGCAGCCTCCACTGACCTGCGGCTTTGATCGCGTGAAGCACAGTGACTGTCACCAGGTCGGCGCGCTACCTGTCTCCGACGGCGCGTGAAGCACGGTGGCTGTCACCAGCTTCGACGCTCTGCTGGCTGCCGGCCCGGATAGTCAGCCTGTGGCTTGAGCATTCCAATTGGAGACGGTCGCCACGCAGAGCGCTCAGGCAGTTCGGTTCAGGCGGACGGTGGAACCGGTCCTGTCCGGGCGATGTCTGGGCAGGCATGGATGATCTTCTGTTTTTCGCCCTGGTCTTCGGGCCGTTCCTGGCGCCCTGCATGGGCCTGGGCGCCGCCGTCGCGCTCGTCCGACGGGTCTGTAAGCAGCAGCCGGTCCTGGTCGGACACGTGCCCAGCGTCACCACCTGCGCTCTGGTAGCGGTCTTGGCCGGCGCGGCGGCGTACGGCGCGTACTCGTGGGGTGTGATGTCGGGGTTCTACATTCTGGACCCGGATCAGATGTGCGCGTCGAGGGGCGTTTCGGGCGATCATGTGGTGACGCGATGGACGTTGCCGGTCAGTGCTCAGTGCGTCACGTCAGACGGTGTGGGAACCGAGCTGGCCCCGGGCTGGGTGAATCCCGTGATCTTCACAGGTCTCGCGCTCCTGCTACTGGCCTTCGCCACAGGAACCCTCGCGGTCACGCGTCGGCGTCTCTCCCCGCGGTGAAGCACTCACTCGCGCTCCTTACCTACGCGCACACGAGATCCGCATCTCGCCAACCATGACGCTCACCCCTCCAGCTCAAACACTCAGTGTCCGGTCGCACTGCGGCTGTCAGATGGTGGGCCGCTGACGAGCCTGGATGCCAGGTCGTTTGCGACCGCGGAGGCTCGGGGTTCTCAAGCGACCTGGCTTTTACGGAAGTCTCGTTCGCGATAGAGGCGGGCCACGGCCATGGAGACATCGGTGTGGCCCGCCATGCCTCCTGCTGGTCTCGGCCGTTTCAGCCTTGGTTTCCGGGCTGGAGCATCAGCTGTTCGCCAGGGTGCGGTCCAGGAGGGGGAGCAGGCGATCCCAGTGGCGCTTCAGCCCGGAGGCGCTAAAAGCGTCGGTGTCGGACATGGTGAAGCCGTGGATGGTGCCGGGGTATCTCGGAGGTGTAGCCGACACCTGCCGCATCCAGGGCCTGGTTGAGCTCGCCGAGGGCCTCAGGTGTCACATCGCCTTCGGCGTGGCCGAGGTGGACCTGGGCGGTGAGCTTGGAGAAGAGGCTGGCCCCATCGACACCCACGGGGCCGTGGAACGCGGCGACGGCCGCCACCTGGTCGGGGTAGGCCGCGGCGGTGCGCATCGCGTAGAGGCCGCCTATGCAGTAGCCGGTCACCGCGACCGGTCCGGCGCCACCCTCGGGCTGGGTGGTGAGGAATCTGAGGTAGGCGTCGGCGTCGCTCAGGACACGTTCGGCGGTGTGCGCCTTGATCAGGGGCATCAGCTGGGCGACGACCGCGGGCCGGACCTCTTCTCCGATGTACTCGGGAAGCTCGACCAGCGGTGCCGGGCCGTGCCGGTAGAAGGAGTTGGGGACGAGCACGTAGTAGCCGTGCCCGGCCAGTTCGCGGGCCATCTCCCGCAGCACGGGCCGGATGCCGAAGCCGTCTGCGTACATCAGCACCCCTGGGTGGAGAAGCTTTTGCGGGCGCCCTTGAGCAGGAGATGGCTGCGGGGGCGATGGATGAGGCGGCTCTTCTCGCCGGGTTTGTAGCAGCACAGGGCGGCGACCGAGGTCCGGCGGCGGGAGCGTCCGCGGACGTGGATGACGGGTGTGTGTCCGCGCCGGCCCCAGGTGCGGGCGCGGGGCGGCGTCATGGAGAATCCGGCCTCGTCCTCGAAGACGAGCCATGCCCCGGACGCTGCCGCGAGGCTTTTACCCGCGGCCACACCTCCTTCTTCCAGAGCTCAACCGCATGCTCGTCACGCTCGAGGGCTCTGCGTGCGGGTGCCTGCCAGGACCAGCCGTGCCGTTTCAGCAGCCGCCACACCGTCGCCACCGACAGCGTCAGCCGCAGCCGGCGGCGGATCACCGTCTGGACCCGGACCAGGGTCCAGCGTTCATCCTCGAAGCCGTGCGCCGACGGCCCCTTGCCGAGTTCCTCCTCGAGTACGGCGAACTGGGCGTCGGTGACGGTCGGGGAGTTCGCCGGACCCGTCGAGCGCAGGGCCTCCATACCGCCCTCGCGCCAGGCACGACGCCAGCGTTCCACCGACCGCACACTCACCCGCAGATCCTTCGCGATCACCGCGGTCCTCTCGCCCGCCGCAATCCTCTCGCCGGCCTGAAACCGGATCCCCTCACGAAACGCCCGACGCTCAGCAGTCAGGCCCCCACCCTCCGGATAACGCATACCACCGGCATACCGCAAGGATCATGAACCGTCACTCCCCGACGACAACCCGCAAAGCTCAGTAAGTGGGGTCGAGGGGGTAGATGCCAGTGCCTTCGTACGCCTCCGGGGTCAGGGATAGGACGGTGACTGGCTCACCGGTCTTGGCGGCCTGCCAGGCGATGGCCGCCGGGTGGGTGACCGCCCATTCGCTGGCGGGCCAGGAGCTGGCGTCCAGCGCGTGGGCGGTCGTGAAGGGCACGGCTTCGGCGAATCGCAGCCGGGCTGCGTGAGCGCCGGCCCCGGGGGTCGCGCGTTCGGCAGCAAGGACGGACAGCGCCGGGATCAGGACGCGGCCGGTGCCCCGGGAAGATTCGATGTAGAGGCCGGTGAAGAAGGGGTCGGCCCGATAGAGGGCGACCAGTGCGGTGTGGTCGAAGACGGCCGTCAGGCTCACGCGGCGGCGCCGTCCTGATGGATGCGGATCTTGTCCCAGGCGGACTGTCCGGCCTGCTGGAGGTCCTCGGTGTACTCCAGCCCGAGTTCCGCCGCGGCCAGGAGGGCTCGCTGTTCCTGCTCCGACTGGGTGAGCCGGCTCTGGGCGAGCTCCTCCAAGAGCTCGGTGATGGTCGTGCCGCGCTCGTGTGCGAGGAGGCGCAGCCGGTCGCGGGTGGCCTCGGTCGCCTTGATGCTCGTTGGCTTGCTGCTGCTCATACCCCTGATTCTACCGCCGGTAGAATCAGCTGTCAGGGGCGTCGCCCGTGTACATTCGGCTCTTGGCGTGGCCGAATCTGATCTGTGTCAGGTCAGAGCGGTCAGCCGGCCCGGCGGCTGGTCGGCTGCTCGGCCGAGGCGTCGTGTTCAGGGGCTTCTCGCCAGCGCGCTTCGCAGAAGGAGTAGAGGCCGAAGAGCAGGAGGCCCACCGCGGCGGCGATCAGCAGCACGGGCCCGGCGGGCGTGGCGGCGAACGAGCGCAGCGTCTCGTCCAGGCCCTTTGCCTGGCTGGGGTCGAACCGTACGGCGGCGAGCAGGACAAACAGCCCCGTCATCACGGCGACGGCGCCGCATGCCACACCACCGATGATGCCCAGGCCCGCGACGACGCGCCGCGTCGTCGGGCTCATCTCGTCCGTACGGAGATTCTTCTCGAACTTCCGCATAAGGCTGCGCACCACGATCGCCACGCCCACGATGGCCAGGATGGCCCCGAACACGCCGACGAGTACCCGCCCGAGAGGCCAGTTCAGTACCGTCGCGGTGTACTCCTTCGACGACTCGTCACCGCCGCGGGTCCCGCCCGACCCGCCGACCAGCGCCGTCTGCGCCACGCCGACACAGATCACGGCGTAGAAGGCGGCAATCCCCAAGGAGCCCAGGCGCCGGGTCCAGGCGTCACCGCCTGCCGTCGCCTGCCCGAATACCGCCTCGGACAGGCGCCACAGCGCCATCGCCGCCAGGCCCACCACCAGCGCCCACAGCAGTATCCGGCCGAATGGCTGCTCAGCGATGGTCCGCACCGCGCCGGACCGGTCGGCCTCCTTGCCGCCGCTGTCACCGCTGAGGCCGATCCCAACGGCAAGGAGTCCGACCAGAACGTAGATCACGCCCCGGGCGCAAAGGCCGACCCGGGCTGCGACCTCCATGGCGCGGCTATCGGCAACGCGCTGCCCCTGGGTCTTGGCCTGAGCGGCGCCCTTCTCCATCGTCATACCTGGCACCTCCTCGTGCCCTGCTTCGATCGACACAGTGCGCGCGCTGAGCCGACAGGCTTCCGCCCACCCTCGCGGCCGCGCTGCGAACCAGAGGCTGGGTGCGATAGCTGGGCTATCCCGCGCTGCGGGTGCCGGGCGGATCCTGGGGGTCTACGCCGGTGGAGGCGGAGGCATCCTTGGTTCCGCTGGGGCGCTGGGAGCGGCATCTCATCGACATCCGGCGACCAGCCGTGCTGCTCGGTGCCCTTGTGCGGACTCGCGCCCTCACCGTGCGTGGGCTGGGACGGCTTCGGCTGCTGCTTGGCCATGAATTGACCTGCTGTTCTGTACCTGGAAGGCGTAGGCCGCTGGGACGCGTCGACCTGCCGCTGGTACCCCCATTGTCGCACCGCACAGCCTCGGGCCGCCGTCCCGCGTTCTGGCAGAGCGGCGGCCGCCCCCGGCGCCAGAATCCCGAAGCGCCGCACCCGGGGCGGACCCGCCAGACCGCTGCCGGACTCCCCAGCAATGAGCATTTTCGCTGTGGCCACCGATCGGGTGATGCCGGCGGCGGGGTGAGGGCAGAACGGACGGGGCTCCTCGGCGGTTGAGGGAGGTATCTGACATCTCATCTCGCCTGTCGGGAACCCCCTTGGTTACGTATCCTGCCGCACCCGACCTGCCCCACGCACCGGTGGAGCGGTCACGATGCTCACCGTCCCTTGGGAGGGGTGACCGCCGGTGCAAGCTCCGCCCGTCCGGACGGGCAATGCTCGCCCGGGTGTATCTGCACCACCACCTCACCCTGACCCGGATCGCCGCGGGCTTCGGAGCGGCGTCGCCACCGCCCACGCCTACGTCCGCCAGGTCGTGAACCGCCTCGCGCGCCGGGCGCTGGGGCTGGGAGCCGCTCTGTGCGGCAAGCCGGTAGCAGCAACATTGGAATACGTGCTGGTGATGGCGCCCTCGCCGAGTGCGACTGCGTCGGGGACGGCCGGGCCGACTGCTCGGGGAAGCACCGCCGCCACGGCCTGAACCTCCAGCTCGTCCGCTCGTTCACTTGTTTGCTGGGTGGCTGGGGCGGGTGGAGGGGCAGGCTGGTGGGATGAGCGGGATGAATGTGCGACGGGTGTACGGCAGCGACGGTGACAAGCAGTGCGGGCCGGCCCCGGGGAAGGCATTCGTGGACCTGGTGGGCGGCCCCCTCGACGGGCAGCTTCTCGACGTCACCGGCTGGTCCGGCGAGCAGCTGGCGGAAGGGGCGCTTCTGATCACGGACCGGGGCTTGTACGGAGCCGGCGGCCGGGCGCTCTACAGTCCCATCGATGCTGATCCCACAGGCCCGTTCCTGTGGCTCGGCGACACTCCCTGACGCGGGACCGTGTCCGCGCCGGTCAGCTCCAGCAGGCGGGCGAGCTGGTCCTGCAGGGGGCCGACGAGGATCAGGCGTCCCGGCGTGGCTGCGGGTCGGCAGGGAGCGGGCTTGCTGCGAGCCGCCCTCCCCCGGGACGCGGAGAGTGGGTGCGGTACTCATCGCGGGTG
>NZ_JBHXQN010000113.1:0-7197 GCF_042717785.1 Streptomyces sp. NPDC058619
TCATCGAAGGCCGCTGCAGCGGCGTCCCAGTAGGCGGTGATCGAAGCAGTTCGGTCAGTCATGACTCGATGCTCTCAGCAAGCCACTGACACTCCAGACACCCAGTAGCAGTGTCAGTTCTCACCTTGCCCTGGGCGAGGTCGCCCGCCTTCACCGTGGCGGGGTCCTTGCCCACGGCGAGGACGTTCACGACGGATGTCGGTGAGCATGCCCTTGAGCTATTCGTCGGTGCTGCAGATCAGCAGTGCGCCAACCTTCAGCCGGGCCATCTTCTTCGCGGCTTCGAGGACCGTCTCGTTCGCGCCGATGCACGTCGCGTCGGCCGTCATGATGACGCGAGCCTTCGTCATCCTTTGTCTCGCCTGCACAGTGCGGACCTGGTCCGCGCATGCCCGGACCGCATCCGTTGAAGTTCCCCATGAAGAATTCGTGTTCAACCTTTTCCTGGCGGCAGCACTCAGGACAGGGGACAGACACAAGTGAAGGGGAGGGCTGATGCCGCCAGGCACCGAGCACGACTGCGGGCAAGACGTCAGACATGGCTTCAGGCCCGGTTTGGGCGAAGGCCTCGATTTCGAGGTCTTCGCCCGGGCCAGTCAGCGCAAGCTGTACCGGACCGCGTACCTGCTGTGCGGGAACGCCGACGGCGCACGCGATCTGACCCAGACGACCCTCGCAAAGCTGTTCCAGCACTGGCGGAAGGTATCCGCCGCCGAGAGTCCCGACGCGTACGCCAGGACCGTACTGACCCGCACTTTCCTCGCCGAACGGCGACGCCGGCTGCGGGACCTCCTGGCCCACCGGCACGCCGACCGGCCGCCGCTGCCCGAACACGCCGAGCTGCGCGTCACCCTGCTCGCCGCACTCGCCGAGCTGCCGCCGCGCGCTCGGGCCATGGTCGTCCTGCGCTACTGGGAAAACCTCAGCGTCGGCACGGTCGCCGAACTGCTGCGGTGCAGCGAGGGGACGGTCAAGAGCCAGTGCTCGCGTGCCCTGGCGAGGCTGCGCACGCAGCTCGGTGAGGCCCATATCTACGCCACCGAGAACTGAGGAGACGTCATGGGTAGCAACGAAGACCTCCACGAAGTCCCCGACGACAGGGCCGTCATGCTGGTCCGGGACGCGATGGACCGTACGACCACCGACCTGCCCCCGCTCCCCGACCTCGTGGGCGCGGCCCGCACCCAGGGCCGGCGCCGCCGGGCGCGCGCCCGGTTCGCGATCGGCGGGGCGGTGCTGACCGTTGCCGCGCTCGGCGTAGCCGGGGCCGTGGCACTGCCGGCCGACAAGAACGGCCCGCAGGTCTCCGGGCAGGTGAACGTGGCCACGCCGGCGCCGTCGTCGTCGTCGAGCAGCGTGCCGCTGCCGCCGGTACACCTCGAACCGTCCCCGGGCGGCGACTCGATGGCCGATCTGCCGCTGGCCCAGCGGGCCAAGCAGGAGAACTTCCAGAACCAGGCCGTGCCCGTGCTCCAGAGCCTGCTACCGGCGACGATCGGAACGGTCCAGCGGACCGACCTCAGCGTGAACATGTACCAGGGCACGAAGGACGGCAAGACCTTCACCATCATCTTCTCGGTGCGTCCGTCGGGTCCGGACACCTCCGCCAAGGGCCCGGACTGCGTAACGGCGAAGGGCCAGGACTGCAAGAGGACCACCCTGCCCGGCGGCATCGAGGCCATGTCTGCGACCTCGCCGAACAACAACGGCGGCGTCAGCGAGACCCGTCTCCACTTCCGCTACGGCAAGAGCACCGTGTCACTGGTCATCAGCCCACACGACAAGTCGAACACCTCGGCACCGGTCACCAACGACCAGCTCCTGGAAGTCGCCAAGGCCTCCGCCTTCCTCGACCTGGTCAAGACCGCCGACGCCAACCCGGTACAAAAGGAACAGAAGACCGTCCCCCTCGGCTGACGGAGCGGAACCTTCACTGGACGGAATCACGCCGAGAGCGGTGACACGGGCACCACTGCCCGCTCCGTCCATCCCACCGCCCCGCCCCTTCGGCCATCGGCTGACGCGCGGGCCACCGCGAATGGAACTTACGGCGGCCGCGGCCAGCCGCAAAAGCCTCGGCGACCTCTTGGCGGTGGCCGCCGCGCACTCCCCGGCCCGTCGGGGAGGACGTCCTTGACGACGCCGACGATCGCGGCGTGCGCGAGCCGGTTGACGCCGAGCTGTTCCAGCGCCTTCGCGCGGTCGCCGAGGTCCAGGTCCCGGGGCACGTTCAGGCTCTCGGTCAGCGGGCCCCAGGAGCGCTTCGCGTCCGTACTCGCGGGTGGCGCCCACGGGTCGGCGGCCTCCCGCACCGGCGCAGCAGTGGGGCGTCATCACGACCGTGGGCGCCTCTCCCGTATCACCGCGCACGTCGCCGCATCCACCCGGGCCACCGCCGCCAACGCCGCTTCCACCACGGTGGCGGCCGTCCCAGGGAAGCCAGCCACAGGCGGGTCGGCGGCGGTCAGGGCGCGGAGCGCGGCGACGGTCTCCCGCAGGTGCACCCGGGCCTGGACCAGCTCCCTCAGCACGTCCCCGGCATCCCGCGAGACCGGCACCAGGATGTGTTGCACGACCGCCATCACCTGCCGTCCCGCCCACGACGCGGGCGACATCCCCTCCCGCCCCGCGGCCAGCCGGACGACCTCCAGCTCCGCGTCGTTGAACGACAGATTCACCCGCCGCGCACGTGGCGCGGACGTCAGCCGCTCACGCCGTCGGCCCCCGCCGGAAGGCCCCTCAATACCCATTGATAACCGCTCCCGGATAACGCCCGTACGGTCCGCCGGATACGCCGGGCCCTTCGGGTCCAGTCAGCCCGTACTGTTCCAGTACGTACTAACTGGCTGCCAATTTCTAATGGCGACCGGCACCGGCGGTGACATCGTCGGAGTCTTCCTCGGCATCCTAGTGATCGGTGCAGCACCATCGGCGTGGCGAGGGCTAGAGCAAGGGACATCGGGTGATTCTTACGATGCCTTGGCCACCCCGGGAAGGATGGCTGCGGCTCACCGCCCCTCGCCCCCGGAGCTTGCCGTCACGTCGCCGGCTTCGGGGCGGGGAGAGCGGCCACAGTCAGCGGGGCCGAGGCGATCCGCCGTCGCACCTCACAGGCCGCACAACTTCTGCAGCCCGCAACGAGACCCTTGAGGCCTTGACCTCGACGGGCCCGTAGCCGTTACCCCCGCCCAACGGCAGGCTCGCCGAGCTCGCGTACGTACTTCCCGAGGTACTGGGGGAAGGTGCCGTAGGCACGCGGGTGGGATTTGGCCCTGGCGAATACCGTCCGAACCGGCCGTGTGGGCCCGGTGCTTCATGATGAGCGGACGTTCTCCTCGTCTCTGACATGTTGCAGGATCGCCGATCCGAGGCGGTCACCGATCAGCAGCCGCCGGGCCGTGGCCCACGACTCTTCCCCGCGCATCCGGGCCGGCTCGGCGATGGTCTTTCCGAGGCCGGGGTCGGGATCGGAGACTCCGGAGATCTCGATCGTGTCCCATTCGATGGGGACGCCGTGGCAGCCGTTGGATCCGGGAACCCCGCCCCTACGGCACCCGGCTCGCCGCCCTCCGCAGCTGTGAGCTGACGGCCGCGGTGGCCGCGAGCGCGGGTCTCGCGCTGGTCGGCGACATCTGGCCCACCAGCGCGGTCCTCGCATGTGTCCATGAAACCAGCAGAGTCCGGAGGGCGACTTCCAGCACGTTCACGATGCCTGAAGCCTACGCCCCGCCGGCCTGACGACACCCCGGAACCTCGCACGGGCGGGGGTGTCGGCGGTCGCGAGGGTGTCCAGCGGCGCCAGAGCACCCGCGCCGAGTTACATCACCGCCCTTGACGAGGCACCCCGTGCGGAAAACTCCGACAGGCTGCTTTCTGCTTTCAGCGCTGGTCGAGGGGCAGGGCTATGTCGAAGACGGGTGTGCTGGTCGGGAAGGTTCCAGTGACGGTCGCCGTTCCGGTCAGTACGTTGACGGTGTGGAAGCGGTGGGAGGCTCCGGTTTGGAGTGTGGCGAAGCCGTGGTTGGTCTTCGTTTCGGGTGAGAAGTAGATGTCGAAGCCGGCGCTCGGGCTTGCGGCCGTGCCGAGGTTTCCGGTAGGGGCGAGGGTGCCGGAGTTCGCGGGGGACTGCAGGGACAGCCTGGCCATGCCGGTGCCGAGATCGAACAGGGTGGTAGCCGTGGCAGCGTTCAAGTCGTTGTTGGTGTAGGCGGCGCCAGTCACTCCCCTGGCCGTGGTGGGCTTTGCCGTGCCCGGCGGGGGCGCGGGGTTGGTGAGCGTTCCGTCGGCGGTGGTCGTTTCGGGGGCGGATGTGTCGTCGATGTTGTGGCGCAGGTTTTGTCCGGTGTCGCTGATGACCCGAAGGCGGTTGGCAGCGGGGTTAAAGTCCACTCCGAACGCGGTGCCGGCGAGCGGGACCGTCAACTGGGAGACCTTCTCGGCCTGCGCCGATGCCTTGTCCAGGACGTAGATGCCGCCGCGGTCACCGACTCCATAGAGCTTTCGGTCCTGGACCCGGAAGTCGATCCCCACGATCTTCCCGTCGCCGCTGAGGCCGGTGACCCGTCCCAGGTCGGTGGTCCGTGCTGGTCCGTCCGTACGGAATGCAACCAGCCGTTGGTCGGTTGTCAGTCCCACCACTGTGAGCGCCTTCGTCGCGGGGTCCGCGGCGGGCTGGGCGTGGCCGCCGGCCGAGGCGAGTGGGGGCAGGGCCAAGGTGGCGGCGACGGCCGCCCCTATCGCGCAAGCCATCAAGCGTGTACGCATGATCACTCCAGCTGCTGCTCCTGACGCCCGTCGGTGCGGGCGCATCCGTAGGAACATTCGGGGCCGCTGCCGAAAAGGGTTGGTCTCACGAGGAACCACCGCATGGGCCGCCGGGTGAACTGAAGTTCCCCCCTGAACCTGGACAGCGGGTGGTTACGCTGCGGGGGTGACGTTGTGGGTCGTCCGGGCTCTGGTTTCGAGTGGGGTGACGTAGCCGTACCCGGGGTGCTTGCGCAGGCGGGTGCGGTTGTATTCGACCTCGATGACCCCGTTGCCCAATTGGGTGAATGCCGTCGATCTCGGTCTTGGCTGGTGGCTGAGGGGTGGAGCCTGAGGATCGGGGCTTGGGTGGCAGGCCTGCGGTTCGGTCGTGGGGCGGAAAGTCGGGTGTCGATACGGGCAGACTCGGGTCGAGAGGTTCCTGAGGGGACGCGGATGGTGGCTCGAGCAGCGTTCCCGAAGGGCTGCCTGGCAATGCGGGTACGGGACGCGCTTGGTCCGCTCTTCGACGACGAGATCTTCAAGTCCGCGTTCGGTGTGCGGGGCCGACCCGGTGTCGCGCCGGGACAGCTGGCCCTGGTCAGCGTGCTGCAGTTCGCGGAGAACTTGACCGACCGGCAGGCCGCCCATGCAGTACGCGCGAGAATCGACTGGAAGTACTTGCTCGGCCTCGAACTGACCGACCCCGGGTTCGACTTCACCGTGCTGACCGGCTTCCGTGACCGTCTCCTGGCCCACGGGCTGGAGGAGAAGATCCTGGACCTGCTGCTGGCGCGGCTCAACGAGCTGGATCTCGTGTCCGGCCGGGGCCGGCAGCGGACCGACTCCACCCACATCCTCGCCGCGGTGAGGGATCTCAACCGCCTGGAGTTCGTCGGCGAGACGCTGAGGGCCGCCCTGGAGGCGGTTGCCGTCGCAGCACCCGAGTGGCTCGCCTCCTGGATGCCAGGGGGCTGGCAAGAACAGTACGGGACCCGGGTGGACTCTTACCGACTGCCGAGCGACGAGAGCGAGCGGACCCAACTGACCTGGCGCATCGCGGCCGACGGCTACCAGTTCCTCGAAGCGGCCGTCGGGGTCAGCGCCCCGGCCTGGCTGCCGCAGGTCTCGGCTGTCGGCATCCTGCGGACCGTATGGCTCCAGCAGTTCCAGCGCACGATCACGGACGGAGTGCAGGAGGTGGCCTGGCGGGGGAAGGACGAGCTCCCGCCCAGCAGAGCACGGATCACCTCGCCCTACGACCCCGACTCCCGCAACGCCGTCAAGCGCGGCTCGGCCTGGGACGGCTACAAGGTCCACATCACCGAGACCTGCGACGCCAAGGAGACCGGCACCGTACACCCGCCGTGCATGCGTCTCACTCACCCCGCCAGCCTGCCCGCTGCCCCAGCCCCTCCACCAGGCGAACGGATGAATCAGGCGCCCGCCGCGTGAACGGAACGGAGCGGCCGCGATGAGCCGGGGCGCCGGCATCGGATCCATGGCCGGACTAAGCGTCGACGGTGCCCGCGCAGGTGACGGCCAAGAGCGCTGAGCGCGTGCTACTACGCGCTTGCGGGCCCCGATTGCCAGGCTGATTTCCCGGGCCCGTGGTGTGTCCGAGCCGGGTCAGATCTCCCCGGCTTCCGTGGCGGTGAGCCGCCACTTCGTGCAGTGGCGAGGCGGCAACCCCCGAGGCGGGGGAGCTACCAGGGGAGTGCCGCGCAGATGGTCTTGCCGCCGTCCGGCATCGCCTTGATGTGGACGCGGGTGGCGAGTCGCTTGATCACGAACCATCCCCACCCGCCGGTCCCGTCCGTACCAGGGGTCCGGAGCTGGGGAAGCCGGGGACTCTCGTCGGCGACGCAGACGTCGATGGAGTCATCCTGCAGTTCCAGGTGCAGAACGCAGGGGCCGTCGGTGTACCGGACCGCGTTGGCGACGAGCTCGGCCACCACCAGGAGCACGTCGTCCATGCTCCCGGCCTTGGCAGGGGCCCGAAGGCGGGATGCGCCGGCCAGGAAAGCACGGGTGGCATCCCGTGCTGACGCGGCAGGGCGACTCAAACGGGACAGGGGATGATCCAGGACGGCGGTACTCACCTATTCCTCCTTCCACCCGGCGGGCTCAGATTTCGCGCATGCCCCGCTGCGCGCACAGAAACCGGAATGCGGCCTGCCGCCTGAGGCCCGGGAGGATAAAGCGGCCGCCCGCAGTACGGGCACCGGCCGTGTTCACGACGTCGCCCGCACCCGGCATCGGCCTGGCGGGCTTCCGCCGACTCCTCGAGGAAAAGGCGCAGTGGGCACGGGAGCGCTCCGACGTCGCCGATGGCTGGCTGCCCCGCCTTCTTTAGCTACGTCCCGGCGTGGCTGCGGGTCGGCAGGGAGCGGGCTTGCTGCGAGCCGCCCTCCCCCGGGACGCGGAGAGTGGGTGCGGTACTCATCGCGGGTG
>NZ_JBHXQN010000114.1:0-6926 GCF_042717785.1 Streptomyces sp. NPDC058619
ACTGAATGGCGCCAAGAGGTGCAGCTGATCCTTCATGCACTCGGCTAGCACGATTACTCACAGTGCACTGATCACACAACCTGAGCCAGAACCCGGGTCGTGAAGTCCGTTCTTCGTGACTTCGGGAGGCACACGCTGAGGCGGGACGCCGATGTTCACGAGAACGGAACGGGAGGCAGCACGCTCCGGTGACCGCGAGACGGCAGCAGAGCCTCACCACCGGGTCACCTGGCTCCGTAGCCAGCGCCTTTGTCCCCGGCTGGGTGCAATGCCGTTGGCCGGTTCTAGCCAGCGTCGGCGGGGGTGCGGCCCTTCGCCTCGCGGCGGGCACGGGAGTCGCGGACACCTTTCCAGAGCAGCACCGGGCCGAGCAGCATCAGAGCGGCGAAGGCGATGGCCGGGTAGTCGCCGCCTGCGACGAGAGTGCCGATCAGCACCGTACCGAGCGCATGGTCAAGGGCATCAAGACCGGGGCCGGTTCGGTGGCCCGGACCGGCCCGGCGTATGCGGTACAGCGCCTTCAGCGCGAAGAAGACGTTCAAGCCTGCGCACGCGAGCAGGGCCCAACGGACCGCCAAGGGTATGTTCACGGCGCGACTCTAGGCCACCCGCCCCCGGACGGTCTGGCCCAACGCAGGGCGGTGCGTCGCGGGGGCTATCCGAGCCAGACGATGTTCAGGACCGTCAGGCGGCGCAGCGGCCGGTTCACCCAGTAGGTGGGGGAGAGCTGGCCGACGGACGCGTAGCGCACGTCTTCGCCTTCGGGGTCGTCGGCGTTCCATTGCCGGAAGCCCCACGGGTCTGCGGCGGCGGCGTCCAGGACGTCCCACACGGTGCCTTCGGCGTGCTCGGGCGGGGTGTCGAGTGCCTTCGCGGCCGGTGCGGAGAAGCGGACCGCGTACGGCTGTGCGGTCATCGCCGCCTTCCCCGTAGCTCCGCCATGTCGATGGACTCGCTGTCGTCGTAGTCGGAAGCGGCGAACTCGTCGACCGCCGGGGCGTGGGCGAGGCGGCCCTGCCAGTCCTGGACGACCTCGTACAGCCCGGCGAGGGAGAACGTGCGGCGGGACTCCTCCAGCGCGGCCGCCCACTCCCGCTCGAACGCCGGTACCCACTGCGCAGCACGCCGGTCGGCGCGCAGCTGGGCACGCAGGTCGGCCGGCGCTCCCGGTGCGGGGGCGCACGGGGTGGCAGGTGTGTGGTCGGGCGGGCGAAGTCGGCGTCGCAGTTCATCCCGGGCTGGCCGTACTCCTTCGTCGCCGTCCTGGAGCCCGGCGCCACGTCGTGGACAGGGATCCCTTGGCTGACTTCTGGACCGGCAATTCCCGGCCGGGCGAGGTACGTGCCGCAATGGACGCAGCAGAGTCCGCGCGGGGGCTCGACGCACATCATCACTCAAGGGCGAAACCCGTCAGTTGCCGACAACGCAAAACCACACATACATGGCCTTGCTCCAGCCAGCCGGCAATGAGTGGGACGTGCTGTACGACTTCAACCTCGTGGGTACGACCGAACGCATGGGCGTGTCACCGCGGTCCGCGGCGAGCCGTATCGACATCGGTCTGGGAGTCAGGGGCCCCGAGACGGACGGCCGGGGACAGGGGCATGGATGAGGCGGGGTTCGCACTCCTTCGGCGGGCCGTCGACCTGCTGCCCGAGTGCTCCTTCGTCCGAATCGCGAGCTCGGGGCCAAGGGTGACGTCGGTGATGCCGAGTTCCTCGCGGAGTCCCCTATGCTCGCGAGGCAGTCGGTATGAACAGTTCATTTAGGGGGCGCGGAGCCGCATGGCCGACGAGATCAAGTACGAGTACAAGACCGTGCAGACAGTTCGCGGCACCGACGGCTTGGTGATCTCGAAGATGCAGAAGGACGGCTGGGAGCTCGTGGAACAGGCCCAGGGCATGCTGCGCTCCACCCTCGACTTCCGCCGGCCGAAGAAGCCCCTGCCGCGGCTCTTGATCGGCACCGCGGTCGGCGGCCTCGTGATCCTGGCCATTGTCATCGGCGTAGCCGCGGCACTCGAGGACGGAGGTGAGAAGAAGGACGAGTCGAACAAGCCGACGGAGGCCACTGCGAGCGCAGAGCCCTCCGCCACGTCGACTCCGACCGCGACCGGGTCGACTGCCGCTGAGGTGATCACGCCGCAGAACAACCCGGAGTTCGCGGCGCTGCTGAAGACGCCGGACTCCTGCGACAGCGCGAACCCGGACTTCGCGACCAAGTACAAGGGCAAGACCGTCGCCTTCGACGGATCGATCGTGCACATGGCGTCCCACGGTGACTACGACACCCGCTACGACTTCCTCCTGGGCCCGGGCGACAAGGGACCGAATACGGAGATCGGCCCGGCCTTCAAGTACGAGGACGTCAACATCCTCGACCTGAAGCTGACCGGCCGGAACACCCCCGCCACCGTCCGCGCGGGCGATAAGTTCCGCTTCGTCGCCGAGGTGGGCGAATTCAACGCGAAGCAGTGCCTCTTCTTCCTCGACCCGGTCTCGACGGAAATCCGGTAGTCAAGATGGGCAGCCGCGTCATCACGGACCAGCGTGCCCGGCTTGCGCGGCCGTATCTTCACAGCTCCGGAGTAATGCGACCAACGCTGCTGCGGATGTCGGGCATGCCGAGGTGGACCGTGGACGGCTGGGCCGCACGGTTGCGCATGGCCTCCAGCTTCTGGGCGGCGGCGGCCAGAGTGGTCTCGATCGCGGCGACCTCGCCGAACCAGCTCTGGTCCCTGACCCCCTGGAGCCGGTCGACTGTCGGCGTACACGAACGCGGCTCTGGCAAGATTTTCGTAGGTAGAGATCATCTCGGTGCCATGGTCAGCCGGTCCGCATGGCGTCGGCGGAGGTGGGCGATCAGGACGACACGGTGGCGGAGGAGGGAGACGCCAGCGCGTCCGGCCATGATCCGTTTCTGCGGCTTGACGTCGGTGATGCGGCCTTCGTTGACCCCGGAGTTGTAAGAGGTCGTGATGCCCTGGGCGACTGCATGTCGGTCTTCGTGGAGGGCTCCGGCGAGGCCTACGAGTGGTGCCAGTCCGCTGCTTGTGAGATCGCTCAGCCAGCCTGGCAGGGTGCCGCGTCGCGGTTGTCGAGCATGATGGCGAAGCGGCTGACCGGGTCGTGGGTGAGTTTGAGTTCGGGGCAGTGGTCGAGGAGCCGGGGCAGGCGCTCGTTGATGTGAGGGCTGCGGCGGTGCGGGTGGGTGGTGATCCAGCGGGCCGTTTCGCGAGGTGAGGGTGGTCGCTCGCGTGGCTCGTCGATGGGCAGGCCTCGTCGGAGTGGTGCGACGGCCATCTTCACGCGCTGGTAGTGGCCGAGGTAGCCCTTGGTCTGCAGTTCTTCGTGCAGCACCTTCGCGCTGTGCTGTCCTTCGTCCCAGCGTTGCCGCAGGTAGTCGAGATAGGGGTCCAGCGTGGAGGGCTTGCGGGGCGGCCGGCGCATGACTTCCTGCCAGGTGCGGGCTCGGGCGTACTTGCGAACGGTGCGGCGGTTTAGGCCGAGCTCGCGGGCCACGGAGCTGTGGCTCCGGCCGGTGCGGATCAGGGCTTGGGTCGTCTCGAACAGGCTCTGGGCATGGCGCCCGGCCCGGCTGCCCGCCGCGGCGTTTTGGGTGGTGTCCTCGACCGGCGGGTGATCATCCTCGCCGACCGTTGGCAGGGCTGCGGGCAGGCATCCTCGGTGGGCGGAGGCGATGTCCTGAACGCGGCGGGAAAGGCCCTGCCAGAGGTGAAATCGGTCGCTGACCTGCACGGCTTCGGGGGCGCCGGCGGTGATGCCCTGCCGGTAGGTGAGGGAGCCGTCGCGGCAGACGACCTCGATGCCCGGGTGCTCACGGAGCCAGCGGCCGAGCTGTTCGGCGTCGCGTCCTTCCCAGAGGGTCAGCGGGAGGCGGGTGGTGGTGTCGACCAGGAGGGTTCCGTAGGTGCCTCCGTAGAGAGCGAAGTCGTCGACCCCCAGGACCTGGGGCGTAACCAGCGGCGGAAGTGGCACCCGCATCAGCTGGGACAGAAGTGCAACCCGGGAAAGCTTGATTCTCAAGATCCGAAGCATCCGGGACCCGCCCCGGCCGGCCAGGACCACGCCGACGTCCTCGACCAGCGACTGCAGTCGGGGTGTCCGCCGCTGGTAGCGCACGGTCAGGCCCGGTACTTGCTCGGCGAAGGTCGCCTTCGGGCAGTTCGTGTTCTCGCAGTACAGGCGGCGTACGGACAGGTCGATGCGCAGAGGACGGCCGGCGAGCGTGACGTCGGCGAGGCTCCGTGCGTACCGGCTGTGGCACCACTCGCTGAGCTGACCACATCCCGTACATCCCGCCGGTTCACCGGATCTCGTGCGGGCACGGACAGCCACCACAGCATCGGATACCTCAACCGAAACCACCTGCACATCGGACAACTGCGGTAACAGGCTGACCAGTTCAACAGAGCACAGTCACAGGCTGCCCATCCTGCGGGCCGCCCGACCACGGCACCGAGATGATCTCCGCCTACAAAAATCTTGCCAGAGCCAGCTTAGGTCGTACGCCGACAGTCGACGAGGTTGGCGTGGATCTCCTGTAGGCGCGGCATCTGGGCCGGGTCCACGAGAAGTAGGGGACATCTGACACAGGCGTTTGAGGCTGAACCTTTGGAGTGGACACCCTGACAATGGATTTTGATGGTCCAGGGAGGGATGTCCAGGTGGGACGCAGGTCTCCGTATTCGGAGGAGTTCAGGAAGGACGCAGTCGCGCTCTTTCGGGCCGCGGCCGGGAAGCGAACGTACGCTGCGGTGGCCTCATCGTCGGCCGCCACCTGCGTGGGAAGAAGCGGACCACGATCGCGGACAGGGCCGCGGTGCCCGTGCCGGACCTGGTGATGCGCGACTTCACCGCGGACACGTTGAACACCAGGTGGTGCGGCGACATCACTTACACAGCCGCCGGCTCGACGTGGCTCTACCTCGCCACGGTGATCGACATCTGCTCGGGGAAGGTCGTGGGCTGGTCGATCGCCGACCACATGCGGACCTCGCTGGTCACCGACGCGATCGAGATGGCCGTGGCGGCCCGCGGCGGCCGGGTCCGCGGCGTCGTTTTCCACACCGACAGAGGCGCCCAATACAGCGCGGTCGCCTTCGCCGACGTCTGCCTGCGGCACGGGATCCGCCGCAGCATGGGCCGGGTCGGCTCGAGCTACGACAACGCCCTCGCCGAGTTGTTCTTCCAGGGCCTTAAGCGCGAATTGCTCCACGGACGCCGCTGGACCTCGAAGGCACAGACCCGACTCGAGCTGTTCCGCTGGCTGTCCTACTACAACCGGCGCCGTCGCCACTCCGCGCTCGGCTACCTCGCACCAGCCGAGTATGAACGGCAGCTGATCACGACACGTACGCTGTCACTCATCGCATAAAAACCGGTGTCCACTCCCCGGGATCAACCTCAGAACCGTCGTCCCCCACAGACCCACTCACACGGAACGCCCCGCCCGCGCGATGCGCGGGCGGGGCGTTTCTGCCTTCGGGCCTGGTTCGGCTCGGGGCGATCAGTCCTTGCGGACCAGTTTCCAGCTGATGAAGTCGCCCGAGCCGACCGTGAGGGTCCCTTCGGGGAAGTCGAGCGTGGCTCCGTACAGCTCGCCGACTTCGTTGTGGGCCGGTGAGGCTGTAAGGATTTCGTCGAGGCCGGGCCGGCCGAGGAATTCGATAGGCTCGAACACCCAAGCCTCCGGCGGCCAAGCCCAGTCGGGCAACGCAGGCCAACTGCCGTCCGAGATCTTGAGCGTCCAGTCGGTCCCGTTCCACAGCGTCGCGGAGCCGCCCGATGCGAGGATCAGCTCGAGCCCCTCCGCACGCCACTCATCTCCCTCGGGCAGATACCGCACCGCGAAGACTGCCGTGACGGTTTCACCTTGGAGGCCGAGGACCTGTCGGTCGCTCATTTCTTGCAGCTACAGGTCATCGGAGTAGCACTCGAATACCACTTGTTCAGACCCTTATCCATGGGGAACAGGGAAACGAACTCGCCGTTGGCTTTGGTGATCACCAGATCCTCGCCTTTGCGGTAGAAGAAATAGTCGTCGGCGCCGCCACCGTCAGGGTTGTAGGGGCCCTGCCGCACGTCCTCGTGATTCGAGCGGACGTCGGCAATCTTGTCACGGTAGGCCTGACGAGCAGCCTGGTCGCCGGGGTGCGCTCCGTAGTCCTTGGAGTGCTTGCCCCACTTCTTTCCGAACTGATCTTCCACAATATTGAGTTCCGGGCCGCAGCTCGTGTTGTGCACGAGGACCGAGGTCGTGCCGGCCAGGACGTAGTAGGTGTGGAGGTCGTTGACCGTGAGGTTGTATGCGGGCGCGAGTCCCGTCCAGTGGCGGACGTTGCCAATCTTCGCTGTGCCGCCCTCGGGCGTGCGCAGGGTGTCCTGCGGGGTGAGGTCAGCCGCAAGCTTCCACGTCCTGGCGTTCTCGGACCAGAACGGATGGTGGCCAGTCGCGGTGAGCGAACCGCCGCCGTCGTTCGGGGCGAGGGTGATGTTGGTGAACTCTCGGTCGTCCGGGGTGTAGATCGTCGCGTCGACCCGGCGCGAGCCGGTGATACCCGTGTTCGGGTCGGTGGCGAGAACCTCGTCGCCCGTCGTGACCTGCTCGATCGGTCGGATGGTGCGGTCGCCCATCAGAACGGGTGTTCCAGCCGGGAAGCTGTTCTTCGGCGTCAGACACGGCGGGAGCATGCCGTACTTCGTGCCCTTGGCGATGCTCTCGATGCCGTCGTAGATCTTTCCGGCGATCTTGATCTTGCCGATCGGCAGGACCCCTGCCGCGGCCATGACGCAGCCGCCGAGCGACGGTTCCTTGATGCACTTCTCGATGTCGGCGGCGCCGGACAGCTCCCATGCCACCTTGCCCAGGAGCCTGACGAGTTCTGCGTCGGGCTTGCCGACCAC
>NZ_JBHXQN010000115.1:0-6833 GCF_042717785.1 Streptomyces sp. NPDC058619
CCTGACCTGTTCGTGCAGGCCGGGATGGTTCTTCTTGACGACGGCCAGGTAGTGGGCACCGCGGCTTGTCAGGTAGGTGCCGTGATCGTGCTGAGAGTGCAGTGCATCGGTGGTCAGCACAGCATCCTCCAGGTCGAGGGGGTCCAGCAGGGGCTGGAACGAGGGGATCTCGTTGCTCTTGGAGGCGACCTGCCGTTGGGCCAGGACCACGCCGTGGTGCTCCATCGCGGCCAGCAGCCCGATCGCCGCGGCGGTCCTGGTGCGCGAGCCGCGGACCACCTTGCCGTCGACCGCGATGACCCGTCGCACCGGCCGCTCCCCTGCCGGCAAGGGCCCAGGTGCCGCTCTGGCCTGCAGGTATGCGCTGATCGCCGTGTCCAGTGCGTCACCGTCGACGCGTTGCAGCAGACGCCGCACGGTGGCAGCGTGCGGCACCGGCCGCAGCCCGGTGAACGGGTCGAGGCCGAAGCCGAGGGCGTCCAGTACCTGTTGCGGGGCATCCGTGATCCATTCGCTGATCGCGATGAGCGAGCGGGCCCCGGTCAGCACCGCCGCGACCGTCGCGCACAACAACGCGAGGACCGGATACCTCCGTCCCCGCCTGTCACGGGGATCGGCGACATGGATCAGGAATCGGCGCAGGTCAACGACGTCGTCCGGGACAAGGACGACAGCCTGGGAGCCCAGTTGTTCCAGCGCGGCGGGGATGGGCGATGATGTCCGGGCAGGCACGGTCTCGCTCGGTTCTCATGGGTCTCGACAACCACATGATCACCAGCACCGTGCCTGCTCTGCTGTCCGGGTTCCCTTACGGCACACCGGACATGACGTCACGTCACGCATGAACCCGGCTAACCGGACCAACCTCGACTACGCAATGCCCCTGCGTCATGGCCGGCCTGCGTAACCTCGCCATCGGCATCCACCGCCAGGACGGCCACACCAACATCGCCGCCGCCCTCCGCCGCACCGGCCGCGACCACCAGCGGCCCCTCACCGCCCTCGGACTGGCCTGACGAACCCGGACACAAGATCACTTCTCAAAGACCCTGGCGATGTACCGCCTTCACGACAGTGAGCCACCTGCGGATGTACCACTCAACCTCAGCCGCCAAGACACAAAGCACCACCGGCATGTCAGCGGCCAGCCATCGCCACAAGCCGACCTGCAGGAACACGCCTTACCTGATCAACTGTCACTGCCATCAGCTCACTGGCATGAAACCGACACATCGCACACAGCGAGACCATCACCGTCGACGGCGCGGCCGAGCCGGTGATCGTGAAGCTCGGCGTGTGGGTCTCCAACATCAAGGCCCGCCGCAACAAGCTCGACGCCGGACAGCGGGAGGCGCTGCGGGAGCTCGGGATCAAGTGGGCGCAGTAGCGGGGGCAGCCTGCGGGGCCGGGGCGAGGCGCCCGTGCGGCGCGCCCAACTCCGTGAAGCGTGCATATCGCGTACGCGGGGCGTGCGTACAGCGGGCGCGGCGGAGGAACGACGTGCCCTGCGGCTTGGCACCGATCTGGCGGTCGCCTCCGGCCCGTGCACTCGGCGGACACAGGCAAGACGGGAGCACCTGCCTCACCCCGTCGGCGTTGTACCGGCATGACGCCCCACACGAACACCACCCGGCCCGATCCCGCTGCCGCGCCCAACCGGTTCGCGATGTACGAGGCGGTCCTGATCCGCCGCCAGCTCACCGATGCCGACTGGCACGAACTTCAAGACCCGGCCGGGGGTGTCTGCTGCCACTGTCCGGGTTGGTGAACGTCGGTGCCAGCGTGTGTGACGAGGTGCTGGCGCCGGTGGCCGGTCCGGATGCGGTGTTCTGTTCCTCTGCATGTCGCTCCGGGTCATGGCGTCGCCAGCAGAAGTTGCGCAAGCGCCTCGCGGCCGTGCGGGAGGGCCGGCGTGGTGGAGTGCACCGTCTGCGGGAGGCGGTGGATCGCGGGGGTGGACCGGCGGTCGAACGCGATCGAACGCTTTTTTGCAGGCCGGTCTGGCCGGAACAGTGTGGGCGGCGCCTCCGAAGAGCCGCCGCCCACACTGTTCCCTCAGCTGCCGGAGCTGCCGGAGCCGTCCGCGCCGTCCGTCAGGCCCGACTGGAGCCTGGCCCAGTCGTCAGTCTGATCACGCCACGCGGCACTCTCGTAAATAGCCGTCTTCGCCTCGGGCAGGGAGATCCCGAAAGTACGCGTCACCACGTAGATGGTCTCCAGCGGTGACATCCCCCGGGTACGGAGCTCCCGGAAGACCTGCTCGCGGTCAAGATCGCCGCGCGCGGTCAACTCGACCGCGAGCGCGTTCAGCGCCGTCCGGTCCATGCTTATCCTCCCAGGATCTCTGCCACGTCCAGCTTCATTGTCCCCATGCGCTTGAAGATGGTGCCGTCGGGCTTGGGGATGTGCCTTTCATAGGTGAGGACCACGGTCTTGAACCCGTCGGCCTTCGCCTGTTCGGCCACTGGTCGCTTCAGCTGGAGCACCTCGTCGACGCCGACGGGCGCCCTGTCGAGGCCGTCCGTTCCCCTGGGGAACACCATGAGGCCGTCCAACTGCAGGGTGTCGCCGTTCCGCGTCACCGTTGCCATGGTCTCCAGGGTCCTTCCGTTGACCTCGAACGCGTCGTCCCAGATGTCACCGTCGATGAACCGCTGGCACGGCGTGGTGTTGTGGACCAGGACGGGAGTGGTACCCGCCACCACGTAGTACGTGTGGAGGTCATTGACGGTGAGGTTGTAGGCGGGCTGGAAGGTCTTCCAGTGCCGGACCGCGCCGATCTGCGCGGTCTTGCCCTCGGCGGTCCGCAGGGTGTCCCCGGCCTCCAGGTCGACCGCGTTCGTCCACGCCCCGTCGTTCTGGGACCAGAACGGGTGGTGGTCCGTCGCGGTGACGGAACCGCCACCGCTCAGCGTGATGTCGGTGAAGTCACGGTCGTCGGGCGTGTAGATCGTGCCCTCGACGCGGCGCGGGCCGCTGATGCCGCTCTCGGGGTCGGTGGCGGTGACGGTGTCACCGGCCTTGACCTGCTCGATCGGGCGAGTGGTGCCGTCGCCCATCAGGACCCGGGTGCCGGCGGGGAAGCTGTTGGCGGCTCCCACCACGCACTCGATGCCCTTGCGCAGCTTCCGGCCCTCGGCCAGCGCCTCGACGCCCCGCCCGCCCCACTTGACGGCCATCATGGCCTTGCCCCACGGCGTGACGCCGACGACGGCCATGGCGCAGCCGCCCCACGTGGGGTCCTCGATGCAGCGCTGGATGTCGGCGCCGCCGGAGAGCTCCCAGGCGCCCTTGAGCACGAGCTTCGTCAGTTCCCAGTCGGGCTTGGCGAAGACGATCTCGTCGGGTTCGGCGCCCATCATGCACGGCGGCAGGCTGTCCCGGTTGAACGGGACGATGCACTTCGGCTTCTTCTTCTCCGCCTCGGCCTGCTTCTTGCGCTCCTCCTCCGCCTGACGGCGTGCGGCGGCTTCCTCGGCTTCGCGCTTGACCTTGACCTCGGTCCAGGCCTGGGAGGCGAGGGTCTTGGCCTCCTCGGCGCTCTTGCCGGCCGCGGTGGCCGAATCCCGCGCCATGTCCGCGGACTGCTGCGCCTTGGCAGCGGATTCGCGGGCGTACTTCGCGGAGAACTCGGCCTGTGCGGCCGACTCCTCGGCGGCGTCCGCGTCACGGTCGGCGGCGGCTGCCGCATTGCGGGCGGTCGTGGCGGACTTCTTGGCCGCGGCGGCGCTGGCCTCGGCCGCGTTCGCGGAGTTGTTGGCGTCCGTCGCGGACGCGGCCGCGGCCTGCGCCGACTTCCTGGCCTCGGCTGCCGCAACATCCGCGGCTTCCTTGGCCGCGTTGGCCTTCGCGGCGGCCTCGGCGGCGCGCCAGCGGTTCTCGTTGGCCTTCGCCGCGATGCCGGATGCTTCGGCGAGCAGGCGATCGATCTGGTTCTTGTGGTGCTCGGCGAGCTTGTCCTTGCGGTCCGCCATGTACTGGCCCACCGCGACGAACTCGTGGAGCTGGTCGGCGGGACCGGCCAGGGCGATCTTGGCCGCTGCCTTGACCTCGGGTCCGCCGTTGTTGACGAGCTGGGAGGCGATGACCTGCTCGTCGCTGCTCCGCGCCGCATACTGGTCGACGGCGAGGAACTTGGCGAGCGCCTTGCCGCTGCCGTCGGCGAGCACCTTCTTGGTGGCGTCCTTGACGCTCGGGCCGCCGGTGTTGTTGTGCTTCGAGACCTCGACCGCGAGGTCGTCCGTACCGGCCGCGTACTGGCCGGTGGTGTAGAAGCCGTTGATCTGTTCGGGCGTGCCCCGGAGCGCGGTCGCGGCGGCGCTGCGCACCGACGCGTACGGGCTCTGGCCGCTCAGCTGGAAGACCCGCTCGCGGATCTCATCCTGCCCGGCTTCCTTCCAGCGCGTGCGCAGGTAGGCCAAGACCTCCGCGTCTGTCCCGGAGAGCGCGGCGGTCGCGGCGCCTTGGCTCCAGGGACCGCGCACCTTGAGCGCCTGCAGGGCCAGGGCGCGTCCCTTGGTCGCGGTGGCCTTGACGTCCACGCCCGGCTCGGCCGCCTCGGCGGCCAGCGCCGTCGCCGTGGCATCGAGGTTGACGGCCTCGAGCTGCTGGGTGGCGGCAGCGGAGATGTATGTGTCGGTCTGGGCCTTGCGGGTCTTGGCGCGCTCGATGGCGGCCTCGGTCCGGGTCGTCAGGTCGGTGGCTTCGACTTCCCGGGCGATCTGTACGACCTTCTTGGCGGTGGTGACCGCTGTGTCGGCGGCTTCGGCGGCGGTCTTGGCCGCGTCGGCGTGCTTGTTCGCCTCGGCGGCGGCATTCTCGGCCTGCCCTGCGTGGGCTGCCGCCGCATCGGCCGCGTCGGCGGCGGCGCGGGCGTGCTTCGCCGCGCTCCGGGCCGCATCGCGCGCCTCGAAGGCCGCGTTGGCGGAGCGCTGCGCGAGCGTGGAAGCCTGGCCGGCGGCGCGGTTCGCGGCGTTCGCGTGCCGACGGGCCTCGGCAGCGGCCTGGCGGGCCTCGGCTGAGGAGTTGCCGGCCGCGTCGGCGTAGTTGTTGGCCTGCTCGGCCGCGTCGGCGGCCGCGTCGGCGTTGTCACCCGCGCTCTGCGAAGCCCTGGCCGCGAGACCGGCGGCCTGCGAGGCCCGGCCAGCCATCTCCGCGGCCTGCGCCGAGGTGTCGACGAGGGCGGCCGCCGTCCGGGCGATGCCGGCGAGGTCCCTGGCGCGCGAGGCCTGCGTGGCATCGCTGCCGGCGGCGATGGCCGCGTTGTAGGCGTCGTTCGCGGCCTTGGCCGCGTTCGCCGCAGCGGTCGCGGTCTGCGCGGCGGCGAGCGCCGCGACGCGTGCGGCACGGCTCGCCGCGTTCGCCGAACTGATCGCCTGCTGGGCGGCGGCGGAAGCGGCACGGGCCGCGTCGGCGGCCTGCTTGGCCTTGACCGCCGCGCGGGTGGCGTCGTTCTTCGCCTTGTTGGCCTCGTCAGCCGCCTTCAGCGCGGCTTCCTTCGCCAGCACGGACGCGGCGATGGCACGCGCGGAAGCCTCCTCGGCCGCCTTCGTCGCACCCTCGGCCTGGATGCCGGCCTGCTTGGCGTCCTCCGTCAGCTGCGCGACGGAGGCGTACTCCTGGTCCCGGTTGCGGGCCGTGAACTGCCCGATCTCCAAGAACTCGACCATGTCGTCCTGGGTCCCGCGCAGCGCGACCTTCGCGGCCGCCTTCACGTTCGGACCACCGGAAGCCACCAGCTTGGAGACCGCGACCTCGTTGTCCGATTCCCGTGCCGTGTACTGGCCTTCGTCGAGGAACTTCTCGATGTCCTCAGGGGAGCCCTTGAGGGCGGTCTTGCCCGCTTCCTTGACGCCCCTACCGCCCAGGTTGATGATCCGCGAGACCTCGACCTGACGGTCCTCGTTCAGCGGCGCCTTCCAGCCGCTGTTCAAGAACGTGTTCAGCTGAGCCGGAGTGCCCTTGAGCGCCTGCTTGGCCGCTTCCCGGACCGCCGGTCCGCCCGCGTTGAAGAGCCGGCTCGTCGCGACGTAGTCGTCGTCGTACCGGATGGCGTCCCTGTTGTCGAGGAACTTCTGGATGTCCTTGTCCGAGCCCAGCAGCGCCTTTTCCGCCGCTTCCTTGACGCCGGCTCCGCCCAGCCGCCAGTACTGAACGGTCAGTGCCCGCCCGGAAGTGAAGGACAGGTCGTCCTGAGCGCCGTCGGCTGCCGCGGGTAACGCGCCCACGAGACCGGCGAGCAGGGCGGACGGCAGGACGACGCCGAAGGCGGCGTGCAAGGCCGACGCGGCTCGCTGCCTGCCTCTGAGGTTGGCGGGGCGAGGTGCCCCGGTGAGGAATATGTGTGTTCGCCGTCGCATACGGCGTTCCCCCCAGTCTGGTGTTGTCTTCGCTCTTGCGTGGATACGTGAAGAGACGCTCCGACCGACCTCGCGGCGGAGCGCCCTTGAGCGATGAAAAAAGTCACTATCTGGCCAGTTTTACTCAAATGAATGACGCCAAATGGCCCAATACGGGCGGGTGTTGGGGTCTATCATGATCTTACATGTGCTTTACTTGCGCGAAGTTACCGGGGGGTATCGCTGCCTCCCGTTCCCATGCACCAAAGGAGAATCGTGGCGATATCCCGGGCCCGCAAGGCACTCTTCACCGGTCTCGTCGGCGGTACGGCAGCCCTCGCCGGGATCGCGAGCCTCGGCGTCGCATACGCGGGCCCCCAGTCCCCCGCGGCCGCCTCCCCAGCCGAGATGCCCTTCGCCGTTGAGGACTTCTCCTACCCGGACGCGGCCCGGATCCTCGCCGATCAGAAGATCACCCTCAAGCGCGGCGACGGC
>NZ_JBHXQN010000116.1:0-6349 GCF_042717785.1 Streptomyces sp. NPDC058619
TGAACGGGGCTATCCAGGACGGCTCCGACGCCGTGATCACACCAGCCACACCAAGATCATCTCACCGTGACCAGCAGTTACGGGACAAGCCTTAGTCGCGGCGTGGCGGCGCAAAAGGGGCGCGGCTGCTGCCCTCCTGGTTGGTTTGCAAAACCGACAGGACAGCGTCAACGCCTATTCGGCGACCACCATCACCCGGATGGCACGCACCCAGAGCGACGTCGCGAGCGTTTATGGAATATGACAACAGCACAGTTCCCCCTCTCCCTCAGCAGGACTGCAGAGGAAGATGGGCAGGGAGGCGGCTTTCACTCCGGGGTCACCCGGATCGGGAAGTGGATGTTCACTCCGCGCTCAACCGACTGCGGCGAGACCCAGGACGCAACGCTGGGACACGAAGGTGGGGAAATCGATCTTCGTTACTCCTCCTCGATCTTTGAGGACTTCCTCCATACGATGAGCCTGATCCAGGTCGAGTTCGGCAGTCGCTCGGGCAAGACGGCACCTTTCGCAACGGCTGTCGGCGAGTGCTCGGGTGGCAGCGCCCGTGTATGAGCCGTACGGATACCCGGACGTTCACGGCCTCCAACCCTGGGCGGACACCTCCGCGCTCTGGGGCTGGCCCGAGCACGTACAGCACCCCTCCCCTGAACAGCCTCTCGGAGCGCCCGGTACGGAGCATCGGCCGTGGGATCCGGCGGAGGAACTCGCCATCCTTCTCCAAGAAAGTGCTGCACTAGGGCAGCCGGAGCCCTCCACCCGAGTCAGCTTCGACGGCATCGATGAGGCAGCCGGCACCATCGGGTTCGTCGCAGGGCTACCGCACACCCCTACCGAACGTCCGCCCACACCACCGGCCAACGGACACCGCCGAAACCAGTCGAAGCCGCCGGTAACGACCCTGCTGCAAACGGGAAGTCTGTTCACCGCCGTGCTGGTCGCCGCCATCGCCGCTGTGGTGAGCATCTTCAGCGGGCTGGCCATCTGCGACGCCCTGCGCCACAGCGCCGCACCGCACACGGCCCGTGAAGTGGTCATCTGGTGGCCGCTGCTGATCTACGGCCCCTGGATGGTCGCCTCCCTGTCCATCCTCAGATCCGCTCTGCACCAGCGCCGCGCCCTCCATTCCTGGTCCATCGTGCTGTTGTTTTCCACCCTGGCCACACTTCTGTGCGTAGCCCAGGCACCCAGAACGATCACTGCGGGGGCAGCCTCTGCCCTTCCCGCCATCGCGGCACTGGCATGCTTCCAACAGCTGGTCCGCCAGATCACCCTCACGCGGCCGCCTCGCCAGACCACTCCACGACACCGAAACCCGACGCCCTCGGCCCCGGCTCAGATCAGGCAGACGGCCGCGGCCGGACGCAGCCCGGATAGGGTCTCCCCCGGCTACCCCGCGGTGGACAACAGGACTGTCCGCTCGCCGTCCCACAGTCACAGATTCGGGTAGGCCGCATACCGGTCGTACGCGTGGGGAAGTGCCAGTCGCTGTCACGGCCCCAGGCTCGGGCGATGGGCTGCGGTCACGGGGAGAGACGGCGGAGCCCGGATGCATCGGAACGCGGAGCGATGTCTCGCCGGCGGGGCGGGGGCTTCCTCCGATTGCCTGCTCGGCAAGGGCCAGGGATGTCCCGCAGGAGGGCTGGGCGCACGTGCGTACCGTCGGTGCTTTCTGGCCGGTTGACAGTCGTGTCATGGGCGAGATGAGTCGGCCCTCCAACAGCGGGAGGGGGAATCCGGGTGTTGCGTCACATCGTAAATGGCACTGTCGGACGACGTCCCACGTCGGTCGAGTTCCACACGGGCGGCGACCGTGAAGATCAGACGCGGTAGCAGCCGCCAAATTCCTGGCCAACCCGGTCCTTTCCCCCACGTCAAATGAGTGCTCGCCTGCACCTTTAAAACGAAGATCGAAAACGATAGTCACGGGCCGTACGCAGACTCAGCCCAACGGTCTACCCACCCTTGTCCCCACCAGCTAGCCCTGGACCCCGGCCACCGTAATGCGGCCCGGACCGCACCCCCGGGTCCGGTTGTTGCGGCACACCTGAGCAACGTGCAGTGAGCCACGGTCATGCCCGGCCCGGCAACTGAAGGCGTCGATTTCTGCGGCGTACGGGCTGCCGAGGTAACCAGTGTCGCGGCGGCCATGGGCTTTGTCCGCAGAGGGCTGGCGCACCCCGCACCTGGGCATACCTCGCTGAACCGCAGTCACAACGCGCTCCGGCGCCTCACACCCACGTCTACCACGAGAGGTCAGCAACATGGTGTACGAGATGACTCACGCTGAACGAATCCGGTACAGGCGGCGCCAGGACGCCGCCTACCAGGCAGGCGAAGACGCCGTCACCAACCTCCAAGCGGCGCTCGCGCTCGCAGACATGACCCTTCCCTCCCTGAGCAACGACGGGCCGGTAGCCGGCCACGGCTACGTCCGGCTCGGAGGATGCAACGCCGACTTCGCCAACCGGCTCGCCGAGGTCATCGCCGCAGGTGCCGATGCTACGCGGCGCCAACGGTGAACGGGAAGCGTCGTAGCGCCGCTCTTGCCTGCCAGGTGGACCACTGAAGGATGCGGCCGAGACTCTCTCCGCTTCAGCTTCACCCGGCGCCGTGCGATGTCGGGAACGTGGTCCAACAGCTGGATCGTGAATGCCGCAGTCACGTCTCGGGGCCGGTGCAGACCTGGGCGGTGACTGTGTGCGAGAGACCGAGACGACGCAGCCCGCTGGGGCAGGCAGCAGTGGGATCTACCCAGCCGACCTGACCCGGGAATGCCCCTCGCACGCATGCCGGCACCTCCCCCACCAGCCCGGGGATCCCGCTCCGGAGTCGTACTACGCGCCCGGCTCACACCGCCCGCCTCATCGGACCACGGTCACCGGCCAGACCCGGTTTGCGGCCCGCGCCCTCATCGGGCGAGCAGACCCACCCCGGGGCTGCCGACAAGACGCGCCGCTACGGCGCGTTGGCCGCCATGGGCGCCTGCCGACTGCAGTTCACACTGGGGTCCGCTGCTTCACGCCCCTGTTCGCGCCCTCCCCACCGGTGGAGATCGGGCGGACAGTATCGACTTCCGGATCCGACCCGAGCGGAGAGGGGAAGCGTGTCGCCTTGCGGCGTTGTGAAGTGGTTCGACCCTGACCGGGGCACCGGTCTCATCAGCCAGGAGGGTGCCGGACCTGACATTCAGGCAGAAGCCACGGCAATTCACGGAAGGGAACGCCGTCTGCGCCCGGGTGAGAAGGTCTTCTTCGACGTCACCCTGGACAGTGCGGGACAACGGGCCGACAACATCCACCGTCAGGTCCGCAGCGAGACCCCGCCCTGAACCCATCGCACACGGTGACCCTGCACCGGGGAGTCTTTCCGTCTCTGGTCAGCGGCGTCACGCGTCCCAGAGGCCTTCCCGTGCGAGCGCGGGCTGGGCACCTGCCCGGGCCCGGGCCGGGATCTGCCGGCACAGGACATCCAGGGGCCGCGTCGTCAGCGACCTCGGCATTGATCCACCGCTCAGCCGTGCAGTCCGTCCAGGCCCGGCAGACGCACCACACCGCGATCGGTATGGCCGGTGATCAGGACCGCCAGTAAGGTCAGGTACTCGCGCTGCAGGTCGCGGCGAAGTCGGCATCGTCACTGCCGCTGCACGGTCCGGGCCCGCCAGGACCGCGGGGCGCCCGTCGGCCAGAAGGACGTCCGTGGCATCGGCTGCTTGAATGACCGCTTTGAACTTCCTCGCATCGATCCGGGCGCGCAAGCCTTCCAGAAAGGTGACGATCCGGGCTCTCGCCCCCACGATCATCACGTGCGTTCATCGCTGTCTACGTGCCCGCCCGTTCATGGCCCTACGCCCACCAGACCAGCCCAACCGGAGGTACCGACGCAATGCGGCGCGAACAGCACCTGCCGCGCGGCCTCCCGCCGCTGCTCCCGCACTTGCCGCTTCTTCGGCAGCTGGTGAAAGGGGGCGTGCGGCGGAGTTCCCGCAGGACCACCCGTCCGAGCGCCGACGCGGGGCTCCGGTGGGGCGGCACCGACGGCTGCGGCCCTGCGCCCGCTGGGTTGAGGACGAGTCCTGCGCGGACGTAATCCCGCCATGCGGCGCTGGCGATCCCCTCGTTGACCCACCTGCTGCAAGCGGCACCGATCTGCTCTCCAGCGACAACCAAGCCCGGAGCATGGTGACATACAGCGATTTGGAGACCAGAGTCCTCCTGGTCAAAGCGGGGGAAGGTACCGAGGTCGCAATGGCCCACACCGCCGACGTCTACGGTCTCGTGCACGATAAGGGGCGACGCCCCCCGTGATGGAGCGTATCGGCGCGGCACGCCCGTCTCGACACAGACGAGGACCGCGCGTAGGTACGCGGCCCTCATCGCATGCGTGTCGACCAAGGCGATTGCGGTGCCCGCAGGCCGGTCGGGGAAGGTCAGGCCAGGCTGATGTTCTCGGCCTGGGGGCCCTTCTGGCCCTGGGTGACGTCGAACGTCACGGTCTGGCCCTCCTGGAGCTCGCGGAAGCCCGAGGAGTTGATCGCGGAGTAGTGGGCGAAGACGTCCGGGCCCCCGCCCTCCTGGGCGATGAAGCCGAAGCCCTTCTCCGCGTTGAACCACTTCACAGTTCCCGTAGCCATATCCATGCCTTCCAGCCGATGAACGCCCCCGCGACATGCGGAAGGCGGAGGTGATCGCCCTGGTTCCTGCGGCACAGCACAGCAAAACACCCACGCCCAAGGCGTGGGCAAAGGGAACTTCCGAACCACGACAGCTTGGACCCGACGCTACACGCCAGCACACCCCATCACCACGTGAAACGACCCGCACGCCGCACTCAACGGCGTACGTGCAGGGGACCCTCAGGTGCCCGGCGGGCGCGTACCGCCTCAGGCCGCGGCCGGCGAGTTCGCCGGACCGGCGGCACGACGGTGTTCGGCATTGATGCGCTGGGCCTCTTCGAGCTGGTCCTCGAGGATGACGATCCGGCAGGCCGCCTCGACCGGGGTCCCGTGGTCGACGAGTTCGCGGGCACGGGCCGCGATCCGCAGCTGGTAGCGGGAGTAGCGCCGGTGGCCACCGGCGGAGCGGAGCGGGGTGATCAGGCGCGCCTCGTCGATCGCACGGAGGAAGCCCTAGGTGTATTGCCCTGTGAGGTTGGGGACGCGGCTGGCGGGTGGTTTGCCTGCGAGTGTCCGCGGTGGTGATTGTAGGTGTGCAGCCAGCCGGGGAACGCGTCGCGTCGTTCCTGCTCTGACTGGTAGGGGCGGGCGTAGGCCCACTCCTCCAGCAGGGTGCGGTTGAGGCGTTCGACCTTGCCGTTGGTTTGTGGCCGGTAGGGCCGGGTTCGCTTGTGGGTGATCCCGGCCGCCGCCAGCATGTCGCGCCAGGCGTGGGACTTGTAGCAGGCTCCGTTGTCGGTCAGGACCCGCTCGACGGTGATCCCCACGCTCGTGAAGTAGGCCTGTGCCCGGGTCCAGAAGGCGGTGGCGGTTTCCTTCTTCTCGTCGGTCAGGATCTCGCTGTAGGCGAGGCGGGAGTGGTCGTCGACGGCGGTGTGGATGTAGCTGTAGCCCAGGCGGGGCCGTTTCTTGCGGCCGGCCTGGCGGCCCAGGATCTTGTGTCCGCCGCCGTCGGGAATGTTGCCCAGCTTCTTGATGTCGACGTGGACGAGTTCGCCCGGCTTCTCGCGTTCGTAGCGTCGTATGACGCGGCCGGTGGCCCGGTCCATGTGCGTCAGGCGGGCCAGCTTGAAGCGGGTCAGGACGCGGTGGACGGTGGAGGGCACCAGACGCAGCAGGTGGGCGATGCGAGCCGGTCCCCACCGGCGGGCGATGCGGACCTTGATGATCCGCCGTTCGGTGCGGGTCGGGGTCCGGCGCGGGCTGTGGTGCGGGCGTGAGGACCGGTCGTTCATGCCCGCCTCGCCGTGATCGCGGTAGCGGTCGGCCCACCGCTGGGCGGTGGTGGGTGAGACCTGGAACCGCTCGGCGGCCCGGCGCAGCGGCCAGCCGTCTACGACCACGCAACGGGCCAGGCGCAGGCGTCCGGTCTCGGTCAGGGGTGCATTACGGTGGGGCATGAGGGCCTTTCTGGTCGGTGTAGACGTCGCAATCCACACCGAACCCGGAAGGCCCTCACCCGTTCAAGAGGCCTCAGCCGAGACCTCGATCACCCGTCCACAACCTCCCGAGGCAATACACCTAGGAACCCGTTCGGCGACGGCGAGTTCGTCCCACTCGGCCCGTACCTCCGCCAACTGCCTGGCCAGCTGTTCTTCGAGTCCGTCCAGTTCCGCGCGCCGCACCGCGATTCGCTCCGACACCTCGGGATCCACCATGCACCGGATCGTAGAA
>NZ_JBHXQN010000117.1:0-1103 GCF_042717785.1 Streptomyces sp. NPDC058619
TCCTGCGCCGACGGCGACAGATGCCGCGCGTCCCCCACCAGATCGCTCACACCCAGCTCAACGACCCAGAACCCAAACCGTTTCTGATCAATAGATGTCGGCACGAAACTCTTCGAGGCCTTGCTCGTCGCGAACCAACCGCTCAGGAAGGAGCTGCTGAGGCTCAAGGATCCGAAGGACCTGCGTAAGGAACTACAAGACACAGAAAACTTCGGGACGCTCGTTGAGTCGATGACCGTCGATGTCCGGGAAAGAACGGACAGCTGAGCGCCAAGGAACTGCTTGGGCCCCGCCCGAGCAGTCCGGCTACAACAAGCGCCTGCGGTCCGCGAACACGCTGATCAGCCGGTTCATCCGCAACCTGGCCCGGGACACCGACCTGTGGCACGACGCCGTGTGGATCGTGGACTCCACCCCTGTGGAGTGCGCCCGCTCACGCCCGACGGCCACACGCTCGGAGCTTGCGGGCTGGGCCGGTTACGGCTACTGCGCCTCGCACTCACGGCTCTTCTGGGGCTTGCGTCTGCACCTGCGTCACCGCGGGCCCGGCCCGCATCTCACGGTCCCAGGCCGGATTCGGTGGCCGACCAGTTGAAGCCGGAGCCGTCGCACGTGCGGCGGGAGAAAGCCCTGCGCCGCCGAGGGGGCGTATCGGCGTCACCGCACCGCTCACATCACTCAAGATGCGCCCAAAAGGGTCAAGTGCCACTCTGAAGAACGGACGGGCAGGGAGAAAAGAGATCCCCATGCCTCCCCCACGCACCCATTGCCGCATCACGACGAGGCCAGGGCTGTTTGTCCAGGCCTCATGTCCATCCCGATGGCGCAATTCGCGTGCCTGCAGCGGAAAGAACTCGCAGTTCTACGACAGGGAGTGCGGAAACATGGTGAGAATTCTCAAGCGTCACCGCATGCTCATTGCTACCTCAGCGGTTCTCGCCGCAGCGGCGGGAAGCATTCTGGTCCCCACCGCCGCGGACGCCGTCCCGGCACAGCCCTCACAGGAATGCAAGTCGGGGTACGTGTGGCGCGAGGCCACGGGCTCCGGGGACCGTGTCTGCGTCACTCCCGGCACTCGCGCCCAGACCCGGGAGGACAACGCC
>NZ_JBHXQN010000117.1:1202-6311 GCF_042717785.1 Streptomyces sp. NPDC058619
ATGTGTGGCGCGAGGCCACTCCCAACGACCTGGTCTGTGTAACCCCCGGTACCCGGGCCCAGACCAAGGACGACAACGCCCAGGCCGCGAGCCGCAGGGCCCAACCGGCGGGCACGTGCAAGTCGGGGTACGTGTGGCGCGAGGCCACGGGCTCCGGGGACCGTGTCTGCGTCACTCCCGGCACTCGCGCCCAGACCCGGGAGGACAACGCCCAAGCCGCCAACCGCCGGGTCAGTGCCACGAACCGGACGTGCAAGTCGGGCTATGTGTGGCGCGAGGCCACTCCCAACGACCTGGTCTGTGTAACCCCCGGTACCCGGGCCCAGACCAAGGACGACAACGCCCAGGCCGCGAGCCGCGTACGCTGAACCCCGCCGGCCCGGCACCATACGGCGCCTGAGATCCCGTCCGATCCCTGATCGGACGGGATCTCCTTGCCTGCCCCGCACCACAACGAAAGCGCACACGTAGGGAGGAGCGAGGTCCGCTGCATCCGGCCTCGGCCCGCGGCACAACGGGCAAGGTGCAGGCGGTGCTGGTCCATCAGGAGGCATCGCCCACGGGCTCCTGGTCGGTGCGCGTCGGACCGTGCCGGTCCGGGTCGTCGTTGAGGAAGCCGGCCGACTGGTGCTGCCAGCTTCGTGTAGGCGCCGTCGGAGGCGCGCAACTCCTGGTGGGGTGCTCTGCTCGACGATCCGCCCGCGATCGAGGACGACGAGCCGGTCCGTGTGGGCCACCGGGCTGAGGCGATGTGCCACCACCAGTGCCGTCCGCCACTCCATCAGACGCCGCAACGCCTCCTGGACGAGGATCTCGCTCTCGGAGTCCAGGGCACTGGTCGCCTCGTCCAGCAGCAGGATCGGGGCGTCCCGCAGGATCGCCCTGGCGAGCACGACACGCTGGCGATGCCCCCCCGTTACCGTTTTCGTATAGTAAGTGACGGAAATCCATGCTGCACGTTCAACGTTAAGGCTGTAATCAAAGGCTACGACGGCGAAGAGTGCATGAGTCGGGCAGTCATCATCGACGCTAACACCAACGAACAAGGGGAACCGGGTGACGTTGCTTGGTACCGACCCGAAAGTGACCACGATGAAGGTGCTGTAGATACCTTTATAGGCATCAATGCACCAGGGACTTACATAGTCCGCTTCATCTTGTACGCGCCGAACGGAACGGAACTCGACCGACAGGATAGCGGCCAAATTAATGTACCGTGAGCGAAAATTCTGGTGGCATCGCCTCCCCCCCCCCTCACCAGCCGGGCGCGTTCCGCCACCACAGCGACGCTCAGGCTGCTGCGATCAACGAGCCGGCCCAGCTGCTCCCCGAAACTACGGACCTGATGTCAAGCTCCTCGGGGTAGTGCTTTCCAGCTCGGCATTCTCGCTCCCGCTGCGTCAGCCCTGCTGCGAAATCCCTATCAGATGTCTGGATCAAACAGAGTTGGCTTGGGAGACGCTGGGGAGCGGCTATCGCATCGTGGCGCGTCCAGATGCCCGATCCAAACCGTGAGGAAGACCCACCGCTGCCGTCGCTCGGCCACATCGTCCAACTGCGGCCGGCGCTCGAACAACCCCTCCAGTGGCTCCCAGGCCGCCTGCTTCTCGATCAAGACCTCGACGTACTCGTACCGCCCGTAGGTCCAGCCGTCTCGAACCAGACCAGGTTCGACGTTGGCTCGCTCCCAATACGGGAACTCCGGCGTCCGCCAGGTCACGTAGCCGTCGTGCTGGCCGGGGCCGCGCTCCGACCAGATGACCTCGCTGGCCTTCGTGCTTGACTCCGGCTTGGCCCGGAAGTCGGAGGTCGCCTGGCCGTCATCGCTGGTCTTGGAGCAGTACGGATGATGCGATACCCGGTCGCTACCTGGCAGTGACAGCCCCAGCAGGTGAACACTGCCCAGGGCCAGGCAGACGGCCAAGAGCAAAGCTCCAACAGGAACTCTCCAGCCAGCGCTGGATGACGGCTCCGGAGGCCTGCTTCAAAGTTTTGACGCGCTCCATGTTGACGCGGATAGACGAGCACCGAGAATACCCCATTCCCGAGTGTGAACCGGTGCTACTGAAGCGATACATGGAACTGGAACGGCAGGCGGCCCGTGACGCTGTGGAAGGCATCCGCAACCGGTAACGCCTTGCCGAGATGGCGAGTAAGCTCTTTTCACACATACGAAGGGGCCTACTGCAATGGTTCAGCGCACCGTAACCGTCTATACCGACGATCTCAGCGGAGCCGAAGGCGAAGACGTCACCACGCACACTTTTAGCGTGGACGGCGTCAACTACGAGGTCGACCTCGGACACGACAACTACCAGAAGCTGCTGGACGCCCTGGGACCGTTCATGGGGGCTGGCCGCAAGACTGGCAGTGGCGCTCGGCGGCCGGCCAAGCGCGGCAGCCAGACCAGCCGCGGGGACGCGGCCAAGGTCCGCGAGTGGGCTCAGAGCCAGGGCATTGAGGTCAACACCCGCGGTCGCATCCCGGCTGACCTGATGGAGCGGTACGAAGCCGCCCACTGATGGCGCGGCTCGGAACGACTGAAGCCCCCGGACACGCGACAGGCGCGCCGGGGGCTTCGGCTTGGTCAAGCCGCGTGCCACTGATGCGGGCGGCCTCCGCGCCACTCCACCCAGCGAGGGTCATCCATGACAGCGTCCGGCTGATCGACCCCGGCTGCTTCCAGGAACACCACGAGGTCGTGGTCGGAGTAGGCCGTCCCCAGGATTTCGTTACGCCCATGCCGGTGCGCCGTGACCCGCCGGCCGCCGCTGACAGAGGGCCGGTGTACGACAGTGGGCGGGCTTCCCATGCCTCCCAGCCTGCCCCTTAGCATTCACCTTGCGCCAGCCGCCGTCAGAACCGCCACCGGCAGCAGCATATTTGCGTGCTTTGGTCATGGGGACACGAGGCCAGCACATCGCAGGCCCGCGTCAAAAAGTCGGGGGACTGCATCTTCAACTGCCGACAGATGGCCGGGGATTCAGCCTGCCGTGACCGTGTGGGTCCCAGAGGCGTATCGACTCCGGGTATGAGATGCGGACGCGAGCGATGAGGACGAAGGTGTAATAGAGGTTCTCCGATGGAGGCCCGCTACCCCCTTCGCTCGCAGTGCCGCGAGCATCGGCTTAGAGGCTGATCTGCTGGCGAGAGGCAGAAGTAGGCGGGGAGGTCACACATGCGTGAGACAAGACGTCGACTTGCCGCACTCGGTATGGCAATCGTTATGTCAAGTGTCATCCATGCAGCAATCACGCCGCGAGCGAGCGCGGTTTCACACTCCCCACTTACAACCGTCGGGGGCGGTGTCCCAACATCGTTCGCCGGCATGAGAAACACGTGGCCACACGTCAATGCCGCTGCCATCGTCTGTACACCGACGCTCATGATCGGCGTCCGTGGCTCCGACGAAAACCCAGTGGGCCCCAAGCATCCAGGGGGTGCGCATGGCCTTGGTGTCCCTCTGGAAGCGGTCTACGAAGGGCTTCCCCAGGGCACAGGCGTGTACGGCTTGCCCTATGAGGCGCGCGCCGTTCCACAACTCTTCATCGAGAGCGTCGCCGAAGCCGTGAAGGGTCTGCAGCCCTTGAAGTTTGGAGGCCCTCCTCCGAAGACCACCGTGGACGGCGCGTCTGAGCTTGTGGACCAACTCCGACTTCAGACCACAGTCTGTGACAAACAACTGAAGAAGAAGCAAAAGATCGTGCTCGCTGGATACTCGCAGGGGTCGTTGATAATTCGCTTGGCGCTGAAGCAGCTTAAAAATGAGTCCGTGATCCTCGATCACATTAAGGGCATCGTGCTGCTCGGGGACCCCTCGCAGGACTTGGTTGCGGCTCCCGCTCTCAGTAGCGATCTCAAGAATCGAACGATGTCCGTCTGCTTGCTCGGTGACCTGATCTGCAAAGGGCCCAACGATGAGGTTGCCCAAAAAACGGCGTCAGCATGCATCGTGAGGTCCACGTTTGGCTGCCCACACTTGCAGTATGGGGGTGCGGCAGCCCTAAATGCCGGTGCAGGGCGAACAGCTTGGAAGTCCGCGGAGTACCTCAAATCTGCCCTTGAGCGACCAGAAGTCGCCTGGCAGAACCACACCTACAACCTGACGTGCGACGATATCGTCAAAGACACGGCAAAGGTGGTCCTTCGCAAGGGTAAGGGGACTGCGAGAGGCGGGGCTATCGGGAAATACGACCGCTGGGACGTGCGAATTCAACGGATCACACAGGGGACATTGCCGCGCCTCGGCAACGTAAACGCTGTACTGTTCTCCTGCAGCCCTCAGCCGAGTAACTTCTTTACGCAAGAGTTGCGTGTCTATCGCTCCGGTGATGGAAGAGAGATAGCACGGATTCCACATCTGAGTGGCGGGGAATGGCTACCTCCCGAATATCGGCCAGGGTCCGTAGCGATCAGAAAAGACCGCATCGTCGCTGATCTTAAATACTACGGGGCGGGAGACCCCCACGGTTCCCCCTCCAAGCTTCGCCATCTGAGCTGGACTTGGGATGGCATGAAATTCGTGACACATGACGCTGCCGCGAAGCCGGAGGCTTCTGCACGGGTTGACTTGAGCCGCGAACGTATCACCGTAAATGGATTGGGCCCCTTGAAGGTGGGCATGAGCCGCACCCAAGCAGAGAAGGCGGTTGGAGCATCGATCCCACTGGCGGGCGACCCTGCCTGTGCGCATCTGGCCATATCCGGAGGGCCAGAGGGACTACTGCTGCGATTCGTGGACGACAGCCTTGTTGCCATCTCCGTATCGAAGCCAGCGACCTCGGTCTCGACAGCCTCTGGGATCCAGATCGGCAGCACACGAGACGACGTGATGCGCACCTATGCCGGAGAGATTTCCAGCACCTTCGTCGACGATGGACTTGAGGAACTCGTGTTCGCGCCCACCGCGCCGCAATTCTCGGGAAAGGTCATCGTATTCAGCATGAGAGACGGCAAGGTGGAGCAGTTCGTCGCTGGGCAGCGGGACTGGGCGAACCTTGCCCCCTGCCCTCACTAAGAGCTCGTAACACGATCATGAGTCGGACTTGTTGAGGCGTCGCCAGCAGATGAGGCTGCAGGCGAGGGAGACGAACGCGTCGTGGAGCTCGG
>NZ_JBHXQN010000118.1:0-6287 GCF_042717785.1 Streptomyces sp. NPDC058619
GACGCCAGCGTCAGCCACGCATTGTCCGCGGCTACTTCGGCGGCCCACACGTCCGCTACGTCCTGGACGAGAACCCTTTGAGTTTCTGATCAATAACGATCAGTTTGTTCACGGGCATTTAGAAACCGCCCCTGTGAGTCAGCCGCTCGCGGGGCGACAGGGAATATCAGCCCACACTTGTTTACCGCCACCCAGCGGCAACGAGCCCCAGGCCGTCGTCGTCGCCTCGACGATGAGCAGCCCTCGACCGCCGGTCGACTCCCAGCTCACCCATACCGGTTTGACGGGGCTGCGCGGCGACGCGTCGTTCACGGCGATCCGCAGCCGGTCCGCCGACAGGGTCAGATCCATCCCTACCTCGCCCTGCGTGTGTGCGATGGCGTTGGTTACCAGCTCGGACACGACCAGCAGAGCTGTGTCGATTTCTTCCACTACTCCCCAGGACTGCAAGGTGCGCGCGGTGAAGCGGCGCGCATGCAGAACCGCGTTGGGCAGCCGCCACACCGCCCAGTGGCTCCGCAGTGGCCGGCCCCGTGTGCCGTCGTAGCGCAGCAACAGCACCGCCACGTCGTCGTCCCGACGACCCACGCCGACGACCAACTCGTCGGCGATCCCTCCGGCGTCTACCGGGTCGGCCGCGGTGAGCACATCCCGCACCCGCCGCATGCCCTCCTCCAGAGTCAGCCTGGCGGACTCGACCAGGCCGTCCGTCAGCAGAACGAGCAGAGTGCCGGGGACCAGCCCCACCTCGGTCATGGGGAATTCGGCTTCCGCGAGCACTCCCAGTGGGGGCCCGCCCTCAACCACAATCTCCTCGGTGACGCCGTCGGGATGGCGCAGTATCGGCGGCAGATGGCCAGCTCGTACGGCCCTGGCGATGCCCTCCTCCATGTCGAGGTCCACATACCCACAGGTGGCGAAGAGATCGGTCTCCATGCCGACGAGCAGACGGTTGGCCCGCGCGACCACCACATCTGGCGGATGGCCCTCCACTGCGTAGGCCCTGACCGCCGTACGCATCTGGCCCATGATGGTGGCGGCTCCCGCGCTGTGTCCCTGTACATCCCCGATCACGAACGCCACGTGACCGTCACGGAGCGGAATGACGTCATACCAGTCGCCGCCGACCTCGAGTCCCACCGTCGCGGGAAGGTATCGGGCGACAGCGACCCCGCCCGGCAGCTCCGGGAGCTTACGCGGGAGCAGACTACGCTGGAGCATGGTGGCGAGTTCGTGGCCCGCGTCCAGTGCATGGGCGCGCACCAGCGCCTGCCCCACCAGACCCGCGGTCGCGGTCAGCAGCGACCGCTCCTCCGGTCCGAACCGGTGCTCCGCGTCCCACCCCACCAGACACACCCCGACGATCCTGCCACCGGCTGGCAGCGGCAGCACCGCGAGACCGCCGGGCCCAACGCCCAGAAGACCGGGTTCGAGAGCCGCTCCCGGTGGCCACAGACTCAGGTGCCCCCCACGCAGCGCGCTCTGCAGGGTGGGGAGGTCGCTGAGCGATGCGTCGGGCCACTCGGACCGCCATTGCGAGCGCCAGACCTTGGGCCAGGCATCGGGCTCAGGAGGGGCGAGGTAGGTGACTATGAGACGCTCGGGCTCCAGTTCGCCCACCGCGACCCGGGAGGCGCCGAGCGGCTCGCGCAGAGCGGCGACCGCCAGCCGGCTGACCTCTTGGATGGTCGCCGCCCCCGCCAGCGTGGCCGAAAGCCGCTGCACAAGAGAGACCTCGTCGGCGCTGGGGCGCAGATAGGTGGCATCGGCCACCACGCCCAGGAGGCGCTGCGGCGTGCCACCGGAGTCCACCTCCACACGGCATCGCAGCCCCAGCCAGCGCAGCTCTCCGTTCGGGCGGCGGATACGGAACGCCAGCTGCTGTCCGGCGGCGGCCAGCCGGCCCGGCTCCACGACCGCCATCAGTGCGGGCATGTCGTCGGGGACGGCGCAGGCAAGCAAGGTCTCCACCTGGCCGTCGAACTGCTCTGCAGGCAGACCGAGCAGTTCCAGCACATGCGCGTGGGCCTCCATGCGGCCGGTGCTCAGTTCCAGGATGAACGCGCCGCCTTGGGGAGGAACCAGGGACTGGCCCAGATGCGCCTGCGGGGCTTTGCGTCCGGCGAAGCGCGTGGCGACGGATTCGAGTCCGGCGGCCACCTGATCGGCGTAAAGTTCCAGAAGGCTGCGGACGTCGGCGCTAAAGCCGTCCCCAGCCTCCCCGGCGACGATCAGGCACCCGAGCTCCCGGTGACCGTGTCCCAGCGGTAGCGCGCCCAGCGAGATCCTGGCCGGCGAGGTGGGATCACCGTCCCGGACCCGGGTGGGGAAGTGGTGGGGTTCATCCTCGACGAACGTGGCGAGTTCCTTGGGAGTCAGCCACAAGGGGCAGCCGGAGCGGAAGGCATTGGCGGCGGGCGAATGGCCGGCCACGGCGAGGATCGCGGGCAGTCCGTAGAGAACGCTGCGGTTTCCGGTCAGCTCGGCCAGATGGAGTTCCCTACCCTGGTCGGCGACCACATATACAGCGGCAAGCTCGGCCCCGCAGAACACAAAGCGACGACTAGTCACCGTGTGCATCACACCCTCTCGAGGGCATCCGGCCTACCGCCCTCTCTCCATGCTGTCGCGCCCGGGACCGTCCCCGCGAGTCGGAGCGCAGGCCGAGGGAGCCGGTGCCGCCTGTCAGCGCGTCGACCATGCAGCGGCAGGTGCGCTGGCAGCCGTGTCTACAGCATCGCCCGGCAGATCTGGCGCGGGGTACGTGTTGAGCGGCTCGTGACCGACCGGCTCGTCTGCGCCTGACGTCCTGCCCCGCTTGAACAGGAAGGGGCCCCTGTGCTGGGGGAGGCTGGGGCCCCTCAGCGCGCTCCGCGGGGGACGGATCGTGCACGCCCACGGACAACGACACCGGAGTCGGCCGGACACGGCGGTCCAGCCGGAGGGGCCGCCGCACGCGATAGCGGGAGTTGGACCAACGCCGCGCGTGGGCGGCGCCGTGCGTCGGCCCGTCCGAGGGCGGGTGACCGGTGACCGCGAATGCTCCCGGCGTTGTCGCGGGCCTTGATGTACTGGGCTGTCGAGCAGGGGCGAGGCAGGGGAGCGGGGCGTTGGCCGGGTACAGCAGGGGTTGCACCGTCGACCCGGGAGGCGCGTGCGCGTGACGGACTGGCATGACTTCGAGTGGGTGGTCTGGCGACTGGAGGTCCGGGACCCTCAGCGGCTCGCGGGTAATGAGCCGGACCTGGAGGCGCGCACGAAGGAGACGATGACGGAGCTGGCCGCCTCGCTGGGTTGCGAGTACGACTCCTGCGTCGATTACGACTCCTACGACCATGACACGCCCTACTACGCCTGGTGGGTCCGCCTGCCGGCGGCCGAGCATGCCAAGGTCGGCAAGGACGGCCTCCCGCTGGTCATCGGCCCGCTGCGCGAGTACCTGACCACCCGGCTTCCCGACGGCCTGAAGTGGGAGATCACGCCGGACCGGGAGATGACGTACGACCCGCCAGCAGCATGGCTCTGCGGGCCGGCTACGACGATCTGATCGCCCCGTTCGAGCGCGCCCTGATGCCGCTGCGCCGGGACGGGGCCGACGCACTCGATCCGCGGGCAAAAGTCTGGAAGTGGGAGAAGGACCTGCTGGCCGGCACGTTCGACCTGGGGCTGTGCAAAGACCCAGACCACCCACATCATCACCATAGGGCTGTGGACCGAACCGGACGAAGAACCAGCCGCCCGCCTGGGCCACTTCGACTTCACCCCGCACCACCCGCTGCTCTTCCTTCCCCGCCCGGCGGCCCCAGCGACGTTCACCGCCCGCGTCACCTCCGGCTCCTACCCCAGTGAGATCAGCTTCAGGACGAAGGCCGCCGGCGCCATCGGGACAGCCCACCAGTGGACCGCCAATGATCCCGACGTCCTCGCCGGGCGGGTCGTCCGTGACCTCAAGCTGCTGTGGCCGCACCTCACCGGCCAGGAACCAGGAAGCTGACGACGGCCTCAAACGACCCGGGCGACCCGGAACCGATGGGATATCGGGTCGTTGAAGGGCCGGGAATACACACCGCCCAGGGAGGCCCTATCCGTTCCCCCCGGGTCCTCCTGGGGCGGTCCCAGGTCCTGACGCCCGATGCGCTACGCCCCTGCCGGATCTGCCCCTGGGAGGGCGTCACCGTGACGGCGGTGTCAGCGTCGGGTGTCAGGAACGAGCCCCCACCCGCCGGACGGGCGCTGTCCGGGGTGTGGTTAGGGTCGGTGCAGCCCGTGCCGATATGGCGTGCGCGGGTCAGGCCCGGTGCCCGCTTCGATCGGGGGCAGTACCGCCGGGCCGCCCTCACGCCCCGGGCCCGAGGGCCTGGTCCTCGACGGCGAGCTGGTCGTCTGGGATACCGCGGCCGGCGGACTGGAGCGCGCCAGCGCCGTGCCGCCGCCCGGGGCGGACCGCTTCGGGCCCGATGGTGCTTGACGCGACGAGGGGGCCGCACGAACACGAAGGCGTACTCGGCTGACCCTCCTCGGGGCATCACAGGTCGGCGATGAGGGCATACCGCTCGTCGTCCACCGGACCACCCCACAAGTCAGGGTCGCTGCTCAGTGGTTCGATACGCACTGCGGCAACAAGAGGGCGCACGGCTTCGGTAAGGTCTTCGGCGCCGATTCCGCCGTTCCACGGCAGCGATTCGGCGCCATCCACATACGGGGCGCCGCTCTGGCCTGCCTGATGCCAACGCCCCTCGACCAGCACCAGCCGGCCTCCCGGCCGCAAGCGTTTCACCCAGTCGCGCAAGGCGGCCTCCGGATCAGGCAGCGTCCACAACAGATGCCGCGACAACACGACATCGAACTGCTGTTCCCCGGTCGGGGGCATCATGGCGTCACCGACGAGAAAACGGCCGTCAAGGCCGGCGGCCTCGAACTTCGTGCGTGCCTGCTGAACCATGCGCGGCGCCAGGTCGACCCCGGTCGCCCGGTGTCCGGCCTCGGCCAACAGCAAGGACATGGACCCGGTGCCACAGCCGATGTCGAGAACGTCGGCTGTGGTTGGCATCAAGGTGTGCAGGAGTCGGGTCCACGCAGCGCGTGTGCTGTCGGCCCTCAGCCCGTGGTCGGGCTCGTCATCGAAGGTTACTGCAGCGGCGTCCCAGTAGGCGATGATCGAAGCAGTTCGGTCAGTCATGACTCGATGCTCTCAGCAAGCCACTGACACTCCAGACGCTCAGCAGCAGTGTCAGTTCTCACCGATAGTTTCCGTCGCAGTGATCCACAACTGCTGCTGAGACTCGTCGACAACAGATCTCCGCACTCTCACCTACGAAGCCATGCAGTGCCTCGGGGGCCTTGTACTGCCAAAGCCGGTAGTAACGGCCTTCGCCATCGTTGAAGCCGAGATGGCGGTCGCCGTGCGGGTTGATCAGGTGGGTGGTGAAGGGCAGATCGTTCGGGCCCGGCTGCCAGGGCTGTTCCTGCTGGCTCACTGCGTCCTCCGTCGGCGTTTGGCGATCACGACCCGGCCGAGTCTGTCAGCGCTGGTCCCGGCCCGGCCGAGCTTCTCTTCAGCCCGTTGGTGCCGGCTGCAACATCAGCCCGTGTCACTGCAACGCCCCGGCGCGATACCACCGCGTGTTGTAGTCCTGACCTGCGGCGATGCTTCGGATAGAGACCTGCGGTGCCCGTGTTGCACCTCGCGTTGCAGTGCCGCGCCGCGTCCGGGCCGCGCAGTTGGCCATCAGGGCTTGATGCCGGGGCGCCTGGCAGGGCGCCTTCCAGGGCGCTTGGCAAGGCGCCTTCCAGGGCGTCTGGCGGGGCGCTTCGCAGGGCGCCTCATGCCCGTACGGTGACCGGACAACGGTGCAGGTCAGGCCATACGGTCAAGGGGTGCCGACCACGCCGACTACTTCACTGAGGGACCCTTTCCAAACCTGGTGAAGCTTCGACTTCCCCTACCCAACCCCCTCCAGACGGCGGACCGCCCCGCCAGCAAACTGCAGGACTCCCGGCCGCCCGGGTCCGAAAGGCCGGCGCATGGGAACAGCACCGGACCCCGACCCTCAAGAGGCCCGGGGTCCGGTGGGCGCGGGAAGCGGTCAGAGGCCGGCCGGGGCGGCCTGGGTGGTCGGCGCCGGTCCCGCCCAGTCCATGCCCAGCGCGGCGAGGGCGACGCCACCTTGGCCCGCCAGGGCGGCGACGGCATAAGCTTGACTCTGTCGGGGATCTTGGAGTTCCCCTGTGCGGCAGCATGATCAACGGGCATGCTCGGGCTGTTCCAGTGACCGATGCAGTCGTCG
>NZ_JBHXQN010000119.1:0-5988 GCF_042717785.1 Streptomyces sp. NPDC058619
TCAAGGCCCGCGTCGAGCACCGGATCGTCTCCCAGGCCGTGGTCATCGCGACCGGAGTCACCGAAGACGGAGGCCGCGAGGTTCTCGGTGTCATGGTCGGCGACAGCGAGACCGAGGCCTTCTGGTCCCAGTTCCTGCGTCACCTGCGAGAACGGGGCCTGACCGGCGTCCGCCTCGTGATCTCCGACAGCCACAGCGGACTGGTCAAAGCCATCCGGAAAGCCATGATCGGCGCTGCCTGGCAACGCTGCCGCGTCCACTGAACCTGTACGTAATCAAGTTGCCGGTTGTGTCGGCGTGTTGGACTTCGTGGTGGTGCTGGCGAGGAGGGCTTCGGCAGTGCGGTGTGTGACAGGTGCTGGTGGGAAGGTGATTCCGTCCTCGTCCAACAGTGCGCGCACGTCGCGGAAGGCGTTCGTGAGGGTGCCCCTGCTGATCTGGAAGAGCTCAGTGAGGACTTCTCCGGTGCAGACCTTGCGGTCCATGAGGACGGTGACCAGGACGCGCTCGGCGTCGGTGATCTTCTTTCCGAACACCCCGGCGCGGGTCCCGGGCTGGCGGTGCCCGCCGCGCTGTGTGAAGCGCTGTCGTTCGACCAGTGCGGCCTGCCGTTTCGAGAGCCGGTCGGTAGGTGCGGCTCATGCCGGTCAGTGCCGGGTCCGAGAGCTGTTCCGGCAGCGGGGGCCGGACTTCGGTGGGTGACATTCCGGTGTGCAGGAACGCCACCAGGTGGTCCGGTTGGGTGAATCGGACGGAGGAGAGCCCGACCGTGGTGCCGGTGTCGTCCAGCAGCCGGCTCGTGTCGCCGATGGCCTTGCTGATGGTGCGGTCGCTGAGCGCGAGCATGTCGTACAAGACCTTCTGGGAACAGACTTGCCGCAGGTAGAGCACGGTGATCAGAACCTTGTCGGCGCAGGTGAGCAGGGGACGGCCGTGGTCGCCGGGTGCCTTGCGGCGTCGTCCGCCGCGGTGCTGGTAGCAGCGTTCTTCCCGCTGTGCGGCCTGCGCGGGAGCCAGCCGGTCGCTCAGCGTGGCCAACTCTTCCCGCGTCATCCCGGTCAGCAGCGGGTCGGCCAGCATCTCCAGGAACTGGGTGCGGGCCGTTTCCCCGAGCCTGCGGACCGCCCCGTGCTCGCTGGGGCCCGGGCCGTCGGGGCGGATGGTGTAGTTCCAGGTTCCGCGCTCGGGGTGCTGCTCGATCGGGAGCGAGTCCAGGTACGTCTTGCTGACTGTAGTGCCTGTGGGATATGAGCCCGAATCAAGTTCGGCCTCGATATGTAGCCCGGTGCGGGTCCGCGTCGCGGCGATGGTCTTGACGACCACTTCGTGGCTGGTCAGCGGGCGGCCACGCCAGTTCATCGCGATATGGGAGAACAACCGGTGTTCGACCTTGTTCCATTTTGATGTACCGGGAGGAAAGTGACACACCGTGACGACCAGGCCCGTCTCGGCTGCGAAGGCGGCTAGTTCGGACTTCCAGACCCGGTAGCGGTAGCTGTTCGAGCCACCCGCGTCCGCGGTGATCAGCAGACGGGTGGCGTGTGGGCAGTCATGGTGGCCGCGGGCTTGCCACCAGCGACGGATGGAGGCGACCGCGAAGGTGGAGGTGTCGTGGTCGACGCCGACGTTGACCCAGCCGGTATCGGCGGTCAGGTCGTAGATGCCGTATGGGATAGCGGTATCGCCCTTCGGGCCGGTGAAGAAACTGTGGTCCTCCACCTGGACCGGGTCGCCCTTCGGCCGCCGAGGCCGAGTCGCCCTCGGTGAGGATGCGGTAGACGGTGGCGACCGAGGGACGCTGGCCCTTGTTCTTGCCCGAGGTGATGACCAGCTTCTGGGCGATCTGCGGTACGGACACACCGTTGGCCCGCAGGTTGCGGGCGTAGTCGGCCATGTCGTCGTCGACGACGTTGGGACGCCCGCCGTGGCGGCCGCACTCGCGGGCGGATGCCTGGCCTTCGAGGGACTTCTCCCGGATGTACTCGCGCTCGGACTCGGCCATGCCGGCGAAGAACGCGAAGAGGGCGGCGCCGTGGCCGGACGGGTCGTAGATCCCTTGGAGGGGGCCGGTGAGGAGTTCGAGCTGGATGGCGTGGTGGCGCAGGTCCTCGGCGATGGCTAGGAGCTCGGCGGCGCCGCGTCCCCGGCGCTTCATCTCATGGACCGTGAGGATCACCCGTTGGTGGGGGACGGCCTTCTTGATGGTGCGGGCGAAGTCCATCGCGTTGACGAACTCCGGCCGGACCTTGATCCGGGTGCTGATCTTCTCGGAGAAGACCGGGGCGCACCCGGCTTCCGTCAGGGCGTCGAGCTGGCTCTGGAGTTCTTGCTGGGCGGTACTGCAACGGGCGTAACCCACTCTCGTGGCGCCGTGGCGGCCTCGGGCACAGCAGCCACGATGGCCGGCCCCATCTCCCAGCGCGGCCGGGGCCACGATCGGCGGGGGTCTTCACCTCCAGCTCGGCGCGGAGCTGAGGGACGAGCATGAAGCGGGGGGTGTGGTACTTCGGGGCGACCTTGCCACCGCGGGTGCGGCAGGTGCTTCCGGCGGGCACCTCACACGTGGGGCAGTCGAACTGTTCGACGGCGGAAACCGGTTCGGCGAGCTGGGGCATGTCGCAGAAGCTACCCGATGGAGCTTTGTGCGAAAGCTGTTCTGCGAGAGGTTGTGAGAACGAAGATCAGAGGCAAACCGGACACGGCCGGGTGGAGGTCCGTGATCTCTCAGAACTACTCATTTATGAGAAGGATCGAGGTCCTCGGAGTCGGCAATAGTGGCCCATCGGTGTGTGAGGCGGCGGCATGCGTGGACGAGTTCGGGTGGGTGGAGGTCGGTGAGTTCGGTGTCGAAGGTGGCGAGGATGCCGGCGATGCCGGCCCAGGACCAGGCGCCGAGAGTGAGTCGGCAGTACTCGGTGTCGAGATGCTCCACGACGGAGCCGCCTGGTGCCCAGCGGGCCACGATGTGAGCGGGCAGGTTGAGCCGGGCAGAGCCGGTGCACTGCCAGGCGGCGGGGGTGTCGCCGCGGTCGTGGGTGCTCATCACGAAGTGGGCGAGGTCGGGGTGGGGAAGCGCGCGGGCAGCGAAGTGCTGCCTGGTGGGGCGGGGGTGCAGTCGATCGACGCGGCGCACTCGCCATTCATTGTCGGTGAGGTCGTAGGCGACCAGATACCACCGGGCAGCCCAGACGACCAGATGGTGTGGCTCGATGCGGTGGGCGGGCAGGTAGTCGGGGTCACTGGGTTCGGGGCGTGTGCCGTCGGGACGCAGTGTTTCGGTGACGAGGAGGTGGTGGTGGCGTACCGCGGTCCCGACGGCGGTGAGGGCGGCCGGGTCGATGGGGGGCGCGGGGAACTCCCAATAGTTCTGCAACCGAGTCAGGCGCAGGGATTCCATGGATGCCCGCAGCGCAGGGGGCATGACCTGGTACAGAGCCGCCAGTGCCCGCGCCGCGTCGTCCCCAAGGCCGAACATCGTGCTTGGCGCCGTCTGTAGGGCCACCGCGACCGCGAGGGCCTGGTCGTGGTCGAACAGCAACGGCGGCAGGGTTCGCCCGGCTCCGAGCTGGTAGCCGCCGTCGGGGCCGTGGATGGTAGCGATCGGGTAGTCGAGCGCACGCAAAGTTTCGATGTCGCGGCGGACCGTGCGTTCGCTGGTCCCGAGCCGGGTGGCGAGCTCGCGCAGCGACCACTGCCGCCCTGATCCGAGCAGAGACAACAGCCGCAATGCCCGGTGTGAGGTGTTCGCCATGGTCCCACCCTGACACCGGTAGTGGCCACTCGGTGTCCACTACCGGTGTCAGGGTGGGTTCTGTTCAGTGAGCAGCGGCGGAAAGGACGGTCGGGTATGCGGGTGGTCGTGGTGGGTGGCGGGATCGGCGGGCTTGCGTTGGGGGCGGGGCTGCGGCGCCGGGGGTTTGAGGTGGCGGTATTCGACCGTGACACCGATGTGACAGCGACGGGCGGTTACCACATCACCCTGGATGAGCGGGCACAGTCGGCGCTACAAGATCTGGTGGAACCGAAGATCATGCAGCGGCTGCTGGCATCGGGGTCGGCGCTGCGACTGCGCGAGCGCGACGCGTTCTGGGATCGTCGCGGCCGGCTGCTGGGCCACGGGCCGGACCTCAGCGACAGTGCGAGTATCGACGTCGATCGGATCACCCTGCGGATGCTGCTGGCCGAAGCCGTCGGAGATGACCTGCACTTGGGACGCAGCGTGTCCGGCGTCGGCCACGATGACCACGGTGCGCCCCGAGTGATGTTCACCGACGGGGCGCCGGTCTCGGCGGACCTGGTGGTGGGCGCGGACGGCACGCACTCAGTGGTCGCCCGCCACCTGGCGGGAGGCCCGACCAACAGCCCGGCGGGCATCATCGGGTTCTCCGGCCGCACCCTCCGGCGAGATCTCAGCCCCGGCGAGCATCAGCGACTTAGGCCACGATCGGGGCTGGCGATCGGCCCGCGCGGAGCAGCGCTCTACGTCGGTTTCCTCGACCCGGTCGGCAACACCGCGCTCGACGCTCCCGAGTTGCGGATGTCGGTAACCACCGCACCCACCTACATCTGGGGCGCCATGTTCCCCGAATCCACCAGTACCGATTCCCTGCGCGACCTGCGTGGCGGCGAACTGCCGGGCGCGCTGATCGGCCGATTCCGCGAGCGGGGCTGGGCCGAGCACACACTCGAGGTCATCGCCCGAGCCGACCCGCACAGCGTGGCCGCATTCCGCTTCAACGCCGCCTCCACCCGCGCAGAGGATCTCGCGCCCTGGCCCGCGGGTCGTATTACCGCGCTGGGCGACGCTGTCCACGCCACACCGCCCACCGCCGGAATGGGAGCGGGTGCGGCCATCCGCGACGCCGCCAGCCTGCTCACGCACGTCAGCGCCGCCGCCGACGGCACCGCCACCCTCACCGACGCCGTGGACCATTTCGAGGCCGGCATGCGCCAGCGCGGCAGCGAAGTCCTCACCCTGGCTATGAAGACCGTCCGGTGGATCCTGGCCACTGACACCACACTCGGCGCCGCAGCCACCGTCGTGAGCACCCCAATTCTGGCCGCAGCCGCCCGGCTACGTCACTGACGAGCCGCGCGACGCCCGTGCCCTGCACTCAGAACAAGGGGTCGCGCACGCCCACGGGCCGGTAGCCGGTGGGTCCAAGCTGGCCATCAGGAACCCTTCTTCGCAGTGACACGCGCTCGCGTCCCCGCCGGCGTCGCGGTCCTTGCCGTCGAGCAGGTCGTTCACCTCGTCCTCGGTGAGCTCGCGCGTCTCGTCCATGACCCTCATGATGCCGACCCGCCCGAGGCCGGCTCAGGCGGCTCGGCCGAGGCCGGCGGCGCTCAGGTCCTGCTCGCGCAGCTGGGTGAAGTCGACGTCCAGCTTCGGGTCGTAGGCGGCGGGCTGGATCCCGAGCTCGTGCGTGCTGTACTCGCCGAACCGGTTGATGTGCTCGGTCAGGTACGGCGAGATGTGGGCCAGGTTCTCCGGCTCGATCGTCCAGCCTTCTTCCAGCAGCTGCCGCACGATCTCCGCGATGTCCAGGGCGTTATGGAAGATGGGCCTTCCCCCAAGAAGGTGGGCACGCGGTTATTGATCACGCGGCGAGTGTGAGTCTAGCGGCGTGGTGTCGGCGTTCGTATTCGCCGGGGCTGAGGTGGCCGTTGGTGGAGTGTCGACGGCGGGTGTTGTAGCGGGTCAGCCAGGCGAAGACGGTTCGGCGGCAGCTGCCGGCCTCGCCGTAGTCGGGGCCTCCTTGGAGGGTCTCGCGTTTCAGGGAGGCGTGAAAGCTTTCGCAGGCCGCGTTGTCGGCGCTGGTGCCGACCGCGCCCATCGAACGGGTCACCCCGAGCTGGTAGCAGAACTCGGCGTAGGCCCCAGATCCGTACTGGGCGAGTTCAACCAGTCGTTGCAACGCCTGGCTGTTGTAGTGAGCGTAGCTGCTCCTCGAAGACCTCGGCTGGTGTCCGCCAACCGAGGCTCTT
>NZ_JBHXQN010000120.1:0-5895 GCF_042717785.1 Streptomyces sp. NPDC058619
ACCACACTGCGCCTTCGCCCTCTACCCCCCCCGGGGCGGGCCGGGGGGGCGGGGGGGGCCGGGCCGGCGCCGCCGGCGCGCCCGGGGGCCGCGGGGGCGCGCGCCGGCCGCCTCGGCCCCGGGACGCGCCGCCCGCGGACGTGCGACGGGGCCGGGACCGCTGATCGCGGTCCCGGCCCCGTACGCGAGAGCCCTCAGTGCTTGAAGGTGTCCTTGACCTTCTCCTTGGCCTCGCGCGCATCGCCCTTGGTCTGCTCCGCGCGGCCCTCGGCGGTCAGCCGCTCGTTGCCCGTCAGGCGGCCGGCGGCTTCCTTGAGCTTGCCCTTGGCCTGCTCGCCCTTGGCCTCGGTCTTCTGCTCACCAGACATGCCGATCACTCCCTGTGCGGTGGAAAACGTCTTACGGACCCTCGTATGACCGGACGGAGCGGGTTGAAACAGGGCGGTCCGCGCAGGATGTCCGGCATCGGCCGGGGGACGGTCGTTCGGCGGCGCCCTTCCGGGTGGCCCGCGCGACAACCTCCGGGCCACCCGGTACGGCGCGGGTGTTCCCGCTGTTGGTGGGTAGTCGCGCCGTGACAGCGGCGTACGCGAACGAGGAAGGGACCCACCGATGACCGACCAGCCCCACCGCCACGAGCCCACCCCGTCGCCCGAGGAACTGCGCAAGCGGACGGAGCACACCCGCGACCGGGTCGGGCAGGACATCGAGGCACTGGCGGGCAGCGCCGACGGCGCGGCCGCGGAGCGCGCCGGAGAGGTGGCCGCCGAGGCGCGGGACAGGGCCGCCACGGCGAAGGAGCAGGCCGTGCAGAAGGCGGCCCTGGTCGCCGACCAGATCCGCGACGCGGCCGGAGAGGCCGCGCGGCGGGTGAAGGACACGACCCCGGACGCCGTCCTGGAGCAGGCGGCCCACGCGTCCGGCCTGGTGGGCCGGGCCACGGCCCGCGTCGGCCGGTTCGCGGCGGAGAACACCCCCGAACCGGTGCTCGACCGTGCCGGACAGGCCGCGGCGGTGGCGCGGGCCAACAGGACCCCGCTGCTCGCCGCCGGCGCCGTACTGGTCGCGTTCCTGCTGGTGCGCCGGGGCCGGGGACGCGCGGGAAGCTGACCGAAGGGAAGGGCGTCGCCCCCGACGCCACCGACGGCGTCGGGGGCGACGCCCTTCCCGACGACCGCTCCTGGAAGGAGATCCTCATCGCCGCTGGCCTCCAGCGCGCGGTCTTCGCGGTCGTCAAGGCCGCCGTCGACCGGTCGGGGGCGGTGGCGACGAGGCGCGTCACGGGTACCTGGCCCGGCTGAACCCGTCCGGCTCGGGCCGCCGACCCGAGCCGCTGTCGGGGCAGGGCGCTCCACCCATTGCCGAAACGGCCGCGGGGCGGGGCCGGTGGGGACACGGGGGCATGGCGGAGCGTGCTCGGGGCAGCCGCGCGGAGAGAGCACGAGCATCCGTGAGGCGTCCGCCGCGCCGGTCCGGCCCGGCGGCGGGCCGCTACGAGGAGGTCGAGTCCATGTCGCAGGTCGAGCAGTCCATCGAGGTCGACGTGCCCGTCCGCGCGGTCTACGACCAGTGGACCCGCTTCGAGACGTTCCCGCGCTTCATGGCCGGGGTCGAGCGGATCACGCGGGTCAACGACACCCTGACGCACTGGAAGACGAAGGTCTCCGGTGTGGAGCGGGAGTTCGACGCCGAGATCACCGAGCGGATCCCCGACGAACGCGTCGCGTGGACCACGGTCGGAGGCCAGGTGGGGCAGGCCGGTGTGGTCACCTTCCACCGGCTCGACGACGCGCGGACGAAGGTGATGCTCCGGATGGACTTCGACCCCGCGGGCGTCGCCGAGAACGTCGGCGACAAGCTCGGCTTCGTCACGCGCCGGGTCACCGGCGACCTGGAGCTGTTCAAGGAGTACATCGAATCCCGCGGTACCGGGGCGGCCTCCTGGCCGGGCACCCTCTGACACCGCCCGGGCCCGCCCGCGGCCTCGCGCCCCCCGGGGCGGTGCCCGGGAGGCTTCCGCGCGTCGGCGGCCGCAGGCGTGGCGCGGCGAGGGCCGGCCCGACGGTCGTCGCGAGCAGGTACTGGGCGCATCCGGGCAGGGAGCGGAACACCGTCGCCCGGAGCGCCACCGGCGCGGTGAACGGTATGCCCGGCGGGGCGGCGGCAAACGCGGTGACGGCCCGCACCCGCGGTCCCTCAGGCGAGGTCCACGTGCAGGCGTACGGTGGTGCCGCCGCGCCGGGCGTCGATCTCCACGAGGTCGCACAGCTGGCGCACCGCCCACAGCCCGTGCCCCCGCCGCCCGGACGGGTCCGGCGGCAGGTAGCCCGCGTACCAGTCGGTGCCGCTCGGGCCGGGGTCCGTGACGTCGCACACGATGCGGTGCCCGGAACGCCCCAAGGTCACCCGCCCGTGGCCGGCGCCGTGCTGGACGGCGTTGGTGGCGACCTCGTTGACGGCCAGGACGAGCCGCTGGATCCCGTCGGCGGACAGGCCCAGCGCGGTGGCGGTGCGCGCGACGAAGGCCCGCGTCCCGTCCAGATCGGCTCCGAAGCGCAGCATGCCGGCGTCCCGGCCGTGGGCCGGGAGCGCCGTCACCTCCCGGTCCCACGCCCCGTCCGGCGCGGTCGGCGGAACGTAGCGGTCCCCGGCCCCCGCGCCCGGCCCGGCCACCACCTGGGGGTGGGTCCGCAGGGCGCCCCGGACCACCGCTCCGGGCAGGGACCGGGTGTCGTACGGGCACACTATCCACGCCGGGCAGGGGGCGAAGGCGACGTTGAGCGCCGACTCGTAGCGGGTCCACTCCGCCGTCTCCAGCGCGTCGCGCCCGTGCCACACCGGTTCGCCGATCACCCGCACCCGCCGGTGCCCGCCGTCCGCGGTGTGCCGCTCGACGTACCGGTGGTACGCGCTCAGCGTGCGGCCCGGCGTCCGGTACCAGAGATCGGCCGCGATGAACTCCACGTGGGGGGCGGCGTCCCCCAGCGCCTGGCGCAGCAGGTCGGTGTTGGTGTCGGTGGTCACCGCGAGGACGGCGTCGTCCGCGCGCAGGCCGTCCAGGCAGAACGGCACGGTCGTGGCCAGGAACTCCTCGTCGCTGCCGTAGACCAGTGCCTGGTGCGTCAGGAGCGGGCCGTCACCGGGCCGCGGGACCGTGGTGCCAGTGATCATGTCGCGGTCTCCCGGGCAGTGACGACGAGGGACGGCGTCTCGTCCCAGCCGACCAGGCTGACGACCTGGCACAGCAGCGGCGCGAGGTCCACCACGTGCAGCCGCCGGTCCGCGGGCAGCCGGCCGGCCGCGTGCGCCAGCGCGCGTACGCCGGCCAGGTCGATGAACTCCAGGCCGCTCATGTCCACCCACACGTCCCCCGGCCACTCCAGGGTCGTCTCCAGGGCGGCGGCCAGCGCGTCGGTGGCGCGGTAGTCCACCGTGCCCACGACCCGCAGGGCCCGCTGCCCCGCCCGGAAGGACGGCACGAGCCGCAGACCGGGGCCGACGTGCAGCTCGTCCTGCTCGACCGCGCCGGGGTGGGCGCGGTCGAAGGTGTCCAGTGCGGCGGGACCGAAGCGGCGGGCGTCGTACTGGCAGACCGCCGAGGCGGACTGCCCGGCGAACACCTCGGTGACCCGCTTCTCGTACTGTTCGAGCTGGTCGGCTCCCGGCACGTCGCGCAGCGCCCAGTCCATCTCGCCGCTGACCCGGAAACCGCGGTGGCCGGCCGCCAGGGACTCCTCGACCTCCCGGCGCAGGCCGTCGGCCATGGCCTCGGCGTCGAACGAGCCCGCCGCCAGGTAGCTCTCCTCGGCCGTCGTCACCTTCAACTGGCCGCTCTCCACCGCCCGCTGCGGATCGGTCCCCGCAGAGCCGAGCCAGCCGAGCACCTGCCGGGGATCCCGTCCGTCGGTGAAGTACAGCACGCGTTCACCGCGCGCCAGCCCTGCCGACACGTAGGCGGTGACCACCCGGCGCTGCTCCGCGTCGTCCGCGAACGCCAGACACAGGTGATCACCGTGGACCATGTCCTGCACCCGGCGCTCCCTGTCCGCCCGCGTGGTCATCGGAGATCCACAGCCTTCACCGTTCCCCTCCCCAGCCCTGGCGGCGCCCGTTTCGGGGCCCCGCCGCCGGAAGCCCGCCCGCACACTCTAGCTGCGGGTCCCGCGGCACACGCTCCCCCTTCCGGCCCGGTACCCGGCACGCTCCGGCCGCCCGGACCCCCGCTCCCGACCGGCTCGTACGTACGGAGTTGCGCGGGGGCTTAGCCTGGCGCGGGGACGTTCGAGCTGCGGGCGGCGCCCGGGCACAGGGAGATGGGGCAGGGATGGGCGAGCCGAAGGTTTCAGCGACGGGTGCGAAGGTGTCGGGGGCGGTGGGGGAGCCGGAGCTGCGGCAGCTCCTGGCCGGTCTCACGGCCGTCCGCGACGGCGATTTCGGCACGCGCCTGCCCGACGAGGCCGACGGGCTGCTGGGGGAGATCGCCACGGTCTTCAACGGCATGGTCGACCAGCTCTCCCTGTTCACGTCGGAGGTGACCCGCGTCGCCCGCGAGGTCGGGACCGAGGGAACCCTGGGCGGTCAGGCCGAGGTTCCGGGCGTCTCCGGAACGTGGGCCGACCTGACGGACTCCGTCAACGCGATGGCCGGCAACCTCACCACCCAGGTGCGCGACATCGCCCAGGTGGCCACCGCGGTCGCCCGCGGCGACCTCTCGCAGAAGATCGACGTGGCGGCCCGGGGCGAGATCCTGGAGCTGAAGGACACCGTCAACACGATGGTCGACCAGCTGTCCTCCTTCGCGGACGAGGTCACCCGAGTGGCGCGCGAGGTCGGCAGCGAGGGACGGCTCGGCGGCCAGGCCGAGGTGCCCGGCGTCGCCGGCGTGTGGCGCGACCTGACCGACTCGGTGAACTTCATGGCGGGGAACCTGACCGACCAGGTCCGCAACATCGCCCAGGTGACGACGGCGGTCGCCAAGGGCGACCTGTCGCAGAAGATCGCGGTCGACGCCCGGGGCGAGATCCTGGAGCTGAAGAACACCATCAACACGATGGTCGACCAGCTGTCCGCGTTCGCCGACGAGGTCACCCGCATGGCCCGGGAGGTCGGTACGGACGGCCGGCTGGGCGGGCAGGCGGACGTGAAGGGGGTCTCGGGCACCTGGCGGGACCTGACCGACTCGGTGAACTTCATGGCCGGGAACCTCACCGCGCAGGTCCGCTCGATCGCGGAGGTCGCCACCGCGGTGGCGCAGGGCGACCTGTCGCAGAAGATCCGGGTCGACGCCCGGGGCGAGATCCTGGAACTGAAGACGACCATCAACACGATGGTGGACCAGCTGTCCGCGTTCGCCGACGAGGTCACCCGCGTGGCCCGGGAGGTCGGTACGGACGGCCGGCTGGGCGGGCAGGCGGACGTGAAGGGGGTCTCGGGCACCTGGCGGGACCTGACCGACTCGGTGAACTTCATGGCCGACAACCTCACCGCGCAGGTCCGCTCGATCGCGGAGGTCACCACCGCGGTGGCGCAGGGCGACCTGTCGCAGAAGATCCGGGTCGACGCCCGGGGCGAGATCCTGGAACTGAAGGAGACCATCAACACGATGGTCGACCAGCTGTCCGCCTTCGCCGACGAGGTGACGCGCGTGGCCCGCGAGGTCGGCACCGAGGGCAACCTGGGCGGCCAGGCCACCGTACGGGGCGTGTCGGGCACCTGGAAGGACCTCACGGACAACGTCAACGTCATGGCGTCCAACCTGACCGGACAGGTGCGGTCCATCGCCCAGGTGGCGACGGCCGTGGCCCGCGGCGACCTCTCGCAGAAGATCATGGTGGAGGCGAAGGGCGAGGTCGCGGCGCTGGCCGGGGTGATCAACACGATGGTCGACACGCTGTC
>NZ_JBHXQN010000121.1:0-5455 GCF_042717785.1 Streptomyces sp. NPDC058619
GCCCGATCCACCCCACCACGCGCCTGCACGACGAAGTCACGGAACGGCAACGCCTCCGGCAGATCCGAGCCCCGCCCCGCAAGGATCTCCTCCACTTCGCCGAGGATCACCTCCATCGCGGTGTGGTCCTGAACCATGTGGTGCATGCGCAGCAGTGCCAGCCACCGGCCCTCCGGCGCAGCAGCCGTATGCATCCGAATCAGCGGGGCCTGGTCCAGGTTCATGGAGAGGCCGACCTGGGCGACCAGCTCGCCTACCGGGTCGCTGCTCAAGGGGTCGAGTTCGGCCCCTTCGACGAGGAGTTGGGCGTTTCGCCACACCACCTGCACCGGCTCGCGCAGGCCCTCCCACACAATCCCGGTCCGGTAGATGTCATGCCGGTCCACGACCCGCTGCAACGCATCGACAAACGCATCCAGCCGTGCCCGCGAGTCGAACTCCACGGCCATCGGCGTCACATACGCGTCCTCACCACCATCCGCGAGCAGGTGGTGGAAGAGCAACCCCTCCTGCAACGGGGCCAGCGGATAGATGTCGGCGACGTTGGCCGCGCCCCCGTCCACGGTCGCAGTGATCCGCTCGATCTCCTCGGCGGTCAGATCGGCCAACGGGAGCATGTCGGGCGTGATCGCCCGCGCGCCCTCCGGAATGGCATTCGGTGGTACGACAACGCTCTCCGCACCGGATGCCTCAGCCGCGATGCCGGCCGCCGTCGGCGTCTGGAACAAGGTCCGCACCGACACCGAGATCCCACGACTACGCAGGACTTCCACCAGCCGGATCGCGAGGAGCGAGTGGCCACCCAGAGCGAAGAAGCTGTCGTCGACGCCGACACTGTCCACACCGAGGACTTCAGCGAAGGCCGCGCAGAGGATCTCCTCGCGCACCGTGGACGGACCACGGCCGGAACCGGTCGTGTACTCCGGGGCGGGCAGGGCCTTGCGGTCCAGCTTCCCGTTCACCGTCAACGGCAGACCCTCAAGAACCACCACCGCCGACGGCACCATGTACTCCGGCAACCGCCCAGCAGCAAACTCCCGCACAGACACGGGCAGACCATGAACCTCACCCTGCCCCGGAACTACATACGCGACCAGACGCTTGTCACCCGGAACATCCTCACGGGCGACCACCGCCGCCTGCGCCACCTGGGGATGCGCCGCGACAACAGCCTGGACCTCACCCGGCTCGATACGGAACCCACGGATCTTGACCTGCTCATCCGCCCGCCCCAGATACTCCAACTGGCCCTCGGCACTCCAGCGCACCAGGTCACCGGTGCGGTACAGCCGCTCACCGGCCGTACCGAACGGGCCGGCCACGAACCGCTCCGCCGTCAGACCAGCCCGCCCCACATACCCGCGCGCAAGACCCGAACCAGCCACATACAGCTCACCAACCACACCCGGCGCCACCGGAGAAAGCCACTGATCGAGCACGTACACACGGGTGTTGGGAATCGGTGAACCGATGTACGGCACATCACCGGCCGCCAGCGGCTGCGACATCGACACACACACCGTCGCCTCGGTCGGACCATAGGCGTTCACCAGCCGCCGACCGGCCCCCCACGCAGCCACCAGCCCTGAAGCCAGCGCCTCACCCGCCGACACAACCGCCGACAGCGACGGCACGTCCCTCGGATCCACCACACCCAGCACCGCGGGCGGCAGCGTCGCATGCGTCACCCCGTGCCGCGCCACCAACTCGACCAGACCGGCCCCTGGTACCAGCACGTCCGCCGGCGCCACAACCAGCCGGGCCCCGGCACACAACGCCACCCAGATCTCCGCAGAGGCAGCGTCAAAGCCCACGGACGCGAACTGCAGCACCCGGCTCGCACCATCCACCGCGAACCTCTCCGCCTGCGCCGCCACCAGCGACCCCACACCAGCATGCGGCACCACCACACCCTTGGGCCGGCCCGTCGACCCCGACGTGTAGATCACCCACGCCGGATGCGCCGCCAGCAGCACTCCACCACGGTCCGCATCCGACAACGGCGTGTCGACCAGGGCCTCCAACTCGCCGTACACAGAGGGCGCGTCCAGCGGAATTCGAGCCACACCCTGCGGCAGCGCACCCTGCGACGCCTCAGAGGTCATCACGCACAGCGCACCGGCATCCACGAGCATGAACTTCGCCCGCTCGGCGGGATAAGCCGGGTCGATCGGCAGGTACGCAGCCCCCGCCTTCGACACCGCCAGCAGGGCCACCACCAGATCGATGCCGCGCTCCAGACACACGCCCGCCACGGACTCCGGACCCACGCCCCGACCCACCAGCAGCCGCGCCAGACGGTTCGCACGCCCATCCAGCTCCGCATACGACACCTCAACACCGTCGGCGACAACCGCAACCGCGTCCGGCACCCGCGCCACCCGCGCCTCGAACAACTCCGCAAGCGTCCCCGCCGGCACCTCAGTAGCCGTGTCGTTCCACTCCACCAGCAACCGCCGACGCTCAGCCGCGCCCAGCACATCGACATCACTAAGCAGCAGGTCCGGATCGTTGGCGACCGTCTCGAGGACGAGGGCAAGACGCCCTGCGAGCCGTTCGACGGTGGCGGGCTCGAAGAGGTCCGCGGCTGCGATCAGCACACCGCGCAGCCCCGCAGGCGCGCCCTGTGCGTCGAAGGTCTCGCCCACGCTCACGTCCAGGTCGAACTTCGCCACCGTGGTGCCTTGGATCTCTGCCTCTGCGGCTCCCTCGGTGCGCATGCCGGACAGTTCCAGGACCGCCTCGGCGTTGTTCTGCACCGCGAGGGTCACCTGGAACAGCGGGTGCCGGGCCAGCGAGCGGGTCGGGGCGAGTTCCTCGACCAGGCGCTCGAAGGGCACGTCCTGGTGGGCGAACGCGGACAAACTGGAATCCCGTACCCGGGAAAGGAGCTCGCGGAACGTGGGGCTCCCCGTCAGGTCCGTGCGCAACACCAGCGTGTTGACGAAGAATCCGACCAGGTCGTCGAGGGCCTCGTCGGTGCGGCCGGCGTTCACCGAGCCGATGGGGATGTCGGTGCCTGCGCCCAGGTTCGACAGGAGTACCGCAAGCGCGGCCTGAAGTGCCATGGCCACCGTCACGCCCTCGGCGCGGGCTACCTCCGCCAAGCGCGCGTGGACCTCCGCCGGAATCTCCAGTGGCACGAGGTGCCCCTGGTAACTGGCGACCGCCGGGCGCTGGTGGTCGAACGGCAACTCCAGCTCCTCCGGTGCACCGGCAAGGGCCTTGCGCCAGTAGGCGACCTGGCGGGACATCCGGCTCTCCGGGTCCTGGTCGTCGCCGAGGAGTTCGCGCTGCCACAGCGCGTAGTCCGCGTACTGCACCGGCAGCGGCTCCCACTCCGGAGCCCGGCCCGCACAACGCGCCTCGTACGCCACCGACACATCCCGCGCCAGGGGCCGGGTCGACCAGCCGTCGCCGGCAATGTGGTGAATGGTCACCACGACCACGTGGTCCTCGGGACCGGCCGAGAACAGCCAGGCACGGAACGGCACTTCGGCGGAGAGGTCGAATGCATACCGCGTGGCGCCGTCGATCGCGTCGGCCAGCCCTGCCTCCGGCACCTCGGCCACGTGCAGGCCCCACTCCAGGTCCTCGAGGTCGAGGATGCGCTGGTAGGGCTCACCGTCTGCGGTCGTGAAGACCGTGCGCAGCACCTCGTGGCGGCCGATCACGTCCCGCAGGGCGGCGTTCAACGCGGCGGTGTCCACCGTTCCGTTGAGGCGCACGGTAATCGGGATGTTGTAGGTGGGGCTCGGCCCCTCCAGCTCGCCGATGAACCACAGGCGGCGCTGCGCGAACGACAGCGGCACCCGCTCCGGACGCTCCTGCGCCATCAGCGCTGTCCGGGCCCCGTCGGCCTCGTCGATGCAGGCCGCAAGCCCGGCCACCGTCGGAGCCTCGAACAGGACTCGGATCTCCAGTTCCACGCCGAGTACGACCCTGATGCGGCTGACGAGGCGCACGGCGAGCAGGGAATGACCGCCCAAGTCGAAGAAGTCGTCGTCGACCCCGACCCGGTCCAGGCCGAGGACTTCGGCGAACGCGGCGCAGAGGATTTCCTCACGGGCGCTGGCGGGGCCGCGGCCCACACGCGCCGCGGCTCCGTCCGGGGCGGGCAGGGCCTTGCGGTCCAGCTTGCCGTTGCCTGTCAGCGGCAGCCCGTCGAGGACCACCACCGCCGAGGGCACCATGTGCTCCGGCAGGCGCTGCGCGGCGAACTTGCGGATCGTCGCGGGCAGGCCCGGGTCCTGTGCGGTCTCCGGATCATCGGCCACGACATAAGCGACGAGGCGCCGGTCGCCGGGAACGTCCTCCCGGGCAATCACCACGGCCTGACCCACCAACGGGTGCGCAGCCAGAGCCGACTGGACCTCACCGGGCTCGATGCGGAAACCGCGGATCTTCACCTGCTCGTCGGTGCGGCCCAGGAACACCACCTGGCCGTCACCCGTCCACCGCGCACGGTCACCAGTGCGGTACATCCGCTCGCCATGCGTACCGAACGGGCTCGCCACGAACCGCTCCGCGGTCAGACCGGGCCGGCGCACATAGCCACGCGCGAGCTGGGTGCCCGCGATGTACAGCTCTCCGACGACACCCGGCGCGACCGGGCGCAGCGCGGCGTCGAGCACGTACAGGCGGGTGTTGCCGACCGGTGCTCCGACCGGGACCACTCCGTCGGCTACCCGCTCTGCGGTCAGGTGCCAGGTGGCGACGCCGATCGTGGTCTCGGTCGGGCCGTAGTGGTTGAACACGGCGCGGTCGCCCGCGGCCTCCAGGAGGTCCAGGACCCAGGCCGACCGGGCGGCTTCACCGCCGAGCACCAGCGACTTGGCGGGCAGGACCTCAGCCAGCCCGTCGGCGGTGCCGAGTGCTGCGAGGTGGGACGGGACCGCCTTGAGGTGGTCGATGCGGTGCTCGGCCAGGTACCGGCTGACGGCCGCCGGGTCGGTGACCGCGCCCTCGTCCAGGACGTGCAGTTCACCACCGGTGGTCAGGCTCGCGAACACCATGGTGTTGCCGAGGTCGGTGGCCTGCGCCTGGAGCAGCGCGTACCGGTCCCCAGAGGTTCCGAATCCAACTCGTGCCGGGACGGTGGCGACGTAGTTGGCCAGGGAACCGTGCGTGATCGCGACGCCCTTGGGGCGGCCCGTCGAACCCGAGGTGTAGATGACATAAGCCACGTGGTCCGGAGCGGTGGTGACCTGCGGTGCGGTGTCGGGTTCCATCGACAGCTGCATGACGACCAGCGGTTCGTCCACCGCGACCGCGCGGACCCTGCCGACGGGCAGTTCGTCGAGAATATCCTCGATGCTCAGGAGGAGCACCGCGCGGGTGTCCGCCAGCATGAAGGAGATCCGTTCGGTGGGCTGGGCGGGGTCGATGGGCAGGTAGGCCGCGCCGGCCTTCCACACCGCCAGGATCGCCGCGATCATCTCCACTCCGCGGCCCA
>NZ_JBHXQN010000122.1:0-5399 GCF_042717785.1 Streptomyces sp. NPDC058619
GCCCCTCCGCATGTTGCACAGAGAGGTGAAATGACAGCAGACGACTCCTTCGGCCGTCTCGATGACGATGACTTCCCCGCCTACACGATGGGCCGTGCCGCCGACATGCTCGGCACCACCCAGAGCTTCCTGCGCGCGATCGGCGAAGCCCGCCTGATCACCCCGCTCCGCTCGGCCGGCGGCCACCGGCGTTACTCCCGCTACCAGCTGCGCATCGCCGCCCGCGCCCGGGAACTCGTCGACCAGGGCATGCCCGTCGAGGCGGCCTGCCGGATCGTCGTCCTCGAAGACCAGCTCCAGGAGGCGCAGCGCATCAACGCCGAGCACCAGCGGGCCGCCGCCGCGGCGCCGGCCCGGTCCCGGGCCGCGGCCTGACCGGCGCCGACTTCACGCACCTTCACGAGCCGATGTGGAGAACTCCCACATCGGCTCTTCCGCATACCCCTGTCCAGCCGAGACTCTTGAGCCCGATCAAGGAAAGCCCGGAAAACCTGTGGAACAAGACGTCCTGGTACTTTCCGGACGAGGGCGATGGTGTTTGCGTGATCGCGTGTTCCGGAGAGTTCGACCAGGCCACCCTGGAACCCCTGCGGCAGGCCTGCGCACCGGCCGTCGCCGACCCGGCAGTCCGGCGGATCGTCCTGGACGTCAGCCGCGTCACCTTCGCCGACCCACCATGCTCAACACCATGCTGGATTTGCTGCGCAGCGGCCGTCTGGTCCTGGCCGGCCCCCTGCCCCGCTCCCTGGCCCGAGTCCTGGAGCTCACCCAGGCCGGCCGGCTGTTCACGACCGCCGACAGCGTGGAAGAGGCCCGCACCCTGTAGCGGCGGCACCCGACGGCGGCGGGCACGAGTCACGCCCGGTGCCCGCTTCGACCGGGGACAGTACCGCCGGCCCGCCTGGGCCTCGTGCACGAGGCCCAGACGGCTCGTGAGGGCCGTATGCGCGTCTGCGGTACCGGGGACGGGCGGGACGCGGGATAATCGGGTCCATGGTCATGCCCTCCTCCAGCAGTGCGGCGCCCTCGGCGGCCGAGGTGCTCCACGCCCGGTACGCGGGCCGGCTGCCCGCCTCGCTGGAGAAGCTCGCCGGGCCCCGGCACGGCGTGGTCGAGCTGCCGCTGCACGTGGCCTGGTCCGGACTGCGCTCCTACGATCTGGACCGCCCGCGCCTGCGCATGGGGCTCTACCGCACCGTCCTGGCCGAGGGGCAGCACGAGGACCTCGTAGCCCTCCTGAACCGCGACCTCCTGCTCACCCAGTGGCCCGTCCTGCGCACCCTGGTCAGCCGGCACCTCCGCGAGGTCTGGGAGGACGCCTTCCCCGAGCTCGCGACGACAGGGTCCGCCGCCGCGTGAACCTGAGCGACCTGCACCGCCGACTCCTCGCCGCCGTGATCGACATCGGCGCCCCGTACCCCCTGGTGATCACCGGCGGGTACGCCGTCCAGGCCCACGGCCTCGTCGAGCGCCTCAGCCAGGACCTCGACGTCGCCACCGAGAACCCCGCCCCGATGGCGGAGATCGCCACCGGCCTCGAGCAGGGTCTGGCGGCACGCGGCTGGCAGGTGCGCGTGATCTCCGTGGACCCCCTGTCGGCCCGGCTGATGGTCATCGACCCGGACACGGGCGAGGAGTGCGAGGTAGACGTCCTCAAGGAACACTTCTGGAACCCGCCGGCCCAGACCGAGTACGGCCCGGTCCTCGCCTTCGACTCCGTCATCGGTACGAAGGTCCGCGCCCTGGCCGACCGCGGCGCGGTCCGCGACTTCATCGACGTCCACGCCGCCTCCCGCCACCGCACCACCACCGAGCTCGAACGCCTCGGCGAGCGCCACGGCCGCGACGAGTTCCGCCTCCAGGACCTCCGCGACCGCCTGGCCGGAGCGGACTGGGCGGACGACGACGAGTTCGCTGCCTACGGACTCACCGAAGACCAGACCGCCGAGCTGCGCACCTGGGCCCGCCACTGGACCGACGACCTCGACCAGCGCCTGCACGACCCCGAGCACGATGACGACCCCGGCCACGACGCCTGAGCGCTGGGCGCTGAGGCTGAGCGAGATCCTCGCCGCCCTGCTACGGATCTGGTGGGCTCACCCAGGAGCCGTCTCGGGGCTTCTCGCTGGAACCCGCAGGTCCCCATCAGCCGGTGAGGGCCGCGCGTCGGCATACTTCGCGCAAGGCCCGGCCCGGGTTCCATGCGAAGGTCCGGGCGTCGTACTCGGCCCTGTCGCGGTACGTCGCCTGCTTCGTCCACTGCCCGCGGTGCTGGCGGTAGTGGTAGACGACGTCCGGTAGGAGTTCGCCGTCGCTGATGCCGGTGACGGACATGACGTAGACGTAGTCCTCGCCCTTGGCCAGTCCTCCGTGGCCGGCGTAGGCGCGGGCGATCTCGGTGCGGGTGAGCAGCATGGTGTGACCCACCGGCGGCTTGCCGTCGCGCGGCGAGGGCCAGTAGGCCCAGACGTCGCCGGCGTCATGGAGGCTGGCAGGGGCGGCGCATTCCCAGGTCCGGAGCCTGCCGTTCTCTTTGAGGTCACCCGCGGGTCGGCGGCGATGGCAGCGGGGAGTCGGTCCGGGTCGGCATGGCGGCCGTCAGGGGCGATGATCCATTCCCAGGCGATGTCCCTACAGCGTGTGTAGCGACCGCGCTGAACACTCTGGCGCGATGCTCCGTCTCACAGCCGTCGGGGGCCGATACCGTCCCTAGCGAGCGTGTCTCCGGGGTTCAGCAGAGCGCATGCCTTCATCGAGAGACATCCGCATCCGATACATCCGGTCAGCTCGGCCTCAAGCCGCTCGATGGTCTGGCGGCGCTCCTCCAGTCGACGCTTCCAGGGCGGTGTGCGCCTCGATCAAAGGCATCAACTGGGTGAAGACGGCAGGCCGGACCTCTTCTCCGATGCGCTCGGGAAGTTCGATCACCGGTGCCGGGCCGTGCCGGTAGAAGAGGTTGGGGACGAGCACGTAGTACCCGTGCCCGGCCAGTTCGCGGGCCATCTCCCGCAGCACGGGCCGAATGACGAAGCCGTCCGCGTACATCAGCACCCCTGGGCGCCGCTCACCACCGTCGGGGAAGGCGGCGAAAGCGACGCGGACCCGGCCGAGCTGCGCCTCAGCTCATTCCCCTACCGCTCCACCCCGGACCGAGCTGGACCTTCCCCCTCGCCCTCACCTGGCACCTGGCCGGGGTTGACTCTCTTAGCTATTAGCATTAGCTTCTGGCTAGTCGCATTAGCTTATAGCTATTGCGCTTAACGAGCAGGGAGATGCTCATGGCTGAGTTTGTCTCCGTCCCGGGCGGCACCATCGCCTACGAGGCCGCCGGAGAAGGCCCGCTGGTCGTCCTGGCCCACGGCATGGGGGACAGCCGCGCGGCGTACAGGTTCGTCCTGCCGCGTCTGGTGGCGGCGGGGTATCGAGTGGCCGCGGTCGACCTGCGGGGCTGTGGCAAGTCGAGCGCGCAATGGCCTTCCTACTCGCGCACCGACATCGCGGGCGATCTGCTCGCGGTGATCCGCCACATCGACAGCGGCCCGGCCGTCCTGGTCGGCCACTCGATCTCCGGCGGCGCCGCCACCATCGCGGCCGCCCAGGATTCCGGCCTGGTCAGGGGCATCATCGAGCTGGGCCCCTTCACGCGCGCGCAGTCGATCAAGCTCGGCGACTTCCGCTCGAAGAGCTACCGCAAGGGTGCCTTCCGGCTGCTCGGCGCCAGCCTGTTCGGCAGCGCGGGACTGTGGTCCCGCTATCTCGACCACGCCTACCCGGGCCGCAAGCCGGCCGACTGGACCGACCGGCGGGCCCGCATCGAGGCGATGCTGGGCGAGCCCGGCCGGATGCGGGCGATGCAGAAGATGGGGCAGTCGGCGCCGACCGACGCCGGCGCCCAGTTGGGCAACGTACGGTGCCCTGCCCTGATCGTGCAGGGCTCGCTCGACCCCGACTGGGTCGATCCGCGCGCCGAGGGCGAGGCGATCGTGGCTGCGATGCCGGCCGGTGTCGGAGAGCTCGCGGTGGTCGAGGGAGCCGGCCACTACCCGCACGACCAGTACCCCGAGGAGACGGTGTCCCTGATGCTGGCCTTCCTGGAAGCACACGCCCGTGCCTAGGGCGGGCCTCGATAAGAGCGCCGTCGTCGCGGCGGGAGCGGCGCTCGCCGACGAGGTCGGTTTGGCGGGCCTGACCATGGGTCTGCTGGCCAACAGGCTCGGCGTACGGCCGCCGTCCCTGTACAAGCACGTCGGCTCTCTGCGCGAAGTGCGGCACGGCATCTCCGTCCAGGCCAAGCTTGAATTCGCCCAGCAGCTGGCCCGGGAGTCCGTCGGCCGTTCCGGCCCGGACGCGGTCCGGGCGTTCGCCGACAGCTACCGCCACTGGGCCTTGGGGCATCCCGGCCGCTACGCCGCCACCGTCCCCGCTCCGGCGGCCGGTGACGAGGAGGACCGCCGCGTCAGCGAAGCGGCGTTGCAGGTTCTGCTCGACGTCCTCGCCGGTTTCGGCCTGCCCGACGCGCGCGTGGTCGACTCCGCGCGGGCGCTGCGATCAGCACTTCACGGGTTCGTCACCCTTGAGGGTGCCGGCGGCTTCGAGATGCCCCGCGACGTCACGCGGAGTTTCCGCTTCCTCATCGACACCCTGATCGCCGGATTCCAGGCCGACCCTCCTGACCACGCCTCCGAAGGATGACATGGCCGCCACCGATCCCTCCCTATCCACCCCACAGCCACCTGTACACGGGAAGACTCCGGCCGGGCCGTTGTCCGAGGCGCCCTTTGCTGATCGAGGTCAGGAGGCCGCCGTAAGCACCGTGAGGACCAAGACTCAACGGCCGGGGCACGACTAGGTCCGAGGCGGCATGCGCTTCGCCGGCGAGGTGACCGCTTGGGTGTGCACCCCCTGGGCCCTGTGGTCGCAGTCCATCCCGCTGGCGATCGGCGCCGTCCTGCTGCTGATCGGGCTGCCTGCCGTCTTCAGCACTCCGGGCGACCGGCCCGGCGGAGACGCGCCCGTTGCGGTGCCGGGCATCGTCACCATCTTGCTGGTCGTGCTCCATCTGGTGGCGGCGGCAGCGTCTGCGTGGGCGCTGTGGGGGACGTGGATCGCCGCAACGGTGACTGTCCTGTGCCTGGTCGTGCCGTTCACCGAGCTACCGCGCTGGCGAGCCCTGTTGAGTGCGACCCACGATCAAGCTGAGCACCCAGCGCGCCGGTGACTGCGGAGACCTGGGCTCTGTTTTGCACTACGGGCGGGACCTGTGCCCTGCCTCTGCTCTGCACTAGGGGGACGATTTGGGCCCCTCTAGATGAATGAGTCCAAGGGGTGTCGTTGCGGTCAGTGATCGTAGGCGGTCAGTGACCGTTTGATGGGTTGATCGGTTTTGTCGTTGTGCCAGA
>NZ_JBHXQN010000123.1:0-5242 GCF_042717785.1 Streptomyces sp. NPDC058619
AGCAAGAACAGAACGAAAGCCCGGAGGAAAGCCCGAGAGGGTGAGTACAAAGGAAGCGTCCGTTCCTTGAGAACTCAACAGCGTGCCAAAAATCAACGCCAGAAGTTGATACCCCGTCCATTTCGGTGGATGAGGTTCCTTTGAAAAAGTCCTGTGGGGTTCCGGGTTTCCCGGAGTGCTTGCAGGCAATTACACAGCGAGGACGTTGTGGACGATCGGTCTTATTCCGACTTGATTGTCCCGCTCTAAGTGTGTGTGCACCCGATTACGGGTAAACATTCATGGAGAGTTTGATCCTGGCTCAGGACGAACGCTGGCGGCGTGCTTAACACATGCAAGTCGAACGATGAAGCCCTTCGGGGTGGATTAGTGGCGAACGGGTGAGTAACACGTGGGCAATCTGCCCTTCACTCTGGGACAAGCCCTGGAAACGGGGTCTAATACCGGATATTACTCCTGCCTGCATGGGCGGGGGTTGAAAGCTCCGGCGGTGAAGGATGAGCCCGCGGCCTATCAGCTTGTTGGTGGGGTAATGGCCCACCAAGGCGACGACGGGTAGCCGGCCTGAGAGGGCGACCGGCCACACTGGGACTGAGACACGGCCCAGACTCCTACGGGAGGCAGCAGTGGGGAATATTGCACAATGGGCGAAAGCCTGATGCAGCGACGCCGCGTGAGGGATGACGGCCTTCGGGTTGTAAACCTCTTTCAGCAGGGAAGAAGCGAAAGTGACGGTACCTGCAGAAGAAGCGCCGGCTAACTACGTGCCAGCAGCCGCGGTAATACGTAGGGCGCAAGCGTTGTCCGGAATTATTGGGCGTAAAGAGCTCGTAGGCGGCTTGTCACGTCGGATGTGAAAGCCCGAGGCTTAACCTCGGGTCTGCATTCGATACGGGCTAGCTAGAGTGTGGTAGGGGAGATCGGAATTCCTGGTGTAGCGGTGAAATGCGCAGATATCAGGAGGAACACCGGTGGCGAAGGCGGATCTCTGGGCCATTACTGACGCTGAGGAGCGAAAGCGTGGGGAGCGAACAGGATTAGATACCCTGGTAGTCCACGCCGTAAACGTTGGGAACTAGGTGTTGGCGACATTCCACGTCGTCGGTGCCGCAGCTAACGCATTAAGTTCCCCGCCTGGGGAGTACGGCCGCAAGGCTAAAACTCAAAGGAATTGACGGGGGCCCGCACAAGCAGCGGAGCATGTGGCTTAATTCGACGCAACGCGAAGAACCTTACCAAGGCTTGACATATACCGGAAAGCATTAGAGATAGTGCCCCCCTTGTGGTCGGTATACAGGTGGTGCATGGCTGTCGTCAGCTCGTGTCGTGAGATGTTGGGTTAAGTCCCGCAACGAGCGCAACCCTTGTCCTGTGTTGCCAGCATGCCCTTCGGGGTGATGGGGACTCACAGGAGACCGCCGGGGTCAACTCGGAGGAAGGTGGGGACGACGTCAAGTCATCATGCCCCTTATGTCTTGGGCTGCACACGTGCTACAATGGCCGGTACAATGAGCTGCGATACCGCAAGGTGGAGCGAATCTCAAAAAGCCGGTCTCAGTTCGGATTGGGGTCTGCAACTCGACCCCATGAAGTCGGAGTTGCTAGTAATCGCAGATCAGCATTGCTGCGGTGAATACGTTCCCGGGCCTTGTACACACCGCCCGTCACGTCACGAAAGTCGGTAACACCCGAAGCCGGTGGCCCAACCCGTAAGGGAGGGAGCTGTCGAAGGTGGGACTGGCGATTGGGACGAAGTCGTAACAAGGTAGCCGTACCGGAAGGTGCGGCTGGATCACCTCCTTTCTAAGGAGCACATAGCCGACTGCGAGCGAATGACTCGCACGGTTGCTCATGGGTGGAACGTTGATTATTTGGCACGGTTTCCAGAATCTTCTTCTGTAAGTACTGCTTCGGCGTGGAAAACAGGGTTGGTACTGGTGATCGTGCCTGGCACGTTGTTGGGTGTCTGAGGGTACGGCCGTGAGGTTGTGTCTTCATGCCGGCCCCAGTGAACTCGACCTGTAGAGGTCGGGGTGATGGGTGGCTGGTCGTTGTTTGAGAACTACACAGTGGACGCGAGCATCTGTAGGCCAAGTTTTTAAGGGCACACGGTGGATGCCTTGGCACCAGGAACCGATGAAGGACGTGAGAGGCCGCGATAGGCCCCGGGGAGCTGCCAACTGAGCTTTGATCCGGGGGTGTCCGAATGGGGAAACCCGGCAGTCGTCATGGGCTGTCACCCACTGCTGAACACATAGGCAGTGTGGAGGGAACGCGGGGAAGTGAAACATCTCAGTACCCGCAGGAAGAGAAAACAACCGTGATTCCGGGAGTAGTGGCGAGCGAAACCGGATGAGGCCAAACCGTATGCGTGTGATACCCGGCAGGGGTTGCGCATACGGGGTTGTGGGAATTCTTTTGACCGGTCTGCCGGCCGGTCGGCGAGTCAGAAACCGTTGATGTAGTCGAAGGACATGCGAAAGGTCCGGCGTAGAGGGTAAGACCCCCGTAGACGAAACATCAGCGGCTTGCTTAAGAATCTCCCAAGTAGCACGGGGCCCGAGAAATCCCGTGTGAATCTGGCGGGACCACCCGCTAAGCCTAAATATTCCCTGGTGACCGATAGCGGATAGTACCGTGAGGGAATGGTGAAAAGTACCGCGGGAGCGGAGTGAAATAGTACCTGAAACCGTGTGCCTACAAGCCGTGGGAGCGTCGCCGTTGTTCTTCGGAACACCGGTCGTGACTGCGTGCCTTTTGAAGAATGAGCCTGCGAGTTAGCGGTGTGTAGCGAGGTTAACCCGTGTGGGGAAGCCGTAGCGAAAGCGAGTCCGAATAGGGCGATTGAGTTGCACGCTCTAGACCCGAAGCGGAGTGATCTAGCCATGGGCAGGTTGAAGCGGAGGTAAGACTTCGTGGAGGACCGAACCCACCAGGGTTGAAAACCTGGGGGATGACCTGTGGTTAGGGGTGAAAGGCCAATCAAACTCCGTGATAGCTGGTTCTCCCCGAAATGCATTTAGGTGCAGCGTCACGTGTTTCTTGCCGGAGGTAGAGCACTGGATAGGCGATGGGCCCTACCGGGTTACTGACCTTAGCCAAACTCCGAATGCCGGTAAGTGAGAGCGTGGCAGTGAGACTGTGGGGGATAAGCTCCATGGTCGAGAGGGAAACAGCCCAGAGCATCGACTAAGGCCCCCAAGCGTACGCTAAGTGGGAAAGGATGTGGAGTCGCAGAGACAACCAGGAGGTTGGCTTAGAAGCAGCCACCCTTGAAAGAGTGCGTAATAGCTCACTGGTCAAGTGATTCCGCGCCGACAATGTAGCGGGGCTCAAGCGTACCGCCGAAGTCGTGTCATTGCAGCAATAGGGCCAACGCCCGCTGTGATGGGTAGGGGAGCGTCGTGTGCCGGGTGAAGCAGCAGCGGAAGCTAGTTGTGGACGGTTCACGAGTGAGAATGCAGGCATGAGTAGCGATACACACGTGAGAAACGTGTGCGCCGATTGACTAAGGGTTCCTGGGTCAAGCTGATCTGCCCAGGGTAAGTCGGGACCTAAGGCGAGGCCGACAGGCGTAGTCGATGGACAACCGGTTGATATTCCGGTACCCGCTTTGAAACGCCCAATATCGAATCCATTGATGCTAAGGCCGTGAAGCCGTTCCGGAGCCTTCGGGCAAGGGAAAGTGGTGGAGCCGCCGGTCCAAGGTGGTAGTAGGTAAGCGATGGGGTGACGCAGGAAGGTAGTCCAGCCCGGGCGGTGGTAGTCCCGGGGTAAGGGTGTAGGCCGAGGGGTAGGCAAATCCGTCCCTCATTAAGGCTGAGACCTGATGCCGAGCCGATTGTGGTGAAGTGGATGATCCTATGCTGTCGAGAAAAGCCTCTAGCGAGTTTCATGGCGGCCCGTACCCTAAACCGACTCAGGTGGTCAGGTAGAGAATACCGAGGCGTTCGGGTGAACTATGGTTAAGGAACTCGGCAAAATGCCCCCGTAACTTCGGGAGAAGGGGGGCCATCACTGGTGATCGGATTTACTCCGTGAGCTGGGGGTGGCCGCAGAGACCAGCGAGAAGCGACTGTTTACTAAAAACACAGGTCCGTGCGAAGCCGTAAGGCGATGTATACGGACTGACGCCTGCCCGGTGCTGGAACGTTAAGGGGACCGGTTAGTCACATTTCGGTGTGGCGAAGCTGAGAACTTAAGCGCCAGTAAACGGCGGTGGTAACTATAACCATCCTAAGGTAGCGAAATTCCTTGTCGGGTAAGTTCCGACCTGCACGAATGGCGTAACGACTTCTCGACTGTCTCAACCATAGGCCCGGTGAAATTGCACTACGAGTAAAGATGCTCGTTTCGCGCAGCAGGACGGAAAGACCCCGGGACCTTTACTATAGTTTGATATTGGTGTTCGGTTCGGCTTGTGTAGGATAGGTGGGAGACTTTGAAGCGGCCACGCCAGTGGTTGTGGAGTCGCCGTTGAAATACCACTCTGGTCGTGCTGGATGTCTAACCTCGGTCCGTGATCCGGATCAGGGACAGTGTCTGATGGGTAGTTTAACTGGGGCGGTTGCCTCCTAAAGAGTAACGGAGGCGCCCAAAGGTTCCCTCAGCCTGGTTGGCAATCAGGTGTTGAGTGTAAGTGCACAAGGGAGCTTGACTGTGAGACCGACGGGTCGAGCAGGGACGAAAGTCGGGACTAGTGATCCGGCGGTGGCTTGTGGAAGCGCCGTCGCTCAACGGATAAAAGGTACCCCGGGGATAACAGGCTGATCTTCCCCAAGAGTCCATATCGACGGGATGGTTTGGCACCTCGATGTCGGCTCGTCGCATCCTGGGGCTGGAGTCGGTCCCAAGGGTTGGGCTGTTCGCCCATTAAAGCGGTACGCGAGCTGGGTTTAGAACGTCGTGAGACAGTTCGGTCCCTATCCGCTGTGCGCGTAGGAATATTGAGAAGGGCTGTCCCTAGTACGAGAGGACCGGGACGGACGAACCTCTGGTGTGCCAGTTGTCCTGCCAAGGGCATGGCTGGTTGGCTACGTTCGGGAGGGATAACCGCTGAAAGCATCTAAGCGGGAAGCCTGCTTCAAGATGAGTATTCCCACCTCCTTGAGAGGGTAAGGCTCCCAGTAGACGACTGGGTTGATAGGCCAGATGTGGAAGCCCGGTAACGGGTGAAGCTGACTGGTACTAATAGGCCGAGGGCTTGTCCTCAGTTGCTCGCGTCCACTGTGTTAGTTCTGAA
>NZ_JBHXQN010000124.1:0-5068 GCF_042717785.1 Streptomyces sp. NPDC058619
GACCGGCAGGTGTCCGGGACAACACGGCCCCCTCGCTCTGTGACCGGTGACCGTTGCGTGAGGGGTGCAGTGAGCCTGTACCCGTGTCCGTCAGGATCCCAGCCACGCGACATCGCCGGTGGCGTCCGCGTCGAGCACCTGGCCCCCGCAGTACATCCTGACAATCAGGAGGCCTCGACACGGATCCAGCCAACCATGGGAAAGGCGCCGGAACGTGCGCGGGCGACTCGCACAGCGCGGCGAAGGCGTCCTCCCAGCGGTTTCAGCTTGGCCCGCATGCTGACGTCCACTCCCAGCACTTCGCCGACCTGTCGGGCCCTGACGGGTCCGGCGGCCTGCCGCACGGCGGCGAGGATGTGCTGGTAGTCCGGCGGGAGCGTGGCCTCCTCCACGCCCGGTGCGCGGTGCGGGATCAGCATCACCGCCTGTCCGCCCACCTGCCCGGGCGTCGGCGTGGCCGAGGCGCGTTCGTCGGCGAGCTGTTCGCTCACCCGCTCAAGGACCCGTTCGGCGACGGCGAGCTCGTTCCACTCGGCCCGTACCTCCGCCAACGGCCTGGCCAGCTGTTCTTCGAGTCCGTCCAGTTCCGCGCGCCGCACCGCGATTCGCTCCGACACCTCGGGATCCACCATGCACCGGATCGTAGAAGGCACACCGACACCAAGGGGCAGGAACCGGCGAACCACCTGATAGACGATCTACACGGCAGACTGCCGCCCACGACCAGCACGAGCACCCCACGCCAGCACCCTTGACCAGCAGCTTCAATATGGCGGCCTCTCCCTGAGCCGTACCTGCCGGTCGGTGTGTACGGCCCGTACCCCGAGCGGCTGCGGCAGCAGTTCGAGGGCGTGATCTGGCGGTTCAAGACGAGCGGCCAGTGGCGGGAAATGCCCCAGGAGTTCGGTGCCTGGTCGACCGTCCACAACCGCTTCCGGCAATGGCGTGACGCAGGCGTATTCGAGGCCCTGCTGGAGGGTCTGATCGCGGAGGCCGCGGAGCGGGCCGAGGTGGACCTGTCCCTGGTCAGCGTCGACTCCACCACCGCGCGCGCTCATCACGACGCCGCCGGCATGCACCTGGACCAGGGTGTCGTCACCGCGCTGGAGAAGGCCGCCGCTGAGGAGGAGAAGGCCAGGTCAAAAGGGGCGGCCTCGGGGAGCAAACCGGGCAGGACGCCGAGACCGATCCCGAGCGCGAAGAGCGACGACGCATCCGGCGCCGGCGAAAGCTCCGCCTGAAGGCCGCTCTCCTGGGTCGCTCCAGGGGTGGTCAGACCAGCAAGGTCCACCTCGCCGCCGACCGCAAGTGCCGCCCGCTGGCGCACCGGCACGGCACCGCTTGCCGTCCCGTGTTGGGCAGGTCAGCGGGAAACCGCAGGCAGGAGCGGTCTCAGCCCTGGCGGCGGCCTGCTGCCTCGGGGCCACCGCCCTTGGGCCCGGGCCGGGGCGTGGGCCCAAGGCGGGTGGCGTGGCGAGTGCGAGCCGGCGGTGAGCCCGGCGGAGGGCGTATCGGACCACGGCAGGGTGGATTCTGCTGACCACTGCGAAGTAGTGCTTACCGCGCCGGTTGTTGAACTTGGTCACGGTGGTCATGGAAACCCGGCCTGGTTCGACCAGGACGGAGACGCGGAAGTCGAGGTGGGCGGCGTCGTGACCGAGCAGGACTTCCCCGCCTTCCGCGGCCGTGATCGCGAACGCGCCCTGGGCTGGGTTCCGTTGGATGCCTACGAGGCCGACGAGTCCTTCGCAAACGCGCATGAGTGCTGTCACCCAGCCGGGAGACTCACGGAAGGTGGCCGCCGCCCATATCTCCGGGTCCTGCGGCATCGCGGGGTGCAGGGGCAGCTGCCAGCTATCGGTGAAGTCGATCCGCTCGAAGGCATGGCGTGCGAAGTGGGCCGCCTGCGGCACTGCGACCTCGGCGCGCGGCCACAGCACGCGGTTGAGCAGCCGTACCCACGGGCTCCACCGGGCCGGGGTGCGCACTGTTCCGGTTGCCGCGCGCTCGAGGTTGTCGAGGAGATCCTCGACCACCGCGTCGTGCATTCACCGGACCGCGAGAGGCCAGGCCAGGCGGGTGGCGCCGTGCGGGTGGGATTCCAGGACGTGGCGGACCTTACTGCGCGTGGCGGGTTCCTCCGCATCCGCTTCGACGGTCAGTTCATGGTGACCGCCACGTCCGCCCCGGCCGTCGAAGGTGAAGCGCACCCGTTGTCCGGGGTCGTAGCCGGTCACCGTGTAGCGGACCGGACCGTGACCGCCCTGTGCGCCGAGGCCCAGCGGCCGGTCGAACCGCATGGCCGGCCATGCGGGGCGGGTGCGGGCCAGAGCGGGTCGTGCGGGCCCGCCAGCTGGTCGATCAGGGCCCGACGGCCGAGGGTGGAGCGTCAATGCTGCGTTCATGGGTGTTGTGCACAGAATACCTCCGTACGCTACCGTATGGTCAGACCAGACGGTAGCGTACGCTCATGAAGCGAGGGGAACAGAACAAGGACCGCGAGACGGCTCGGACCAGGCTGTCCGCCCAGGACTGGGCGGACGCGGCGCTCGCCGCAGTCGGCGAAGGCGGCCTGGCCGCGATCGCGGTGGAACCCCTGGCGACCCGGCTCGGAGCGACCAAAGGCAGCTGCTACTGGCACTTCGCCAACCGGGCGGCCCTCATCGAGGCGACCCTGACCCGCTGGGAGCAGATCGCCACCGACGCCGTCATCGTCACCGCCGAGGCCGACCCCGACCCCGAGCACCGGTTGCGCACCCTCTTCGCCCGCGTCGTCATCGCAGCTTCGGAGAACCCTGTCGAGCTCGCGTTGCTCTCCAGCGCCGCCCACCCCCAGGTCGCCGCAGCACTGCATCGGGTGACCGAGCGCCGCATGGAGTACGTCGCCGTGCTCTTCGCCGAACTGGGCTTCCCCCGGGAGGAAGCCCGCCGCCGCAGCCTCCTGGCGTACTCCGCCTATCTTGGCCACGCACAGCTGGCGCACAGCGTTCCGCAGCTCCTGCCGGAAGGCGCGGAGCGGCGGCGGTACCTGGAATCCACTATGACCGCGCTGCTTCAGCGGAGCTGACGGACGGCTGCACGATTGCAGGGGCAGGACTGCACCGGGGGCCAACCGCTCGGTCGGTAGACGTACGCCTCGGGGTACGGCCCATGCCTGCCCAACGCCGGGGTGCGACGGCCTGCGGGCGTCGGGCTCGTCTGGGATCCACCGAACTTGACATCCTCCTCGCCGTGAACGGGAGAGGATTCCAATCTGCTGACCGGCGTCCATCCGACGGAGGCAGCATCTTGAGGTTCGCAGATCACCGGACCGGCAGCCCGGGCGCCTTCCCCGCGCAGCAGCGCCGCACACCCTGCGACGGTATCGATGTTTCTGGCCGCGCTCACGTCGGCGTTGTCCGCGTATCCGCAGACCCGGCAAATGTAGGTCCGGGGGCCGACGCGATGCTTGGCGTCACGGCGTAGAGCTGCTGGCGTCGGTGCTCACACAGGTGCGTGAGCACCGACAGCTTCAGGCTATTTCGGCGAACAGGGCCGTGTCGGCGACCTGCCACACCCCCTTGATCCGGCCTTCGTCGGTGATGCCGAAGACGTGGGCGAACCGCACGAGCTTGCTCTCTTCAGCGTCCTGCTCGGTGACCTGGTAGTAGCCGGAGGCGACGACAGTGTCTCCGCCGTCCACGTAGGCGTCCGGGTGGACCTCGAGGGAGCGGAAGCGGGCAGCGAGCTTGGGGTAGAAGCTGCCGAACACCTCGGCCATGCCCCGGTAGACGCCGCCGTCAGGGGATCCCGGCGTGATGTCCCACACCGGCTCCTCCACCAGCAGGCGCTGGGCACCCGGAAAGTCCCGGTCGGCCAGGGCCAGGTAAAGCGCCTTGACGTTCCGGACGTTGCGGCTGTCTGTCGTCAGGTTGCTCGCAGTCAGGTTGGTCATCGTTCCTCGGATTCCTCGTAGGTCCGGCAGGGGCAGGATCACCATACGGGACCGTATGGTGGCGAGGAAACGGCGGGCCTGCCACAGAGCCCGGCGAACGCTGTGCGGTCAACTCCCGTCGAGCAGTGCCCCAACGGCCGCATGGCGATCCGCCGCCAGGCCGTGCGGCCAGGGCTTGGGGATTCGGTGACCGGCCGTCGCCGCCAGCCAGGCATGGCCAGGAAATCGGACGGGAACTTGTCGCTCCCGAGGTCGGTAGGCGCCGGGTGGCAGGTCAGGCTCACCTATTGATCAGAAACGGTTCGGGTTCTGGGTCGTTGAGCTGGGTGTGAGCGATCTGGTGGGGGACGCGCGGCATCTGTCGCCGTCGGCGCAGGAGGCCCTGCGGCTGCGGGCGGTGGCCGCGTTGGTGGCGGGGCGGGGCCGTGAGGACGTGGCGGCGGTGTTCGGGGTGTCGCTGAAAGCAGTCGACATCTGGTGGGCGAAGTGGCGGGCCGGCGGCCGGGAAGCGCTGGTCATGCGGCCGCGCGGCAAGCCGGTCGGGGTGCACCAGGTACTCGGGGAGGCCGAGCAGGCTGCCGTCCGGCAGGCCGTCCTCGATCACATCCCCTCCGACCTGGGGCTTTCGGGTCAGCTGTGGACACGGGGGCAGATAGGCGAGCTGATCTTCAAGCTGTACCGGGTCCGCTTCACCGAGCCCGGGGTGGGCAAGTACCTCAAGCGTTGGGGGCTGACCTTCCAGCGTCCGGACAAGCGGGCGGTCGAGCAGGACGCGGAAGCGGTCCGCGTCTGGCACGAGGAGACCTGGCCGGCGATCCGGGCCAAGGCGAAGGCGGAGAATGCCGAGGTTCTCTTCGGCGACCAGGTCGGGGTCCGCTCGGACCAGGTCACCGGCCGCACCTGGGGCGCCAAAGGCGCGACTCCCATCGTCCGCCGCACCGGGAACCGGTTCTCCGTGAACGCGATGTCCGCGATCAGCACCCGCGGCCGGATGCACTTCATGGTCTTCACCGAGTCGTTCGACGCGAAGGTCATGTGCCGCTTCCTCACCCGGATCGTCGGGCACTTCGACCGGAAGGTCCACCTGATCGTCGACCGGCACTCGGCCCACCGCTCGAAGACCGTCCAGGCCTG
>NZ_JBHXQN010000125.1:0-4959 GCF_042717785.1 Streptomyces sp. NPDC058619
AAGCCGCAACGATCATGATCGTTGCGGCTTCTGACTTCACCTTGGCTGGACCCGGCCGGTGGACCGAGGGCGCGCGCACAGGCCGTGCCCCCGGCGGGTTCCCCGGCAGAGGGGACGTTGCCCATGGCGGGTTTGACGATCCGGTGGGGCAGCGGCGACATCTCGGGTGTTGCTGGTGATGTCGCCGCTGCCGCTTGTACTGCTGCTGTTGCGGGGGGTTAGCAGCTGCAGATGCCGGTGTTGTTGGTGCCGGCTACGGCGTTCGCGCCTACGAGGCCGTTTGTGCCGTTGATGATGGTTTCGGTTTCGCCGTCGATGATTCCGGTGTCACCGGCGCCGCCGGCGCCCAGGGCGCCGCCGTTACCGGCGGCGCCGCCGGGGCCGCTGCATCCGGTGCCGCCGTTACCGCCGGTGCCGCCGTTACCGCCCTTTGCGCCGGTGGCGGTGATGGCGTCGGTGCCGGCATCACCACTGATGGTCCCGGAGTTACCGATGCCACCGGCACCGCCTGCGCCGCCGATGCCGCCCGCGCCGCCGGGCTGGACAGCGGCCGAGCCGTTGCCGCCCTTCCCCGCGGAGGCGCCGTTACCGCCGATGCCGCCGTTGGTCTTGAGGGTGTCGTTGCCGGCACCGCCGTTGAGGACCCCGGAGTTACCGATACCGCCGGCGCCGCCGGCACCGGCGGTACCACCGGCGCCGCCGCCGTGACCGCAGCCGCCCACGCCGCCCACACCGCCCACGCCACCCGCGCCACCGTTGGTGGTGATGGTGTCCGCGCCGGCATCGCCGGTACCGCCGTTGAGGGTCCCGGAGTTACCGACGCCACCGGCACCGGCACCACCGCCGATACCACCGGCACCGGCACTACCGGCGACCGGGCCGCTGTTGCCGCCTTTACCGCCCAGGCCGCCGTTGGCGCCCTTGCCGCCGGTGATGGTGAGGGTGTCGTTGCCGACACCGCCGGTGATGGTCCCGGCGCTACCGGTACCGCCGACCCCGCCGACGCCGCCGTTGCCGCCGGCCCCGCCGGCGCCACTGGACAAGCCGGCCCCGCCGACCCCGCCAGCGCCGCCGTTGCCGCCCGGGCCGCCTTGGATGGTGATGCTGTCGGTGCCGGCGCCGCCGTCGATGAATCCGCCGCTGCCCACGCCGGGCCCGCCGACGCCACCGACACCGCCGTTGCCACCGGCGCTCCCTGCCGGGGTGCCCACGGTGCCATCAGCGCCAGGCGGGCCGTTGGTACCCGCGGCGCCGGTGATGCCGGTGACGGTGATCGTGTCGTTACCGCCCAGGGCGTCGATGGTGCCGTTGACCGGGCCGCCGGTGACGGTGATGATGTTGGCGGCGCTGGTGCCGGTGAGCGTTTGCCCGGCGGCGATCCCGGCGGTGCACACAAAGTTGTTGCCGGTCTGGGTGCAGCCGGGCGGAAGAGCGGCGTGAGCCGCCGGAACGCCCACCAAGGTGAACCCGGCCACGGCGGCCACCCCGATCAGGGCCCGACCGACCCGCCGGGCTGTGCTGGTACGTACTGTCCAACTCATCGTCGACCTCCGCCTCTGACGACTCCGGGCCGACGCCACGCCACCTGCGGCCCGTCAGTGACGACCCGCGAAGTGTCCCGTCATCGCCACGCCCAACCTCCCCGGCCGGACACCCCGAACACCGTACACTGAGTGATTAACCCATTACTCCCAGCCGTCGACTGTGGAGTCAAGACTGACTTCACCTTGGCTGGACCCATATCCGGTCCGTACGAGTCAGTGATGGCCCTCGGTGAGGGCGACGGAGTCCGGGACCCTGACGACCTCGGGCACGGTGAGCGGCATGATGCCGACGATCTGGCTGGTCACGTAGTGGGCGGACATCATCGCGCCCTCCTGCCACCCGGGCAGGGGAGACGCCTGGTCGCCCACGACGAAGAAGCGGCCGTCGCCCTCGGGCTGGAGCAACTGCTTGTAGGCGATCATGTGCTCCGAACTGCCCGGGTCCCAGGCCGCCCAGCCGCCCAGCTGGTGGGGAACCTTGTGCCAGGCGATGGTGATGCCCTGCTGGGGAGGGATGATGTCCTTGTTCTCGAATTCCGGGTGCAGTTCGATGGCACCCCTACGCGCTAGTTCCAGACGCTTGTCGGGCGCCAGCGCACCCAGTTCTTCCGCGTTGCCGCGGAAGTTGTAGGCCCCCGTCAGGGTCCCCCCGTCCGACGAGAAGTAGTCGTTGGACGGGTACCACATTTGCGTGATGTTGTGGTCGGTCCAGCTGATGCCGCCGTAAATCGCGTTCTGGTCGTCCTCCCAGAAGCGCGTGTTGGCCTGCCATCCCACCTTGCAGGTGGGCGCGAAGCCCACGGCCGCGATCGCCTCTGTGAAGTCCAGCGAGAAATTGGAGAGGGCGACGTCCCGGAGCACCGGCAGCGGGATGCTGCTCACGCAGTAATCCGCCCGCTGCGTACGGGTCTCTCCCTCGTGGAGGTACTCGACTACGACGCCCCCTTCTTCGGGGAGCGTGATCGAGGTGACTTCGGCTTCAAGCTTGATGATCTCGCCGTACTCCTGGGTGATCTTCTGTGTGAACGCCTCGACGATCTTGTCCATGCCGCCGACCGGCTGGAACATCGTGTCCTGCCACAGATAGTCGACCGGCTGGTAGAAGCTGGCGTTCCAGAACTTCGACTCCACCAGCTCCCGGAAGTCCAGGGGAGGTAGGGGCCTCGGGAACTCATGGACGTCGAGCTCCTCGAATCCGGACCGAGTGGATCCGTGATATTCGCCCTTCACGTCCAGCATGCCGAAGTTCCGCAACAAGTCGCGCAGATTCTCGGTGAATTCGTCGTCCTCCGTCAGCTTCCCGGAGAGAAGTGACGCGATGTGACCGCGGATGTCATGGGCGACCTGCCGATTGCGCCAGCGCGCCGGTGCGCTCTTCGAGAGACTGACGACGTTCGCCGTGGTCTCCATGATGTACGGCTCCAGCTCCACCCGGAGCTCGCTGCAGTACTGCACTACCCGGCGGTGGTGGTGCGGGATGCGGCCGGGACCGAGGTTGAGATAGAGGTTCTCGTTGAAGGAGCACGTGTGCGTCAGCACCGGCGTTCCGGTCGGGTCGGTCTCGTAGAGCTCGTCGCCCCTGCGGGCTGTGCGGTTCCGGCCACCGGTCCGGTCCTGGGCTTCGAGGACCGTACACGCGTAACCGAGTCGGGTTAGCTCGTACGCGGCTGTCAGCCCGGCGACACCGGCTCCGAGGATCAGCACCGACTGGCCTTCACGCCGGGCAGGCGGCAAATCCAACGCCCCGGTCCATCCGGTCGCCTCGGGGCCCGTAGCGCCGATCATGGCCTGGTACAGGGCCTGTGCGGCCTTGTTGGCGGGCTCTTGAACGCTCATTGCTTTTTCTCCCCTTGCCAACGCTTCCGGCTGTCGCCGGAGCGCGCCCCAGGCTTACCCTCGGCCACCGGCCGCCATCCCACCGTGGCTGTATTACGACGGCATTTGTCGTGAAATGCTGGCCGACCCGGCTGACCGACCGCCCCTAAGTCGCTGGACCTCAGGCCCGGCATGGTGGGAAAAGATCTCCGATAGCGCGGGAAGTACTCTCGATAGGCAGGGGTCTCGTCGCAGGTCAGCGAGTTCCGTCGGTGCATCACCTCCGCCGACGATCGGACGGGTCCATTGCACCCCGGCAACAGCCGACAGCCTGCACTGAATGCGCCGGGCCCCTGGAACCGGGACGCAAGAATCAGATACGTCTGACGTGCTCGGTCCTCTGCCACAGCAGGCGTTCCAACCGGCTCAAGAAGGAACGGAGCAGCCGGGAGCAATCACTCAACCTTCGCTGAGAATCGCACAACCTTCACTGCGACAGGTCACCGAGTCGGCCCGTTGACCTGCGGCGACCAGTTCAGTTGAGACGTGGGGGTGCCAGGAATCTCAGGTGGTGCGGTCCCAGGCGAGCAGATGCCGGAGGCTGTCTCAGTTGACCTGGTCCGGCTCCGCGGTGTCGAACTGATACCAGGTCGAAGAACTCGCCGAGGAGCTGGTGGAGTGTGATCACGGCTTCGGTGTCGGCCTGTGCGGTGAGTGGGTGGACCCAGCCTCCGGGAGCGAGGTGCCGGATGAGAACGGGCCAGGTCAGGTCGTGGCCCCGGCCGAGGCGGACAACGAGCCACTCCTGGGGTGTTCACGAGTGGGGTTGACCAGTGCCTTCGCGGCTCGCCGAAGATCGTTCCCCGTGTGCGTCGTTCGTTCCCCCAGGCTGGGTCGCGCTCATCGATTCCAGGGCGGGGCGAGGCGGGGGTCGGTCGGGGTCCCGACGGACCAGCCACTGCAACACCGACTTCACTGGCCCGGAACACGAGACTCCGACGCGACGATGACATGGGCAAATCCATCTATGTCAGTGAGGGGCAGTCAGCCTGTCGAAGGAGTCTGTTGGATCAACCTAGATCAGATGAGTACGACTACCGATGCCCGAGGCGGTTGATGGTGATGGGGTGGGGCCCATGAAGACGACGCAGAACCATGTGACGCGGCTCCCTGCCCTCCACAAAACCTGGTGGAAGGCACCCCTCGTGGCCTCCCTGCTTGGTCTTCCGCTCCTCGCGATGGAGTACAGCGTGATCCGGGCCCACGACGGCATGGGCCAATACGGAGTCGTGATCTATGGGGCCCTGTCCCTACTTGCCATCGCCTGGGTCCTGCCCCACCGCCGGTCCATGCGGACGTACCGCATAGTGGCGGCTTCGCTCGCGCTCGGGTGGGTGTTTCTGCCCCTCCTGTTTGCGCTGCTGCTGGGGGCGGCGCTGGCCTAGAGCTGAGCCGTGAGAAGAGTTCGAACTGTTCCTCGCGGTTACGTAGCGAGTCGGCCGGGGTGAAGTTCCCCCCTGATCCTGGACAGCGGGTGGTTACGCTGCGGGGGTGAGGTCGTGGGTCGTCAGGGCTCTGGTTTCGAGCGGGGTGACGTAGC
>NZ_JBHXQN010000126.1:0-4734 GCF_042717785.1 Streptomyces sp. NPDC058619
GATCAGGGTGACAAGAGCGGAGTGACGAGAGATTGTCACGCTCCGTTCTGTGGGAGCCCGGGGGTGAGATTCCCCCGGGCGACCCGACTCAGCAGGATCAGCGGGCCGACGTTGCCCAGGTCCAGGCACCGCTCCAACGCGGGGAAGATGCTGCTGAGTTGGCCGCGCAGGCGGTTGATCCGGCGGGTGCGGTCGGCGTTCAGGTCGGCCCGCCGGTTGGTGAGGACCGCAGCTCGATGGCGTCCTCGTCGTCCGTCCGCAGCACGGTCAGGTCCCGGCGCATCCGGGCCTGGTCGGCGATGACGGTGGCGTCCTTGGCATCGGTCTTGCCCATGCCCCGGTAACCGGCCGAGGCCCGGTTCACCGCGAGACCGGGGATGTAGAGCAACTGCTGCCCGTGGTTGAGCAGCACGCTGATCAGCAAGGTGGCCATGCCGTCGGCGACGTCGACCGCCCACCCGGCGTCCTCGTCGAGGGCCAGCACGTCGGTGAGGAGGGCCAGCAGCTCCGGCTCGTCGTTCAGCACACGGCGCGACAGCAGCCGCTTGCCCTCGGCGTTTAGGACCACACAGTGGTGATGGGTCTTGCCGATGTCCACGCCCGCCCATATCTGGGGCACGAGGTTCCTCCGGTTCGTCGGTATGAGCGGTTCTCCCGAACGACCTCGCCAGCGTGGTCCTACTCAGCGATACACCCGCAGGTGCTCGCAGCTCCTGACTTGTTGAATCGACCCCAGACGCCCGGTCTGCAGCCGTAGCGTCCAGGGTGCCGGACGGCACTGGCTCGCATAGCTCCTTGCCGCCCTCGGGCTGGCTCATGATTAGCGTGCCGCCGCCGTCCGGCACTCGCGCGGTGTGGCTCGACAGAGGCATGAATGTGTGCGACCGCTACTTCAAGTCAGGGTGCCCACCGCACACTTCTGCCGGCTCGAGCACAGGTCAGGATTCGCGTGATCACCATCGGGATCGACCCTCACAAGTCCTCACACACCGCAGTCGCCATCGACGCCGCCGGCCACAAGACCGGCCAACGCCGTTTCGTCGTCAACGCGGGTACCTTCGGCCAGCTGATCCGCTGGTGCGAGCAGTGGCCCGAGCGCCGCTTCGCGATCGAGGGCGCAGGCGGCCTTGGCCGAACCCTCGCCCAGCAGCTGGCCGCCGTCGGCGAGGACGTCGTGGACGTGCCCTCGACGCTCTCGGCCAGGGCCCGGCTCCTCTCCACCGGCGGGGACCGCAAAACCGACCCGGCCGACGCGCTCCACGTCGCACAGGTCGCGCTCTTCCGCACCGACCTGCGCAAGGTCATCCCCGAGGACCAATCCACCATCCTGCGGCTGCTGACCGAACGCCACAACGACCTGGTCAACGAACGGACCCGCACCATCAACCGCCTCCACGCCGTCCTTCGCGACCTGCTTCCCGGAGGAGCCCCGGCACGGCTTTCGGCTGACAAGGCCGCCACTCTGATGAAGGGCATCCGGCCGGTTACAGCCACTGACAGCTGCCGGCGTGACATCGCCCGCGAACTGCTGGCCGACCTCCGGCGGCTTGACCGGCAGGTCAAGGACAACGAAGCCCAGATGCGAGACGCGCTGGCAGCCTCGCGGACAACGCTCACGGATCTGCCCGGCCTCGGGACCGTCCTCGCGGCCAAGATCCTCGGGCACATCGGCGATGTCAGCCGCTTTCCGACCGAGCACCACTTCGCCAGCTACACAGGCAGCGCTCCGCTGGACGCTTCCAGCGGCAAGACGTCCGCCACCGGCTCAACACCGGTGGCAACCGAGCCCTGAACTCGGCCCTGCACATCATCGCCATCTGCCAGATCCGCGACGGCGGCCGCGGGCAGGAGTACTACCGCCGCAAAATCACCGAAGGCAAGACGCCCGCCGAAGCGCGCCGGGCCCTCAAACGACGCCTCTCCAACGTCGTCTACCGACTCATGAAACGGGACCAGCGAAACCGACTCGCGGCAGCTGCTTGACACACAGAGGCGCTAATCAGCGGCCGAGTCGTCGTGAGACACCGGGCGGCCAGGTGAGGCAAACCATCGCGGGCAACCGACTGAAAGCCATACCCGGTGTCTCTGGGCCTCTGGACCTTACGACGGCCCGTCCAACCCATAAACAACGTAGGACCGACTGACCGAACTTCGGGTCCTCAACGGGATTGTGTCGGCTCGGGCCGGGGGGCGCTCGCCCCATCACTGTCTTGTCCGCCCTCCCGGCCGACGGGTGCCGTTCTGCCCGGTCGAATGGAGAGGACGGCACGATCCACGATGGCACAGCACGAGGTCGAGGTCACCGGCGGCGTCGACACCCACCGCCTCAACCGGGGCGGCGACCGCGCCGCGAACGCCGCCCTCTACCGAATCGTTCTCTGCCGGCTGCGCTGGGACCAGCGCACCCGCACCTACATGGAACGACGTACCAAAGAAGGCCTCTCGAAGAAGGAGATATCCGCTGCCCCAAGCGGTTCGTCGCCCGCGAGATCTTCCACGTCCTGACCGCCACCAACGCCACAGCAGGCCCCGGGTCACCTCACAACCGCCGCTTGACATCCACAAGAGCATCCCTGCGGGTCGATACCCCTAGGCGACCTCGATGCCGTACTCCCGCAGGAGGTCCTCCAGGCCGCCCCGGTAGCCCTTGCCGCCGATCACGAAGTCCCAGTCGCCGTTCGCCCGGCGCCGGAACGAGCCGAGGACCAGGGCTGTTTCGCCCGCCCGGCCGTCGGAGACCTCCAGCCGTCCCGCCTCCGCGCCCGCCGCGTCAAGGAGCCGGATCCGGGCGTCGGTGAAGCCGGCCAGGTCGCCGTGCGGATCGGCCTCCGGGTCCACGGCGGCCACCAGGACCAGCCGGTCGGCCTCCCGCGGCAGGGCGTCGAAGGACACCTCGACGGCCGCCTTGTCGGGCGCCGCGTCGGCGCGTGTCCGGACCGAACCGTCGGGGGTCCGCGAGTTGTTGAAGAAGACGAAGTGGTCCTCGCTCAGCACCCGGCCGCCCTTGCACACGAGCGCGCACACGTCCAGCGCCACCGAACCCGACCAGGACATGCCGAGCACGTTGTGGTCGGCGGGCGGCTCGGGTTCGGGCGCGCGCTGCGCCGGGACGCTACCGGCCGCGCCCCCCAACCGCCCCCGCAGCCCGTACTGGTGCAGCAGCTCCACGAGCGCGTCGCCGGGAACCAGTTCCAGCGGCTTGCCGTTGGCGAAGGTGTACGACCCCGGCCCGAAGGTCGCGGTGGTGACGAGGACGCCCTTGTTCGCCCCCTTGTCCTGGACGGTGCCGTACAGGTCCCGTACCGCCGTGGGCGGCACGGTGTTGCGGTAGCGCTTGACCTGCACCACGATCCGCCCGCCCCGGATCGGCGCCGGGTCCAGCGCCTCGACGTCCACGCCGCCGTCGCCCGACCGCTGCGTGGTCACCGCCTCCATGCCCATCGCCCGGAACAGCTCGGCGACCAGGTTCTCGAAGGCGATCGGGTCCATCGCGAACAGGTCCGGCTCGTCGTCACCGCCGACGCCGCCGCCGTGGCTGACGACCCCTCCGCCGACCTCTTCCGGCCTGCGGCCCGGACGTACGGCCGTCAGCTGGTCGGGCCGCGCCGACAGCTGCCCCCGCAACCCCCCGACCAGGCAGTCCACCGTGCTGACCTGCTCCAGCCGCAGCCCCGAGAAGGCGCTGCGCGGCGCCCGCGCGGTCGCGAGGACGAACTGCGCCTCGTGGCCCGTCACCGGATCGGGGCAGTCCACGAAGCCGTTGACCGCGACCGAGTCCAGCACGCCGAACTCGTCCGCCGCGTACAGCTCGCGCACGACCAGCAGCATGCTCTGCGCCAGCAGGTCCCGGTACAGCGCCCGCCGCTCCGTGGCCGGACGGGGCCTGACCTTGTCCTGGCCTGTGCTCGGCAGGTACTGCACCGACCTGGCCTCCGGCACCACCGCGTACGCGGGGAGCTCCCAGTCCAGCACCAGCTCGCGCGCGCCGGGGTCGTACGCCGCCGCCACCTGCCTCGGCAGCGCCCCGGGCCAGGCCGTCGAGGCGTACAGGGCTGCCGAGAAGTACTCGACCACCGCCTCCGGATCACCGCCGCGCAGTGCCCCGGCCAGCTCCGCGAGCCCGCTGTTGTGCGCCCGGACACCGGCGAGCTGGTCCGCCGCCCACCGGTCGTACTGCTGCCGGTACGCGGCCAGCTCCTGCTGCCGCCGGCCCTCCGCGGCGTGCGCCGCCTGCCAGGCCTCGGCGTACCGGGCGTGCGCCTCGCGCTCCGCCTGGGCCCGGTGGCCCGAGCCGAGGGTCCAGCCGCTGCTCTGCTGCTGGAACTGCTCGATGCGCGGCATCGGCACGGGGTGCGCGAGGGTCCCGGGGTCGAACGGCTCCAGCCGGTCGGGCCGGACCAGGTCGGCCATCCGGAAGGCCGGCGCCCGGCACCCCGCGACCAACAGCCCCTGCAGGGACTCCACCTCGGCGTCGAGCCGGGCGGTCCGCCGCTGCGCCTCGGCCTCGCGGTGCTGGCGCTGGCTGCGCGCCGCCTCCCGCTCCCAGGTCCGCTGACGGCGCTCGGCCTCCCGCTGCTGGACCTGCAGCGTCTGCTGCCGACGGCGCTGCGCCTGCGCCCAGTCCCCGATCAGTCCGCTGCTCGATCGACGGCTCATCAGCTGTGTCTCCCCCCACCGCGTGCATCGGGGAAAACACTAGTCGGCGTGCGGGGTGTCCGGACCCGGTCCGGACAC
>NZ_JBHXQN010000127.1:0-4734 GCF_042717785.1 Streptomyces sp. NPDC058619
ACCTCGACCAGCGCGAGATGCCCCGGCCGAAGTCATGGCGCACCCTGGGCACCTGATCTCGACAGTTCCAAGATCCCCGACAGAGTCAAGCTAAGAAGCCGTTGTCTTTCCGATAGTGACGGGTGTGTTTCCGCTGGTCAGGCATAGTGACGGCGCCTCGGTGGCAGAGGCTGGGTGGCGTGTCGTCTCTTCGATGGAGGTGCCGGATGCGGTCGGTGATGGGGCTACTTGAGGAGCGCGAGCGTGCTGCTCGGCAGCGGGTGGAGGTCCTTCAGGCCGAGCTCCAGGAGGCGGAAGCCGCGTGGGAGCGGTTCGTGATTGCCCGTCAGACGGTGGCCGAAGTCCTGGCAGAACCTCCTGTGGGCGAGGAGGCGTCGCTGGCCGGGGTGGCCGGTGAACGGCCTGCGCGGGTCGCCGGGGCGGTGCCCGGCTCGGCGGTTCCCGCCTGGAGGGAAGGGCTCACTCTCGACTCACTGGCGCCGGACTACCAACGGCTCGTGGAGGTCCTGGCGGGGAGCGGGGAGGAGATGGACTGCCGGCAGCTCGCGGCGGCCTTGGGTCTGGAGGTGGTCGCGGCGAAGGTGGAGGGAGTGCGGTCGAAGGTGAAGCGCCTGGCCGCGCGGGGCTGGATGGCCGAGGAACGTCCGGGGATGTTCAGCGTGCTCGCCGGGCGAGCCGGCGGCTCATGACCATGCTCATCGACCACCGGATCATCGCCTCGGAGGTGTCGGTGCGGGTCTCGTAGTCGCGGACCAGGCGGCGTGAGTGCATCAGCCATGCGAACGTCCGTTCCACCAGCCACCTTTTCGGCAGCACCACGAAGCCCGTGGCGTCGTCGGTGCGTCTGACCACCGTCAGCGCGATCCGCAGGACATCGCGGGCGAGGTCGACCAGGCGTCCGGTGTAGCCGCCGTCGGCCCACACCAGCGAGATACGCCAGTGCCGCATCCGCAGCCGCTCCAGCAGCGTCCGGCCGGCCTCGCGGTCGGTGACGGATGCGGCGGTGACCATCACGGCCAGCAGAAACCCGAGGGTGTCCACGACGATGTGCCTCTTGCGGCCGTTCACCTTCTTCCCGCCGTCGAACCCCCGGCTGGCAACCGGCACCGACGCGGCCCCTTTCACCGACTGCGCGTCGACGATCCCGGCGGTCGGCTCCGGATCACGGCCCGACGCCTCGCGGAGCCGGTCGCGCAGCCGGTCGTGGAACTCGGCGACCAGGCCCTTGTCCCGCCAGCGCCGGAAGAAGGCGTAGACGCGGTCCCCTGCGGGGAAGTCCGCAGGCAGCGCTCTCCAGGCAATGCCGCCCGCACGCAACCAGGTAGCGCACCGCGTCGACCAGCTGCCGGTGGCAGTAGCTCTCCGGCTGCCCGCCCCTTCCCTCCAGCCAGGCGGGCACGGGCATCGCGTCGCGCACGACTGCCCACTCCGCGCCGGTCATGTCCGAGGGGTACCTCGGACGCCTGTGCGGCCGGTCCCCGGCGTTCCCGAACCGGTGAGCGAGGCAATCACACGACAGGGGCGCGGAGTTGGACGGCAACGTCACGGAGACGGAAAACTGCGGCACCAGGGGCCTCCTGTTGCTCGACTGGATTCGACACCCACGAGCTGTACGGGAGGCCCCACTTTCATGCCCTGCCGACCAGGAGATCGCCCGACCGAGTCGGCAGACTCGAACTCACGATCACCGAGATCGATAGAGCAACCGCTAGTTAGCGCACTCAGCGCACGAAGTCCGTTACTGTGCCGTGGTTGTCGGGAGAGGTCAGGCCCCAGAGGATCAGCCCCACGATGATTGCCAGCAGGATCAGCCCCGGCACGTTCTCGGACCCCCAACTGACGGGCTGCCGAACCGGTGGGCCGGGTGTGGCGTCGTCGCGTGCAGCGTCGGAGTCGGCGCGCTGCCAGGGCGCGACATCGGCCTCACCCCGGGCGATCCGCGCGGCCACGTGGCGTACGTCCGCCGCGTGGTAGGTCGGCTCGCGGGTCAGGTCGGGGGAGGGCGCAGCCGAGGTACGTACGCTGTTGGCCCGCGCCACAGCCCGGATGCTGCTCGGCCTGATCTGCGGCCAGATCTCCCGGACTTCGGCCTTCGTCAGCCAGCCTTCCCCGTCCTCAAGGTCCTGCTCGTCCGCTGCCCCCATTCGAAGTCCGCCCCCTCGCTCGCCGATCACCCTTGGCTTGATACCCAGACCGCCGAAAGATCACGCGGCCAGGCAGTCACACTCGAACTCACGCCCACCGTGATCGGTAGAGAAACGACTTCTAAGCTTGTTCTTTATCTTCTGCCTCGAACTGTGTCTCGAACTGAGTCGCTCACCTGGGGATTCACCGGACGTGAGGGCGGCCTTCGTCTGATCATGTGCCCCGACCAAGGTGCACGTGACCACGACGAAGGCCGTGAGGGTGAGTTTGCTGCCTGATGCTGTCCGGAGGGAGGCGTTCGCGGAAGCGTCACGCTTCCGAGGAGAGTTCTACGAGTGCCTGACCGCCCGGCGTGACGAGTTGTTCGAGCTGGTGGACGCGGTGCTGTGTTCGGACGGTGCGGTGAAGTCCCCGGTGGACTTGACGCTGGTGGCCGAGCACCGTCGTGGGCACGGAGCGTTGTACGGAGCCCTCAACCACGGCCGGATCGACGTCGACAGGTTGCGGTCCTTGCGGGCCGACATGCCTCTGCCGCGATTCGACGGTGATCGTCATCCTCCATCCCGTCTGATGCCCGCCCGCCACACGGTCCGCAAGTACCTGGCTGCCCAGGCCCCGATCTCTCCGCCTCGCCGGGCATCGACCGAGCAGCTCGTGGACGGATGGTGTTTGACGTTGCGCCGCTGATCGACGCGATGCTGCGACCCGAGGTCCTGACAAAGGGGCCATGGTCCACGAGCAACTGGTGGGGCGGAGTCCGGTTTCACCGCCGCCTACCAGCCGGTGAAGCTCTGTACGCAAGAGGCCCAGCCATGAGTCGCGGAAGAATTGGGCATCCCCGGCCCAGGTCGACTGGGGAGACGAGGGGAAGATCCTCGCCCTTGTCGGCATCCCGAAGGTCTACTCGTTCCACATGACGTGTCCTACTCGCGAGACCCGTTCTGCTGCTTTACCCCCAGCCAGGACCTGGCCACCTCGGCGGGGTGCTGATGTCGATCGTCTACGACCGCACCAAGATCCTCGTCCGTCGGCACGTCACCCCGGGCGAGGCGGTCCCTCTGCATCCGGGAGCGGTCAGGTTCGCCAGGCCCTTCGACATCGGCATCAACGTTCTGGCCGCCTACCGCCCCTCCGGGAAAGGCCGGGAAGAACGGCAAGTCCCTATCGTCCGCGACCACGTCCAGGTCGGCCGGGCCTTCTCCTCCATCGAGGGACTGGCGCTGGTGCCCTCGCACCGAGCCAAGACCTACGGACGCCTGGTCGCCTTCGACACCAACCTCTACTCGGTTCCGGACCGCGAAGTCCCAGATCACCCTCCGTGCCATCCGCCGACGCGGAGACCCAGCGGGCGACCTACCAGCGGGCCGTCGGCCGCGGAAGCTTGCGTCGTCGACGAAGGGCGGACGAATTGACCGGGACCCGTCCCTTCAAGGCGTGCGGCTCTCAGAATTGCCGCGTCACAAAACCCTGGACGAACACATCGCGGTGGGCCTTCTCGGACGCCGCCTGCCGAGCCGGCTTCCCCGTCTGCCTCACCAGCCTGGACGACCTGGTCCGTCGGCCGCCTCAGCAACAAACGTCGTTGTCCTGGCCGGCAACAACTCGCGGCTCATCGGCCTCAACAAACTCCGTGAAGCGGCTGCCGCTGAGCACGGACTCCTACTCGAGCACGGCCTTTTCAGGGTCAAAGCACCAGCGCAGCCGCTACGTCAGCATGCGCTTGAAGAACTCCACCAGTTTGCTCACCTGGGCGGTGTGGGCGGGGGGCTCGGCGGCTGGCCAAGTCGTCCCGGTTGGCGTCAGAGGTTTACGCGCTTGAGGTAGACCCGGCTCCGGTGCGGGATGGTCTGGTACCAGAGCATCAGGTGCTAGTCCTCGTACGTACGCAGACGCATCGGCTGCGGGTCCTCGTAGAGGCTGCTGTCCTTGGGGTCGATCGCCATCGACGCCAGGTCGACCAGGCCGTCCATGACGGTTCCGACGAGACGCTGGTACTCCCCGGGCATGTCCCCCAGCACCCACAGCCGACCGGGGTCGCACTCCCACGCCCAGCCGTCGTCGTTCTCGATGCCCTCACCCCGCAGGGTCACTGACCGATCTCCCGCTGGGCGTCGGCGAGGATGCGGCTGCTGGTCTCCATGGCGGCCCGGAACTGGGCTTCCGTCGCGGCCGGGTCCCCGGCGACACGTTCCGCTTCCCGGAGGGCCGCCGCCCGGGCCGGCCAGCGCTGGATGGCGACGTGGGTGGCCCACTTGATGAGGAAGAACCGCAGCGGATTGATGGCGCCGGTCTCCGCGGCCCGGTCGAACGCCTCGTTGCACTCCTTGTCGAGCACCGCCAGGTTGGCCATGTCGATCCGGCGCACGGCGTCCCGCAGGGCTTCCCGCGTCATGGCCGGCTGAGGGATGAGCGGTCCGCCGTCTTCCAGCTGCTGTGCTGTCATCGCGTCCTCCAGGGGAACGCGGCCAGGACACCCAGCCGAGCCGAAGAACCGGGTCCGGAACGCAGAAAAGCCCCGCACCATAAGGTGCGGGGCTTTCCCACAATAATTGTTCGGCGGCGTCCTACTCTCCCACAGGGTCCCCCCTG
>NZ_JBHXQN010000128.1:0-4731 GCF_042717785.1 Streptomyces sp. NPDC058619
GAGTGAAGGCCCGCACCCGCAAGAACCCCACCAGCAAGTACGGCCCGAACGCCGGACAGCACCCCCAGAGGGCCCAGAACTACACCATCCACACCACCGTCGCGTTCTTCAAGCACGGCCTCAGCAACCGCTCACGGCGCTAACGCAACGCTGTTGCCGTAGAGCTCGTAACACGATCTTGATGAGATGCTCTGGTCAGCCGTGACCGGTGTGACGATTCGGCCGTTCGCAGTGGTGTGAGTACTCGGCCGTGGATCGTGGACGACGACTTGTGGGCACTGATCGAGCCGCTGCTGCCGCCCTGGCCGACGAGTTCACCAGGTCCGCGGCCGGTGGCTGACCGGCTGTGCCTGCAAGGCATCTTGTACGTGCTCTGCAACGACATCGCGTGGCAACTCCTGCCCCCTGAGCTGGGGTTCGGCTCGGGGCAGACCTGCTGGCGGCGCCTGGAGCGGTGGCAGCAGACCGGGGTCTTCGACCAGCTGCACCGCATCCTGCTCGCCGAGCTGAACGCGGCCGGCAGCCTCGACTGGTCGAGGGCCTGTGTGGACGGATCCCACATCCGGGCGAGAAAGGGGGCGCCGACACTGGTCCGTCGCCGGTCGACCGGCGGAAGGCAGGCAGCAAACATCACCTAATGATGTTGTCAAGTCGCTGCTGTGACAAGGAGTTCGTCCTGAAAGTACCGTCCGTCACGAATCAGGGCCCACAGAACGTTCACCCTTCGCCGGGCCGGCGCGAGAACGGCCTGGGTGTGCCGTTTGCCTTCGGCGCGCTTGCGGGTGTGCCGGCCCTGCCGTTGTGGCGGGGCCGGCACACGGTCGCGCCTTGGGGCGCGGTTGTTCTACGCGAACTGGAGGTCGATGACCTGGTAGAAGGCCTGGCCGGTGTCGGCAACCTCCCACACGGCGAGCAGGACCTGATGGCCGGCGCCGCGATTGGGCAGGCGCATGGTGTGGGTGGTGGGGTTGCCCGGGGCGAGCGGGTGCTCCCAGTAGGGCTGTTCGGACAGCTGGACGCGGTGGAAGGGCTCGGTCTCGAACTGGGCGCGGCTCAGGGCCTGCTCCGGGTCCCAGCCGTTCTTGGTGAGGAAGTAGTTGAAGCGGCGGGTCTTGTGTTCCGCGTGGAACCCCCAGGTGATCTCCAGGTTCTGGCCGGAGGCGACCGGGTGCTTCTTCCAGTCGGTGCCGACCTCGTCCAGGGAAGCGGCGAAGTCCTTCCCAGCGCTGGCGATCTTCCCGTCCGCCGGCGGCTGGGCGTTGACCACGTCGCTAGGGGCGAAGGGATCGTGCAGGCCCGCCCGCGTCTGGGGGAAGAACTTGCCGGCCTCCAGGCCGTTGGCCTGCCAGTCCTCCAGGTAGAGGTGGGCTCGGGACGGGGGAGAGCTGACTGCTCCGTGTCTGGACTCCATAAGACGCTCCTTGCACTACGTGTACGTACGTGCACGGAACGCTACCGGGTGGTGCGCGGTTCACCCCGCCCATTTGGTCTCGCGCCGCGGTTCTCCTCGGCCCGGTCGGTGTCGAGGTGCGGCGTCGACCTGATCGAGGTGGCGCCGGCTGATCCTCTTGACCTGCGGCGATCCATCTTCACTGTCATAAAAGGCCGTTGCTCCATCTTCGGTGGCAATCGGTCCAACTTCGCTGTCAGGGGACACCTGCCGGTAGACACTCCCCGGGCGGGCGGACGGTCCTGACACCGTTAGCGTCACCGGGAGGCGCCACGGGGCGACGCTTCTGAACGGGATGCCTGACGCCGCCGCCATGCCCGCGTACGACAGCGCGGTGAGCAGAACTGGCTGTCGGACCGTTTCCGTCTCCCGAACGGGGTGTCACTGGAGTACCAGCTTGACTTGCACTCGCGGCACTGGAACTTCGGCCAGGGGTGCCGGCGGCCCTCCAGCAGGGCGTGCAGCGTCTCGCCCCCGGCGTCGATGGCCGCCCGCCGGGCCCTCGTCTGGCGCCAGGCCGTCGTACGGCGGCAGGGCGTCGTCGTTGGAGCGGAGCTCTTCCACCTGCCAAAAAGTCCGCGCATCACCGCATCTCTCTGCGCCCGACAGGGACCGCGCGGCCCCGGCGGAGAAACCCCGGCAGCGGGCGGGGCGGGGCCGCCGACCCGGCCCAACAGGCAACCAACCTCACACGCGGCACACCACCGCCCAGCCCGCGAACCGTACACATCGCGCACATATGGCGTATGGACGGTAGCGGGACCAGCCGCACGGGCAAGATCAGGCACGGCTCGTCGCGGCCGCCGGCCCGCGGCGGGGCGCCGGTCGGCGGCAAACGAGTGCACCGCAGGTGCCTGGCGCGGCGGTGTCCGTGGGGTGGGGAAGCGATGGACGGGTGATGCCGGGATCGGCCCGGCACGCCGTGAGAGAGGGGAACCGTGCGATGGAGCAGTCTGAGCTGGAGAGCAAGGTGCAGGCGCTGGAGAAGACTCTGGCCGTTCAGGAGGCGACCATGGCCGGGGCGCAGGCCACGCAGGCGGCGACGCAGGCGGGGATGACGTCGACGTTCGGTGCGACGCAGGCGGGGACGTGGTCGGTGATGGCCGTCGGCAGTGTCTCGCTGCTGGTGGGGATTTTCCTCGGTATGGCCATCGCCAGGGACTGACGGAGGGCCCCGCTCTACCGGGAGCATCCGTCTGGCTTTGCGCCGCCCTCTGCCCGGCTTGATGGCCGGGCAGCGGGCGGCTCGCTGCAAGGGGGGCCGTTGGCCCAGCAGAGGTCACGGCCACCTTGCACGGTGAGGACTTCCCCCAGGCGGGTGGGAGAAGGCCGTGGTGGTCCCGGGATCACCCGGTTGCTGATCGGCGACCTGCGCGGCAGACGGGGCGGGCGCGGGGCCCGGGCTGGGCGGCAGGGTCTCGCGACCGTCCGGCCGGGTTTCTCCCCCGGTGTTGTGCGCGGGTCAGGAGCCGTTGTCGTCGTAGTTGTCCCGGCTGCCGGACTTGGCCAGCCCGCGGCTGATCATGTAGCCGACGGTGAGGATCGCGATGTACAGCCAGGCCTTGTCGGCGCGGAAGTAGTCGAGGTGGCCCTCTTCGGTGCCCACGAGCATGGAGGCGATGAGGACCGCGACCACGGAGGCGATGTAGATGAAGAACTCCGTCGTCTTCAGGGCCGACTTCGTCTCGGTCGACAGGCGGCGTGTCCCGTGTCCGGAAACCTCGGCACTGGCGGTCCGGCGGCCTGCTGGGGTGCCGCCCGGGTTCGCGGTGGTCATGGCAGGTGTCCAATCCGTTGTGCGAAGCGCGCGGGGCGCTCTGCGGGTCGGGGTGACGCCAAGATCGACGTGGGCCCATCTCGGCGACTACCCCAAAAGGCACGAATAAGCACCACGTAAGGGATAAAAGGGGCCGTTTGGTAGCTGCCCGGTCGGCGCACCGGCGCTGCCTGAACGCGGTCACCACGGCCAAGCCCGCCTCCGGTGAGTGCCGAGGATGACGCGCTGCTCCCGCTCCTGGAGGCCGGGGCCGACCCCGTCCGCGAAGTACACCCGGCGACCGGCCGGAGAGGGCCGGCGGAGCCCGGTGCGTTTCAGGAGCGGAGCTGTGGGTTCGGCCCGTGCAGGCGCAGGGGTGCGGCCGTGGGAGAGGGCGGTGAGCTTGGCGCGGAGCAGGACGTTGAGGCCGCGGCGGAGTCGCAGAACCCGAGCCCGCTGACGTCGACGGTGATCTCCGCGGGACTGCCCGGGTCGGTGACCGAGCGCTGCAGGGCCGCTTCGAGTCGGGCGGTGCGGCCGCCGTCATGTCGAGCTGCCCGGCGACGCGGACCACCACCGCGGGCCGGGGTGTGGGGTGCTGTGCGGGCGGGCCTTGATCGGTCACCGTTCCCCCGGGGTAGCCGTTTCCCCACCGACCGTAACCGCTTCACCGGCGGGCACGAATCCGCCCTCACCCCTGCTCCCATCCCCTCCCGGACCGGCCGTGTCCGCTCCCCGCCGCCCCTGCCCGCCGTCACGGACGCCATGCCCCACCGTCATCGATTACCTCTCCGCCGACCAACCGAAAACCTGTGATGGCCGGAGTAGACATTGGGCGGTGGCGTGGTTATGGTTTCCCTCGTAGCCCAGAGGGAACGAAGGGCCTGGCAGAGACGAACTGCCGGGCATGCAGTACCCGCAGTACCCGTATCACGGTGTGGTGGTGGAGTGTCGAAGCCAGGGTTGTCGTAGGACGGCGACGGGACTGATCACCGGACCGGGTGGCCCGCAGTCATCAGGGGCCACCGCGAGCAGTACCAGCAGTTGACGCAGTGGTTGCAGTACCCGCAGTTCGCAGTACCCGGCAGTACCTCGGTCAGGGTGTCGATGGTGGGCGTCCGCACCGGGAGGTTCGGCAGTGGGGTTCCAAGCCAGAGCAGATGCAGGACGGGCGACGGGGCTGGCTGCCGAAACGTGGCGCTCGGTCAGGTCACGCGCGGTACAAGCAGTTCGCATCACCAGCAGTACCAGCAGTTCTGAGTGGAGCAGTACCCGCAGTACGCAGTAATAGATAGTTGATCATCCGAGGGATGAACGGAGGGATTGGGCGCCATCAGGATCGCCCGGACGGAGTGTTGAGTCCGGGTACCGCGGGACATCGTTAGTGAGGTGGTCTCCGGTCGAGCAACCGCGATCCCCGCACCCCCGACAGAGCTCAGGTCGGGCGCGCGGAGTAAGTAGGCCGGCGCAGTATCAGGGCTGGCAGATGGTGTAGCAGTTCCTTCGGGGCCCTGGTGCCATAGGC
>NZ_JBHXQN010000129.1:0-4618 GCF_042717785.1 Streptomyces sp. NPDC058619
TAAGAGACGGGTACCACAGCGCTGCGCGCTGTGCAAGGGAAGGCCCTGCGCTGCGCTCCGGGCGCCCCACCCTTCGGGTGGGGCTGGCCTGCGCTGCGCTTCGGCGTGGTGTGGGTTCGCTGTGCTCTCCCACACCCCTCGGTCATCCCCTGCGCTGCGCTTCGGGGTTGACCGAGGGTCACCGGCCGCGCTGCGCGCGGTCGGTGAGGCCTTTCGCTGCGCTCCAGGCTGGGCCCGCTTCGCGGGCGGCTGGCTGTAGGGAGGGGGCCGGTCATGTTGCTGCTGGGGGGCGTCAACCACTCCAGGTGGTCCAACGGGCATGGGGCGGCTCGCACTGTCCGGACTCGATTGCCCCTTGGTATGCCTCCTTCACGTTCACCGGCTCCCCGGCGCTGCTGTAGGCGAAAACACAATCCGGGTAGACCGGCTGTAACCCATACCAGCAGGTGGTTATCAGGAGGGTCAGCACGAATGCAGCGAAGGGGTACCTCCACGTGAGAGGACCTGAGAGAGGACGGATCACACCGGAAATCGTACGGCCGGGACCTCAACATCCGGCCCCCGCGGGGCCTTCCCATCGCCGAGGGGGTGGCCGGTCTTGCTGTTGTGCGGGTGTCAGCGTCGTCTTCTGAAGTAACCGTGTTGATGCAGTTTGTAGAGGACCCACGGAAGCAGGGCAGCCCACACCCCCAGGAACGCCCACTTGAACCACGGAGGCCCGTCCGGCCTGTCTCGCGCCAACTCGGAGGCAACCACGAAGAGTGAAGTCATACCTTCCGACTGCCCAGCCCGCAGACCAACACACGGCCCCCGGGGGCTGCGATCGCCTCATTGCGGACCCGGGGGGAGGTCCAGCCCGCTCCGTCGGCCCGCGGTGGTCCGGTTCCACGGGATCCGGACCACCGGCCCGGCGTGGCCCGTGCTTGAACATCGCCTGCTCTGCACAGTGTGATGCAGCATGTAGAGTTGGAAAAACTGGGTGTCAGGTTCTGAGGACTGTGGGGGCAGGGCTATGGCGATCGATGCGCGGATTCCAGAGGGTCTCACGCGCCGGGCCGAGTACTTCGTCGGCTGTCATGGATATTGGACCGGCCGTTCGGACGTGGAGCAGCAACGGGCCCGGTGGGTGAAGTACGGGGTCCCCGGGTCTCAGGTCGATCGGGTGGCTGCCTACGAGGCGGCCTGGGGTGGACTTGCCCTTCCTCCTTCTCCGCACTACGACGGTGGCCCGCGGACGCTGAGCGGGGGCGTGCCTGAAGCCTTGGGCGCCGGGTGCTGGTATTTCGAGGCCGGGGAGCAGCGGACCGCTCTTCCGTACTCGTTCGTCATCGGGCCGACCGGTGAGTTCGGTCTTCACGCCGGGGACTGGGTTCCGCTGCATGGGAGTGTTGAGGGGTGGGTGGAGGCGTTGGCCCTGGCCGACCACGCCCGGCGGTGTGCTCGCTCTACCACGGTGCTGACGGGTGATGCCGTGGAGGGTCTCGACCTCGGCGGGTTCGAGCCTGTGTCGGAGGTGGCCGGCGTCGCGGACGCCTGGTGGCGGGGCCCCGACTCCCTCTTCGCGATCTACCGCGGCGAGGCCGAGGTCATGTGCGCGCCGCAGTGCCGGACGGCCACCGTCTACGCCGGACTGGATGCATGGGGGCTTCGGGGCCTGGACACGTTCCCGGGATCGCGGTGACCTGCGGCCGTCTGAAAACCCGCCGGAATTAGTAATCGGAAGGCCAGGAGAGTGTCTGTGATTCAGCTTAGGGAACACCAGGTCGTGCAGAAGTCGGCGTTCCGAAAGTGGGTTGGATTCTCTGCAAGATCTTCTGTGCCTCCGCAGGGGGTTCGGGGCACGATCGTGTCTGCGACCGGCTCGGGGAAGACGATCATGGCCGCCGCGTCCGCGCTGGAGTGCTTCCCCGGCGGGCGGATCCTCGTCACCGTCCCGACCCTCGACCTCCTCGTCCAGACCGCGCAGGCCTGGCGCAGGGTCGGCCACCGGGCGCCGATGGTCGCGGTCTGCTCGCTCGAGAACGACGCGGTCCTGGAGCAGCTCGGGGTGCGTACGACCACGAATCCGATCCAGCTCGCCCTGTGGGCCGGGGCCGGGCCGGTCGTCGTGTTCGCCACGTACGCCTCGCTGGTGGACCGGGAGGACGTCGAGGGCCCGGTCGGCGCGGGGAAGGTGCGGGGGCCGCTGGAGGCCGCGCTCGCGGGCGGGGAGCGCCTGTACGGGCAGGTGATGGCCCCGTTCGACCTCGCGGTCGTGGACGAGGCGCACTCGACCGCCGGTGACCTCGCGCGGCCTTGGAGTGCGATCCACGACAACACGCGGATCCCCACGGACTTCCGGCTCTACATGACCGCAACCCCGCGGATCCTGGCCGCGCCCCGGCCGCGGAAGGGCGCGGGCAGTCCTGAGCCGGAGATCGCGAGCATGGCCGACGATCCGGACGGCACCTACGGGGCCTGGCTCCCCGGGGCGGAGCTGGGGCTGTCGGAGGCGATCGAGCGGGGGATCCTCGCCGGGTTCGAGATCGACGTCCTCGAAATCCGCGACCCCGATCCCGTCCTCGGGACCTCGGAGGAGGCGCTGCGGGGCCGGCGCCTGGCCCTGCTGCAGGCCGCGCTCCTGGAACACGCGGCGCGGCACAACCTCAAGACCGTCATGACGTTCCACCAGCGGGTCGAGGAAGCCGCCGCGTTCGCGGCCAAGCTCCCGGCGACCGCGACCGAGCTGTATGCCAGCGAGGCGTCCGACGCCGATCTGGCGGCCGCCGGCCGGCTGCCGAAGTCGTCGATCGGCGCCGAGCCGTACGAGCTTGAGACCGGCCGGCATGTCCCGCCGGGCCGGATGTGGGCGGCGTGGCTGTGCGGGGACCACCTCGTCGCCGAGCGACGCGAGGTACTCCGCCAGTTCGCCAACGGCATCAACGCCGAGGGCCGGCGGGTCCACCGGGCGTTCCTCGCGTCCGTTCGCGTCCTCGGCGAAGGGGTCGACATCACCGGCGAGCGGGGAGTCGAGGCGATCTGCTTCGCCGACACCCGCGGATCGCAGGTCGAGATCGTGCAGAACATCGGCCGCGCGCTCCGCCCCAACCCGGACGGGACCGCCAAGGTCGCCCGCATCATCGTCCCGGTCTTCCTGGAGGCCGGGGAGGACCCGGGCGACATGGTCGCCTCAGCGTCTTTTGCACCCCTCGTCGCCGTGCTCCAGGGCCTGCGCTCGCACGACGCCCGCCTCGTCGAGCAACTCGCCTCCCGCGCCCTCACCCGCGGACAATACGAGCGGCCGGTCCACATCCAGCGCGACGAGGACGGCCGGATCACCAGCGCCAGCGCCGCGGCCGGCGCCGGGGAGGACGGTGGGGACCAGGAGCAGGACGGTGGCGACGCGGGCGCCGAGTCGGCGCTGCTGCACTTCTCCAGCCCGCGGGATCCCGCGACGATCGCCGCGTTCCTGCGGACCCGCGTCTACCGGCCCGAATCCCTGGTCTGGCTCGAGGGATACCAGGCCATGCTCCGCTGGCGGGCCGAGCACGGGATCACCGGGCTGTACGCCGTGCCCTATGACGTCGAGACCGCGGTCGGGGTGACCGAGGCGTTCCCGCTCGGGCGGTGGGTGCACCAGCAGCGGAAAGCCCTGCGCGGCGGGGAGCTGGAGGAACGGCGCAAAACCCTCCTCGACGCGGTCGAGGCCGGGATGGTCTGGGAACCGGGCGAGGAGGCATGGGAGACCAAACTCGCCGCGCTCCGCTCCTACCGGCGAGCCACCGGGCACCTCGCACCCCGACAGGACGCCCTCTGGGGCGAGGACGGCGAGCAGGTCGCGATCGGGCAGCTGATGGCCAACCTCCGGAGGAAGGGCGGCCTCGGGAAGGACGCGGAGCGGGCCCGCGCCCGCGCGGAACAGCTGACCGCGATCGACCCGGACTGGGCGTGCCCGTGGCCGCTCGACTGGCAACGGCACCAGCGGGTGCTGGCCCAGCTCGCCGAGACGGAGGCCGGCGGCCTGCTGCCCGCGATAGAGCCCGGCGTCACCTTCGACGGCGACGACCTCGGACGCTGGCTCACGCGGCAGGCCCGCGACTGGTCGCAGTTGTCCGCCGAGCAGAAGGAACGGCTGACGGTGCTCGGCGTACAGGCCGCCCAGGCCCCGGCCCCCGCCCCGGCGGCCGCGGGCGCGGCGAAGGGCGGTTCGGGGAAGGCGCAGCAGGCCTTCCAACGGGGCCTGGAGGCGCTCGCGCAGTACGTCGCGCGGGAGGGCGGCCTGCCCGGACGCTTCGTGGTCGAGGTTCTGCCCGACGGCGCCGAGCACCGTACGGGGATCTGGTACGGGAATCTCAAGGCCCGCCGGGACAAGCTCGACCAAGCCCAGCTCGCCGCACTCGCCGAACTCGGAGCCGCGTGGGCGCGGTAACGGGGCAGCCCGCCGGGGCGCCGGACGGACCGCCCCCCTGCGCGCACGAGAGACGAGAGGGCGGCATACGATCGGCGCATGGTCCGTTCCCTGCCGGTTCCGCCCCCGACTTCGTTGCTCTCGGACGGAGTTGTCGTCGTACGGCTGCGGCGCGCGTCCGATGTGGACGCCATCGCGGAGGCGGGTCACGACCCCGAGACCCGGCGCTGG
>NZ_JBHXQN010000130.1:0-4612 GCF_042717785.1 Streptomyces sp. NPDC058619
GGCGGACAGCACGACTTCGACAGCACGAGGACCCCGAGACGACATACAAACAGCCTACCAACTTAGAGTCGCCATTTCCGGCGCAGGACACTAGTGTCCTGCGCCGGAGATCCGTCGGCAGAAACGGGCGAGGGAGTCGAGGATCTCCTCGGCGCTCTTGGTCCAGATGAACGGCTTGGGGTTTTCGTTCCAGTTCTTGACCCACTTGCGGATGTCGGCTTCGAGGGCCTGGACGTTCTTGTGTGTGCCACGGCGGATCATCTGGTCGGCCAGGAAGCCGAACCACCGCTCCACCTGGTTGATCCACGAAGAGCCCGTCGGGGTGAAATGCAGCTGGAACCGCGGGTGTTTGGCCAGCCACGCTCTGATCGCAGGGGTCTTGTGGGTCCCGTAGTTGTCCACGATCAGGTGGACCTGGAGGTGGGCGGGCACCTCCTTGTCGATCCTGATCAGGAACTTCTTGAACTCCGCTGCCCGGTGTCGGCGGTGCAGGGCACTGATGACCTCGCCAGTGGCAACATCGAAGGCCGCGAACAAGGTGGTCAGACCGTTGCGGACGTAGTCGTGGGTGCGGCGCTCGGGCATGCCCGGCATCATCGGCAGGACCGGCTGGGACCGGTCCAGGGCCTGGATCTGGGACTTCTCATCCACCGAGAGCACCACAGCGCCCTCGGGCGGATTGAAGTACAGACCAACGACGTCGTAGACCTTCTCGATGAACAGCGGGTCCGTCGACAGTTTGAAGGTGTCCGTCAGATGCGGCTTGAGCTGGAACCTCCGCCAGATCCGGCCGACGGTGGACTTCGACAGGCCGCTGTGGTCCGCCATCGACTTCCGCGACCAGTGGGTGGCGTTCTTCGGGATCTCCTCCAGCGTGGTGACCACAACGGCCTCCACCTGGTCGACGCTGATGGTGGGCGGCCGGCCCGGCCGGGGCTCGTCAACCAGACCGTCCAGCCGGTCGGCGAGGAACCGCCGCCGCCACTTGCGGACCGTGTCCGCGGTCACCCGAAGATCCCGGGCAACGGCGACGATCGGCGGCACCTCCGGCCCCGTACAAGCCAGCACCACCCGTGCCCGCAGTGCCAGCGCCTGAGCCGACGTCGCCCGGCGAGTCCACCGCTCCAACACCGCCCGCTCCTCATCGGAAAGCAGCAGCGGCACCAGCTTCGGGCCCCGACGAGGAACTGACACACCAGAAGTCACACAACAACTAACGATCAACTACCGGCGCAGGACACTAGCGGTTCCTAGAGGTCATTCGAGGCCCCTAGCGGTTGCTCGCTCTTCCGGAGCCTTGCACTGCCTTTCACCTGCAACAACGCGTCGCTGTCGGCTTTTGCGCCAGGCCCGCGCCGGCATCGGCGAGCGGCCCTACGCTCCCAGCACACCCCCGGCTCTCGGGGATGTACCCCCCTCAACGTGCCTTCGACGAAGGAGGATTTGTCATGTCCGCATGGCCTCGAATCGCCTGTCCCGCCTGCCGTCGCTCCGTCGCTGTGAGCCCGGACACGCGCCACCTCGCCCGCCACGACCCGCCGGGACCCCAGAACCGCCGCCACGGCCTCCCACCGATCTCCTGCATCGCCTCGGGGCGCCTCATCCCCGCGGGCTCGGACTTGCTGCTTCCCCTGTGGGAGGACGCCGAGCCGGAGGCCGACGAGAAGCTGCTGCTGTTCTGATCACCCGGGAAAGCTTCCCTCCTTGTCGTTCTGGTCGCAGCGCTTCATCAGGCCAGCCAGTTCACCCGGGCCAGGGCGAGGGGTCGTGGCCGTGCGCCGGCTTCACGCGGCGCCCGCCCGACGGCTCACTGTCCTCCGCAGGGGTGAATCCGGTCCTCGCGTACGCGTAGGCGGCTTATGCGGTGTGCTCCCAACTCGCCCCAGAATCAGGGCTATTGACAACAAACGGAATCTTTCGGCATGTTTCCGGCGCGGCCCGATGGTCGGGCCGCCGATGTGCGATCGGAGTGCGATTCATGGTGCGTTCGGTGCGGGAGCAGTACGACGAGAACCAGGCCGCGGGCCGGCTGCGGGTGCCTCTGGCGGCCTGGCGGTGGGTGGCCGGCTCGGGCCTTGTCCCGGCCGCCGACGCCGGCCCGGGGCTGTGGTCACGGGCGGTGGTGGAGGCTGCCGACCCGGAGCAGGTGCGGGCGGCGCTGCGGGGCCCGATCGGGGCCGGGGTGGCGGCGGACCGGCTGACGGAAGCCCTGGGGGCGCCGTTGCGGTGCCGGCCGCGGGTGACCGCCTCGGCGGTCGGCCACCTCGGCGGTCAGCCTCTTGGTCCGCCTCGGCGGGGATGCCGAGTTCCCCGACGTCCACCCGGACCAGGGGCGCTTACCCGCCGCCGGGACCTGCCGGCCCTGCTCGACCGGCACGTCCCCCTCGGCCCGGACCAGGCCGCCCGGCGCCTCGGCGTCCGCCGCGTCGACTTCGACCAGGTCGTCAGGCTCGGTTGGGTCGCCCCGGCCGGATCGGTGGAGATCGACTACAAGCACCACGGCGGCGTCACCGTGGTCCCGCTGTACTGCGCCGAGGACGTCGCCCTGCTCCCTGTCGTCCGCCCCCTGGCCGACTGGCGGGCGGTGTACGCCGCCCCTGCGGGCTGCCGCTCCCCGCTCGCCGCCCTCACTCCGGTTGTCCCGGGCCGGGACAGGGTGCTGCTGGGGGAGGTGGGGCGGATCGCTCGGGTCGGCCGGGCCGCGGTGATGAACTGGCGCCGCCGGCACGCCGACTTCCCCGGGCCGGCCGGCGGCACGGAGGTGCATCCGCAGTTCGACCGGCCGGCTGTGGTCGCTTGGCTGCTTGCCCACGACAAGATCGGGGTGCCCGTGGGCATGCCGTCGGCCTCGCTGGTCGTGGCCGGCGCCGGGCGCCGTACGTCCCGGTTCCGACTCGATGACCCGTGGCTGGTCCTGGCCGACGATGCCGAGGGGGAGGACCAGTTGTCCGGCTGGTCCACCGATGCGGACGCCGATGCACTGGCCGCCCTCGGGGCGGGGGAGTTCAGGGCATCAGTGCGTCGGCTGACCGCTCCGGGCACAGGGCCGTTGGCGGTGCTGGGCGAGGTGCGGGTGATCGAGCGATTCCGTTCTGGGTCGGGTGGCCTGCGGGTGACCCTGGCGTGGCCGACCGCCCTGCGGGGCACCGCAGAGAGCACGGCGGACGGGGTGGTCCGGCACGGCGTCCCGTCCGCCCGGTCGGGGGAGGGGTGCGTGTGCCGCAGGTACGACTGCGGGGGAGTCGTACCCGTCTCCTGGTGCGCCGAACATGGGGACGCGGTCGGCCCGGTGATGGAGTGGCACCCCGGCGGCGGAATCCGGTGCACGAAGTTGGCCCAGGGCTCAGCTTCGAGCGCTGTGCTGGAGGGTACGGCGAGGTGCCCTCTATTTGTTGGTTGCGCCGGCACACGAAGTTGGTGCTGAGCCATGTCCCCTGCGTCCGGATGCGAGGCAAGGCGGCAGGGCGCACAGTTGGAACGGAGTCCTACGGGCACTTCCGCAAGGAGTCGCCATGCAATGGGGAACCAAAGGCACGGCCGGGATTGCGACTGCCGCCCTGCTCACGCTGGGCAGCCCCGCCATCGCACAGCCAGATCCGACGCCGGCGCCAAATTCGCTTAGCGAGCTGGTAAGCCGCAGTCTTGAGGAGCCCAATACCACAACCCAACCGCTTCCTGAGCTTCCTCCTGGAGCCTGGGATCAAGTGCTTGCAGAGATCAGGGAAATTAACCTTGCCCGCCATCGTGTGCTGTGGAAATTCCAGGCGGCAAAACCGGAATGGCAGGACCTGACGTCGAAGGATCTCCTTGACTTCGAAAACTGGGTGTGCGGGGGAATTCCCTCCCTTGCGGCAGACATGTTGCTCCTGCGGCTCCCAGGCGTACAGCAGGCCGACGCCTCCCTGCTCGCGGAAGCAGTCGGTCTGATTCGGTGCGCGAGCCCTCAAGAACTGGACGAGGCCAGCAATACGCTGCTGATCGGTGCGATGAGCAACACGATCAAAGCTGGTTCCAGCGCGTCAACCCAGGCGCCGACATCAGCCACGAAAGACATTCCTGCCGGAATGAACGACATTTACAAGGTCGCATGCAACACGGCCAGCGGCACTGTGGTCGCAAAGCTTTCCCACGGCTGGAAGGCTCGTTCATTCAAGTTGGCGGACCTCTTCACCGCTGCAGCAGGGGCATTGGGAGCCTACGGATGCACCAAGGTCAATAGCGACCTAGTAGCCAATCTGCAGAAGTGAACAGGGTCGGCTGTAGTCAGTCTGCGTGGGGCTGGTGTCCATTCTCCCGGTTCCGCCGAACCCGCAGCCCCGCATTCTGTGAACGGGTGCGGCGGTGGCACCGGATGGGCGGCAGCAGGAAGGGCAGGGCTGTCCCTGCTGATGCCGCGCAGCGATATCGATCATGGCTGTCACGAGGTGACCAGGCTGCTGCCGCCAGGCGCCTATCGCGAGGATGGCTGGCTGCCATGGGCGTGCCTGTTCACAACCCTGGGCGGGCGCCTCGCCGATGGGGAAGCCGTCCGCGCCGAGCGTCAGCGCCCCGGTTTCATCGGCTGCCGGCCCGACGGCGTCGGGCAAGGTGGCGATCACCTGGTTGGCCGCAG
>NZ_JBHXQN010000131.1:0-4541 GCF_042717785.1 Streptomyces sp. NPDC058619
TACTCGTGTTGCTCTTCTTGCTCACTACCTGGAACTGCTTCCTCCGGGACCGTCCATCCCAGTATCAGGCTGTCCAGGCCGCAGGGGGAACTTCAATCCTCTCTTCCCCGGCCTGGCCGGACATCGCGGCCGACATGGGCCGCCTCGACGCCCGCGGTATCGACGTCGCCCGAATCCTCGTGGACGCCCACGCCGCCGGAGCCGGGGTCGACCAGGCCGTCGCCGCCGTCACCACCGCGGCCGCCGCCAAAGCACCCGCCCCCGCCCCGGCCTCCACACCCGCCCCCGCCCCGGCCTCCACGCCCGCCCCCGCCCCGGCCTCCGCGCCCGCCCCCGCCCCGGCCTCCGCGCCCGCGCCTGCTCCGGCTGACGCCCGTGTGCCCGCACCCGCCGCCGCGCCGGGTACCGGGCCGACTACCGCACCCGCCGCCGCGCCGGGTACCGCTCCCGCTCCGGCTGCGGCGCCGCCGGTGCGGGAGGCCGCCGATCCGTGGGCGCCGCCCGCGAGTACGGACGCGAAGCGCTCCTGGGGCCCGCTGACCGAGGGCCTGGACGTGCCCCGGGACCTGGACCTCGGCGACCGCGCGAAGGCCTTGGAGCAGCTCGGCGTGAACCGTCTCGCGCACGCCACGATCGTCGGCGTCGTCAAGGACGCGCTGCCCGAGACGCAGGTCGGTCTCCTGGTCGGCTCCCGCCAGTGGCCCCTCCTTGCCCACCGCATGGACCGGATCCGCGACCAGGGAGGCCCCGCACTCCTCGCCGGACACCTGGCCCGCCTCCAGGCCGACACCGGCTGGAAGGACGGCCCCACCTCCACCACGGCCGGACGACTCGTGGACGCGACCTTGCGCTCCCTGACGACACCGCCCTCCACCCCGGCCGCGCCCGCGTCCCGCGTCCGGGTTTCCCCGGCGGCGGCCCGCTCCCGCTCCACCACCACCCCGTCCGCCGCGGCCCCCGGACAGCCGGCCCCGACGGAAGCCGCGATCCCCGCTCACCGGCAGCAGGCCGCACCGGCCAGGGGCGCCGAACGTGCCTGGTAGCCCCGGTGCCGCCGGGCCCGGCCGGGCCGTAACGTCCGGGCCCGGTCTGGGCTTGTAGCAGGCACAGCACAACGCCACGAAGACGAGGGGACCGCGTGGACACGAACGAGGAGTTCGACCGGCTGATGAAGTCGGCGGCCCGGGTGCGGGTCATGCCGCTGTGGGAGGGCCCAATGCCGGTGGCGCCGGGGACGTGGCCGCGCGCCGCCGCCGTGTTCGCCGGCTTCGACCGCGTCCGGCCGGGGACCGATGAAGCAGCCGTGGGGCACGCGGTCGTCGGTCTGGAGCTCGCGCTGGCCTCGGCGGGGACCGGCCCCGTCGCCGGGAAGTACGTACGGATAGAGACGCACAAGGCGCGCGGTATCGCCGCCATCCGCGGGGCCGGTGCCTCACCGGGTAAGGGCATCGACACGCTCGAGACCGCTCTGCACCGGGCCCAGTCCTGCGGGGTGAACCTGCACCCGTACCGGCAGTGGGGGCAGATCAACGCCATCACCTCCGCCCTGCAGCGCGTCCACGACGTGTTCCGGGACCAGGCCGGCCCGGACTTCCCCACGCTCTGGGCCGACGACCACGTGGCGGGCTGGTGGCGGCAGACCTCCCTCACAGCCTGCGCACGGATCGCCGACCTCGGCCTCCAGCGAGCCACCCCCGCCGCCGGCTACGGCGGACACCCCGGCGTCGCGGCCCTGCGCGACATCGGCCGCGCCGCCCTCGTCTACACCGCCCTCGCCGACCCCGCCCCCGACCCCGCCGCACCGACCACACGGCCGGACCTGGCCATCGACCTCGACGAACTCGCACGGGCCGCTGCGCCCGGCGCACCGGACCTTCGCGCCGAAGCAGCCGCCCGCGCGCAGAGCGCCGAGCGCGCGGCCGTGGCGAGGGGAGTGTCCGCCGCGGCGGCCCGCTCCCGCTCCACCACCACCCCCACCCGCCGGGCCCCCGGCCAACAGGCCCCGACGGAAGCCGCGGTCCCCGCCCGCCGGCAGCAGGCCGCACCGGGCAAGGGCGCGGGGCGTACGCGGTGACGGCGAAGGCTCCCGCACCCGGACGGCGGGGCGTCCGGGCGTGGACGGACCGGGTACGGGCGGCCTGGTGGGCGCTGACGGCCCGGGACCGGATCGCTGCCCGCGGCCTGCTGCTGGCCGGCGCGCTGCTCGCGGCAGCCTGGCGGGCGGGCCACCTCGGTCTGGCGCAGGCGGACTTCGTCCTGACGGTCCTGGGCGGCACGGTCGCCGTGGCCACCTTGTACCGGCCTCAGCCCGCCGCGCCTGCGGCCGGGCCGCTGGTGGCGCCCTCGGAGGAAGTCCAGCGGCACGCCGCCCGCGAGGCAGCGCAGGAACGCCTGCTGCGCCTTGTTCGAGCCACTTCGCCGCGGGTGTGGCCGCCGGGGCGGGAGACGGGGCTTCAGCGGCTTTGATGCCCAGCGCGGTCAGCCGCTCGCGCCGTGGGGCGGAGGATGTGGCGCCCCGAACAGTAGAGGGAGGGGGCTTTAACTGGGTGTGGGGGTTGGGGCGACGCCGAGGGCCCTGCCGAGCCGGGCCACGACAGCCGAGTAGTCGGTGTCACCCTTCGTGAGGGCTGTCTTGGCCCTGGTGACCTGGGCGGCATCGTTTGCGGTGGAACCGGTGAGGCACTCGGTCGCGCCCTGCCGCAGGTTCATGAGCGCCGAGGACCATAGTGCCTGGGTGGGCGGGTCGGGAATGGGCTCGAAGTCCTTGATGATATTGAGGTCATGGTCAAGGTCTCTGCAGGCCGAATGGACGTTCCTGAAGTCGGCCGGCGTGCCGGGGTCGATGGCCACGCTGCGCTTGAGCCTGCCGAGGTCGCGGTCGAGGACGCCCATTCCCTGCTTGTGACGACTCTCCTCGAACCACGCGACGAGCTTGACCTGGTCATCCGCTGAAAGTGTCGGGGCATTGGCAGAGGGCGGTGTGCTGGCGGCCGGAGGCGTACTCGCGGGTGACACCGGACCGCTGGCGGCTGAGCCGTCGCTGCAAGCAGCAAGGGGAACCACGGAAAGAACGACGGCCAGACGGAGTGACAGCGGACGCATTGAGACTCCCTTGAATGAAGATCTGAATACGGTACGAGGCTGAGGTAGTCGATGTCCGTCAGTTCCACGATCAGGTCGTTCGCGTGGCGGCCTTTGTCCTTGAAGTAGCTCTTCTGGAGAGGTTCAGCGGCGATCTGCCGGAGGCCGGCCTCCGTCGCGCCGGCCTCCTGGGCGGTGAACAGGCAGCCCGCCTAAAGAGGCGGAACATGCTGGGTGATCCGGCGCTTGCGGCTGAGGAGAGCAAGTCCTTCGTGGTCACGGACCTGCTTCATGTGGGCAACCAGCAGCGGCCACTGGCGGGAGCCGACCAACAGGCTCACCTGCTTCTCGGGCAGCACGTCATTGACGACTCCCGCAAAAGAAGGGGAGCGCGACCGGCTGGTGGGCGCAGTGGTCCGGATACGACGTCGCGGGCACGGTCTTGACGCTGCTGGCCGGGATGGTGGTGCTGGGCGGTGCGTGGCGCTCGGGCGCCCTGCACCTCCCGCAGGCCGCCGGACCCGCGCCGGCCGCGCCGGGGCGGCCGTCCTCGGCGCGGGCCCAGGCGGACCAGGAGCGCTCGATGCGGCTGCTGAAGGCGATCGACGAGGCCGCTGACGACGGGCGGGCGGGGGAGCTGTCGGAGTTCGAGCGGATCGTCCTCTACGGCGTCGCCGAACTCCCCGGCCAGCAGTACCCGCCGCCGCCACGACTACCCGCGCGCGTGACCCCGCTACCGCGCCAGTCCACGCCGTTCTCGGCGAGGCGCGCCCGGTCAGGCGGGTCCGGGTGGGTCCTGGGCGTTGAGCTGGGTGCGCAGGGCGTCGGTGAGGGCGCGGGCCTTCGCGGTCATGGTGTCGGTGTCAGCGGCGGCCAGCTCGTGCGCCGGGGCGTGGGCGAGGACCTCGCTACGGCCGGCACGGCATCCTGCACGACCTGCTGCTGGTGCAGTCACTGGGCGTGGAGGCGTCGGCCTGCCGGGTCTGGCTCGCATAGGCCTCCAAGGCGCTCACCCGCTGCTCGATTCCGGCCAGGGCTCCGTCCGCACCGGCGACGGCGGCCGGGCCGCCCGCGCAGTCCTGGTGCTGGGCGAGCGCGGCCGCGATGCCTCACAGCTCGGCAGGCAGCGCCAGCGCGTTTGCCTGCCGGTCGATCAGGTCCGACGTGTGGACGCGGCTGGCGAGGACGGTGTCGACGGCCCCCTGCGCCCGTTCCAGCAGAGCCCTGCTGGTGGCCTCCCCACCGCCGACGGCATCGACGCAGCGCGCACCCTGTAAAGGCGCGCGGGGGCGCCGCAACTTCTCGGACGAGCCGGTGTTCGCTGCCCTGTTGGAGAGGAAAACACGCCTGCTTCCGGGGGAGTGCCTAGTAGTACTTCGTTAACTTGTGTTGATCTTGGTGTCGCGGGTCGGGCATGCTGGTCGGCGTGAACTTGGGGGAGATCGAGGAAGTCCGGGGTG
>NZ_JBHXQN010000132.1:0-4396 GCF_042717785.1 Streptomyces sp. NPDC058619
ACGGTGGCGCGGCGAACGTCGCCGACATCTACCCCCTGGCTCCGCTGCAGGAGGGTCTGCTCTTCCACCACCTCCTCGCCGACGGCGGCGAGGACACCTACGTCATGCCGACAGTGCTCGAGTTCGACACTCGCGGACGGCTCGAAGCCTTTACCGATGCCCTCCAGCAGGTCGTGGACCGGCACGACATCCTGCGCACCGGCATCGTGTGGGAAGGCCTCCGCGAGCCGGTGCAGGTCGTATGGCGTCATGCCCAACTCCCAGTCCAAGAAGTCGATCTCAACCCGGACGACGAGCCGGTCGAGCAGCTCCTGGCTGCCGGTGGTTTGTCGATGGACCTGGACCGGGCCCCGCTGATCCGACTGCACGCGGCCCGCGTCGAGGACAGTCGTTGGCTTCTGCTGATCCGCGCGCATCACATGATCCAGGACCACACAGGCTTGGAACTGCTGCTTGGTGAGGTGGAGGCGTTCCTGGCCGGTCGGGGTGAGGAGTTGCACGAGGCGCTTCCGTTCCGGGACTTCGTTGCGCAGACGCGTGGCGGGGTGGAGCGGGACGTGCATGAGCGGTTCTTCGCCGATCTGCTGGGCGATGTGGATGAGCCGACTGCGCCGTTCGGTCTGGTGGATGTGCGCGGTGTGGGTGCGGATGTGTCGCATGCGGTGGCTGATGTGGGGGTGGAGCTGTCCGGGCGGCTGCGTGAGGTGGCGCGGAGTGCGGGGGTGACCCCGGCCACGGTGATGCATGTGGCGTGGGCGCGGGTCCTTGCCGCGGTCAGCGGCCGTGACGACGTGGTGTTCGGTACGGTGCTGTTCGGGCGGATGAATGCCGGGGCGGGGTCGGACCGGGTCGCGGGTCCGTTCATCAACACGCTGCCGGTGCGGGTGCGTCTGGACGACCGTACCGGCGTACTCGCTGCGGTGCGGGGGATGCGCGGTCAGCTTGCCACGCTGCTTGAGCACGAGCATGCGCCGCTGGCCCTCGCACGGCAGGCCAGTGGTGTGCCGGGAGACACCCCGCTGTTCACATCGCTGTTCAACTACCGGCACAACACGAACCATTCGGTCGACCACGCCGCAGGCCGAGAAGAGGACAACCAAGGGTTCCGGACCCTGCTCGCGCGGGAGCGCACCAATTACCCCCTCGCGGTCGCGGTCAACGATGGCGGAGCGGCACTGAGGCTGGCCGTCGATGCAGTCGGACCGATCGACCCGCAGGCAGTTGCCATGCTGGTTTCCACAGCTGCGGAGAACTTGGTTGTGGCGCTGGAAGAGGCGCTGGACGGCGGCCCCGACCGGCCACTGACGTCGCTCCAGGTCCTCGACGAGGCCGGGCGACGCAAGGTGCTGACCGAGTGGAACGACACCGAGGCCGTCGTGCCGCAGCTCTTCGTGCCGGAGTTGTTCGAGACCTGGGCTGCGCGGATTCCGGATGCGGTCGCGGCGGCGTTCGAGGGCACTGAGGTGTCGTACGCCGAGCTGGCCGCGCGGGCCAACCGGTTGGCGCACGCCCTCATCGGCCGAGGGGTGGGTCCTGAGTCGGTAGTGGGGCTGTGTCTGCCGCGCGGCGTGGAGATGGTCGTTGCGATCCTGGCCGTGTGGAAGGCGGGCGGTGCCTATCTGCCGCTCGATCCGGAGTACCCGGCGGAGCGGTTGGCGTTCATGCTCGGCGACAGCGGGGCCCAGGTGGTGGTCGGCCGCAGGGACATGGTGGCAGGCCTGACCGGTGGGCTCGGGGCGTACAGGGTGGTGCAGCTCGACGATCCGCAGGTGGACGCCGAGTTGGCGGAAATGCCGCAGACCGCGCCCGCTACGGCCGTGGCGTCGGACAGCCTTGCGTATGTCATCTATACGTCGGGGTCGACAGGTCTTCCGAAGGGCGTCGCGGCCACACATGGCGGGCTCGCGAACCTAGTGTCGGTGTTCGGTCCGCTCATGGAGGTCGGGCCGGGCGTCGGGGTACTGCAGTTCGCCTCGTTCAGCTTCGACGCGTCCGTACTGGACGTGGCGGTGACCCTGGGCAGTGGTGGCTCGCTGGTGGTGGCCGGCGCGGCCGAGCGGGCCGAGCCCAAGGCGCTACGCGCCCTGGTCGCATCGGCGCGAATACGCTCCACCAGCGTCGTGCCGTCCCTGCTGGGCGTGCTGGAACCCGATGACCTGGCGATCGTCGGTTCCCTGGTCGTGGGCGCCGAGGCGATCGAGCCGACCCTCGCGGCCAAGTGGGCCCGGGGGCGGAACCTGATCAACACCTATGGACCCACCGAGGCCACCGTGATCGTGGCGACCGGGCCGGTGGACCCGCAACGCGAGGGGACGGTTCCGTTCGGCTCGCCCGCGGCCAACTCCCGCATGTTCGTGTTGGACGGGAGTCTGGAGCCGGTGGCGCCGGGCGTCGTGGGTGAGCTGTACGTGGCGGGCGCGCAGTTGACGCGCGGCTACCATGGCCGCCCCGCACTCACCGCCGAACGGTTCGTGGCCTGCCCGTTCGCCGAGGACGGGTCGCGGATGTACCGGACCGGTGACCTTGCCCGCTGGGAAGCCGACGGTCAGTTGGTGTTCGCGGGCCGGGCCGACGAGCAAGTCAAGTTGCGAGGGTTCCGCATCGAGCTAGGCGAGGTTCAGGCCGCGGTGGCCGCCCACGTCGGCGTCGCTCAGGCCGCGGTCGTTGCCCGCGAGGACACGCCCGGTGACAAGCGTCTGGTGGCCTACGTGGTGCCGGGTGAGGGTGCCGATAGGGATGAACTGCCGCAGTTGGTGCGTGAGGTGGTGGCTGGACGGCTGCCAGCGCACATGGTTCCTACGGCGGTCGTGGTCCTCGATGCGCTGCCGTTGACGGTAAATGGCAAGCTCGACCGCAAGGCGCTGCCCGTTCCGGCCTATGTGTCGGAGAAGGCGGTGGGAAGCCGTCGGCCCGCGACGCCACAGGAGGAGCTCCTGTGCACCGTCTTTGCCGACATTCTGGGATTGCCCCAGGTGGGAGTCGACGACGACTTCTTCACCCTCGGCGGCCACTCCCTGCTGGCCGTACGCCTGGTGAGCCGGGTGCGGTCGGTGCTGGGAGTCGAGCTGTCGCTGCGCATGCTGTTCGAGGCTCCGACGGTGGCCGGGCTTGCGGCCTGCATCGACGAGGCCGACGGAGCCCGGACAGCGCTGATGGCGCAGGAGCGTCCGGAGCGGGTGCCGCTGTCGTTCGCGCAGCGCCGCCTGTGGTTCATCGGCCAGCTGGAGGGCCCGGCACCCACCTACAACCTGCCGACGGTGCTCCGTCTGACGGGCGAGGTGGACGGCGTCGCGCTGAACGCCGCCCTGCGGGACGTCATCGGCCGCCACGAGGTGCTACGCACGGTGTTCGCGACCGCCGACGGCGAGCCGTACCAGCGTGTCCTGGACCTGGACGAATTGGGCTGGGAGCTGCTGGTCCGTGACGCATATGCCGGGGCTGTGGATGCCTCGGTGGCGGCGGCGGCGCGGTACGCGTTCGACCTCGCGTTCGAAGTGCCGGTCCGAGCCTGGCTGTTCCGCGCATCCCCCGATGAGCATGTGCTGGTTGTGGTGGTGCACCACATTGCCGCCGACGGTTGGTCGATGGGGCCGTTGGCGCGGGATGTGTCGGTGGCGTACGAGGCGCGTTGTGCGGGTCGGGCTCCGGAGTGGGAGCCGCTGCCGGTGCAGTACGCGGACTACGCGCTGTGGCAGCGCGAACTCCTCGGCGACGAGAACGACCCGGAGAGCGTGCTTTCCCGGCAGGTCGCCTACTGGCGCGAGACGTTGGCCGGTGCCCCGGAGGAGCTGGCACTGCCCTACGACCACCCCCGTCCGTCCGCGGCGAGCCACCACGGGCACGGAGTCCCCTTCGACATCCCGTCGGAAGTGCATGCGCACCTGGTGGAGGTGGCACGGGCCGAGGGCGTGACGGTGGCAATGGTGCTCCAGGCGTCCCTGGCGGTGCTTCTTTCCCGCCTCGGCGCAGGCACCGATATCCCCATCGGCTCGGCGCACGCTGGGCGTATCGACGAAGCCCTGGACGACCTGGTCGGGTTCTTCGTGAACACGCTGGTGCTGCGTGCGGACCTGTCGGGGGACCCGACGTTCCGCGAACTCCTGTCCCGTGTGCGGGAGGCGGGCCTGTCCGGCTTCGCGCACCAGGGCGTTCCCTTCGAGCGCCTTGTCGAGGAGCTGGCTCCGACGCGTTCCCTGGCCCGACACCCGCTCTTCCAGGTCATGCTCACCCTGCAGAACAACGCCGATGCCGTCGTGAACCTGCCCGGCGCTATGGCGCGAGGAGCTTCGGCCGGCGTAGCGGCGGCGAAGTTCGATCTGGAGTTGACTGTTGGGGAGGTGTTCGGGCCGGGTGGTGTGGCTGCGGGGTTGCGGGGTGCGGTGATTGCGGCGGCGGA
>NZ_JBHXQN010000133.1:0-4370 GCF_042717785.1 Streptomyces sp. NPDC058619
ACATGATCACCGGCACCGTGCCTGCTCTGCTGTCCGGATACCCCTGCCCAACACGGACATGACACCACGTCACTCACGAGACCGGCGAACCGGACCAACCTCGACTACGCAATGCCCCTGGGTCGTGGATGCCGTCTGTTTCTGGGTTGCTGGAAGTGCGGGAGCTCGCTGCTCGTCGTCGTGTGGAGGATTTGCGGGAGGAGGCCGATCGCGTCCAGGCCGAGCTGGTGGTGGCCGAGCAGGACTGGAACGAGTGGGTCATTGCCCGCTCGCGGGTCGGCGAGGTCCTGGCCCTGGGCGGTGCTGGAGATGCCGCCCCGGATTCCACCGAGGGCCTGCGGGAAACGAATCCGCAGCCCGAGCCGGCGAAGCCGAAATCGGTGGTGCCGATGTGGCGCGCGGGCCTGGCCTGGTCGGCACTGTCGGTGGACTACCAGCGCATCCTGCGGGTCCTGTCCGACCAGGGAGGTCTCGGCCAGGGACCGTTGACCTGCCAGGAGATGGCCGCAGCCTTCGGCATCGACCCGGTGCCGGCGAAGGTGGAGACGCTCCGGTCGAAGGCGAAGCGGCTGGTGGCCCGGGGGTGGCTGGCCGAGTCGGTGCCGGGGCAGTTCACGCTGATGCCGGGCCTGGCCGGGCCAGTCGGCGTGTCATGAGCAGGGTCATCGACCAGTAGATCATCGCCTCGGCGCTCGCGGTGCGGCGTTCGAAGTCACGGACCAGGCGGCGACTGCGCATCAGGTGGGCGAAGAACCGCTCGACGATCCACCGCTTGGGCAGTACGACGAAGCCGCGCATGTCGTCGCTGCGTTTCACGATTGCCAGGACCAGCGCGAGCGTGGTGAGGCAGTGGGCGACGAGGCTGCCGGTGTATCCGCCGTCGGCCCAGATCAGTTCCAGCCGGTGGTGCACGTTGGTGACCTGCTCGAGAAGTACCCGGGCGCCAGTACGGTCGCCGGTGTCCGCGGCGGTGACCATCACACCCAGCAGCAGTCCGAGCGTGTCCACCACCGCGTGCCGCTTGCGGCCGTTGAGCAGCTTGCCGCCGTCGAATCCGCGACTGTCTTCGCCCACGACGGCGTCCGCTTTCACCGACTGGGAGTCGATCACACCCGCGGTCGGCTCCGGGTCCCGGCCGGCCTTCTCGCGGACCTTCCCGCGCAGCCGGTCGTGGAACTCGACGATCAGACCGTGCTCGCGCCAGCGCCGGAAGAAGGCGTAGACCCGGTCCCACGGCGGGAAGTCGGCCGGCATGGCCCGCCATTTGGTTCCGTTGTCGACCAGGTAGTGGACCGCGTCCAACATCGTCCGGTGGCAGTACGCCTCCGGCTGCCCACCGCGGCCCTCCAGCCAGCCCGGCACCGGCAGCAGTGGACGGACCGCGGCCCACTGCGCGTCCGTCATGTCGGTGGGGTAGCGCCGCTCACGCGTCCCGTTGTCCGCGGCGTTCCCGAACCGGTGCGCGAGACAGTCACACGACGGGGTGAGTGGACTGGACCCGGCCCGCACGAAGGCGTAGAACTGCGACAACAGGGCCTCCTGGAAAACTCGTTGGCGTAGACACCTACCGAGCTACCAAGAGGCCCTGTTCTCATGCCCGGAACCCACCGCGATCACCCGAACGGGACCCCCGTTCGACCAACACCCCACAAGATCGGAACGACAACAGCCACTTACCGGCGCCCCTAGACGGCCGCCTGGGCAGGCAGCGGGTCCGGCGCGGCACCAGAAGGGCGGGTCCGCCGGTTACATGGCAGAGCGCAGCATCCCGGCCGTCTTGGCCATGGCGGCCTTCGTCGGCTCGTCGGCGGCCGTCCGCGCGGCCTCCTCCAGCAGCAGGGCTGCCGCCTGGAGGAGGCCGACGTGCACGGGCACCGTCTCCAGCCCGGTCAGCGCCGCCATCGCCTGATCGGTGGCGCTCTGCGGGATAAGGGTGCTGACGCCGCGTCCGACGGCCCGCTGGGACTGCGCTGGTGTACTCACCCGGCGATTCTCCCGGATTCGGGCATCGGCCCCGGCCACGGGCAAAGTCACTGGCGTAGTCCCGGGCGCCGCCCGACCAAGAGGTCGGTCGGGACGTGCGCCCGGGGCAGCGAACGGACGGGGGCCTGAACGGGCTTCGCGGTGACCCACTTCTGCTCCTGGGCGATCCCCCGGTGGGCGGCCGCGTCCAGCATGGCCCGCGGCACAGGCGTACCCGCGCTCTGTGCGGCGGTCAGAAGGGCTGCCGCGCCTTTCTGTTCCGCGCCCATCACCGCCGAGTAGGCCCCGGTCAGCGCCTCGACCTGACGGAGATGGACGGGGTAGAAGCGCCTGCCCCTGTCCAGTCCCGGGGGCCGGTACTCGGCGGAGTCCGTCACCAGGCCCGCTTCGGCCCGCCGTACCACCCACGGAGCGGCGGCGGCCATCTGCCAGCCGGTGGCGGAGAGCCGGTACGCCGAGGCGGCCAGAGCCCCTTCGCCCCCGGCGTCCGCGACGATGTCGGCGGCCGGCCGGGCCGCTCCCGGAGGCTGCTCGGGAGTCCACTGGGCGCCGAACAGCAGCTGGCCCAGGCGTACGACGCTGGTCCGGGAGACCACCACGGCGGGGTGGGGGTCGGTCGACGGCATTTGCGCGACCGTGCCCTGCTTGACCTGCGCGTAGGCCGGCGGCGGCAGCGGCGGATGCTCCCGCGGATCACCGGTGTCCACGACATGGCGCCAGGCCTCAGCGGCGCCCTTCCAGGCCTTCGAGGACTCCCGCAGCTCCGCGGCGGCGTCCTTGAGGCTCTCCCGGACCGCACCGTCCGCCGCGCCGTCCGCGACGTGGAGCATCGTGCGCCCCGCCAGCAGCCGGCCCATGGCGTTCCAGCGGGAGATCTGCTGGAGGTCCGAGCCGCTGAGCCGCTGCTCCGCGCGATCGTGCAGGGCCGCGTACGCGGCCCGGGAGAGGCGCTCGCAGTCCTCGGCGAGGCGGGTGGTGACCGCGCTGGTCGCATCCGTCGGCGCTGCCTGGACCGGTTCGACGGACAGGGCCGCAGGGAACGCGGCCAGGTCGTGATCGGCATCGCGGGTCGTCGCCCGCGCGTAGACCGACGCGTGATCCAGGGAAGTCCTGGCCTGGTTGAACGCATCGACCGCCCCGGGGTGCTCGGCGCCCTGCGCGAGCCGGTGCACGACGTGCCCCGCCGCCCAGGCGACCTCGGAGTACCGCCGGGCGAGGTAGTCGAAGGCCTTCTGGTGCCGCAGCAGGTAGGCGTACGGCGTCAGCGGAGCGCGGTCGGGGCCGAGATGGCTGCTGATCGTGTCGCGTACGGCGCCCAGGGCCCGCGTCGCGGAAGCGATCCGTTGGCCGGCCGGCCCGCGGTCGTCCCCCGGCGGGGGCAGGTACCGGCGGGCGGTGTCCAGCGAGTCCCGCGCATGCCCCAGGCAGTCGTGCAGGTTCCGCTCCGCTCTGGTGAGGTCCCGCTCGTCGGTCGTCGGGGCAGGGGTGTAGGCCCGCGGACCGAGGCTCCTTTGCACCTGGTCCAGCAGGCTGTCGACTTCACCGGCTAAAGCGGCGCGCTCGTCGGCTGCGATGGACGCGAGCGGGATCTGCGCGACCTCCTGGAGCTGCGCGACCGCGACGTCGAAAAGCTCTCCCAGCGTCGCCATCTCAGCGCTCCCGGACCGCGGCCAAGGCCACGGCCGCACCGGCCGCCAGCTCCGCGGCCCGGACGAGGGCCTGCGCTGTCTCCGTACCGTGCGCTCCGGCCGCTGACACTCGTGTCAGCGAACCGCTGACGTGCTCCAGGAGCCGTACGTACGGGTCGAGACCGGCTGCGCCGGGCCCCGGCGGTGCGGCCGCCACCGGCCCGCCGGTCTCCGGGAGCGGGAGGAGGGCTTGGCCCGCCACGCACTGCTGTGCGGCGACCATCGCCTGCAGTTCGTCGCTGCTCTCCTCGAACGTGATGCCGTCGCACAGCTCGGCGGCCACGCCGAACGCGTCCCAGGCGGCCGCCAGCACCGCGGCCGCCTCCTCGGAGTCCAGTCGCGCGTCAAGCCCCATCAGTACGGATGTAGTCATCAACATCCCCTCCTTCGTGTCGGAATGGGGATGATCGTCCCACCCGGGGCGCCGCCGACGCGGCGACCTGTGGACAAGTCCGCGCCTGTGGAAAACGTGCAACGGGGGCGTGACTCGTCCGCGTGGCTTCGTAGGTGAGAGCGGAGATCGGTTGTCGACGCGTCTCAGCAGCAGTTGTCGATCGCTGCGGCGGAAACTATCGGTGAGAACTGCCATTGCTACTGGGCGTCCGGAGTGTCAGTGGCTTGCTGAGAGCATCGAGTCATGACTGACCGAACTGCTTCGATCACCGCCTACTGGGACGCCGCTGCAGCGGCCTTCGATGA
>NZ_JBHXQN010000134.1:0-4234 GCF_042717785.1 Streptomyces sp. NPDC058619
GACCTTGTAGCCGGTCAGGTCCGTACCGGCCAGGTGGCCGGCGGTCGACGTGTAGCTCCACACATGCTCAGTCACGCGAAAACAACTCCTCCGGTGCATCGGGGGGCGGCGCGGAAATGAACGTCCGGCCGAGCCCTCCCTGTTCCTTGCGTCGTACGCGGCGGTTCGTGTCCTCCGCCTGAGATCCGCATGCCCCGCATTTCCTCCTCCACGCACTCCGGATCGAAATCCGGGGCCGGAGCGGTGTTTTCCGGTACACGACGAAACGGCGCCGGCCCGCACCCCTTCGGAAGGGGTGCGGGCCGGCGCCGCGCAGTGTCTGAACTGCGATGCCGTCGTACGGCTACCAGCGGTACCAGCGGCCGCTGCTGTTCTTCGGACGGGCGACGAAACCGATCAGCCACAGGATCAGGACTGCGATAGCCACCCACCAGAGAATCTTCACCGCGAAACCCGCGCCGAAGAGGATCAAGACCAGCAGAAGAACGAGAAGCAGGGGAACCATAGTTATCAACCTCCGAAGCGCCTTCTGCCCGACCGAACCCGGGACATGCGCGCGATTCCCCTTTGTTTTCCGCCCCGCCGGTCGGGCGGAGCCCTCCGCCGTAGGCCGCATGGCCCAACCGACCGCTGGGCGGGCCCGCTTGCGGGCAGAGAACCACCATGGACAGCAATCGCGGCACGGACCCGGCGCACGAGGTGCCCGACGGGGTCGACGAGAAGACGGTGCGCGCCCTGGGGGCGCTCTCGAAGGCGCTGGAGACCACGGAGCGGGCCCGCGGCCACCTCTACGGGTTCCACCAGCTGACCGGGACGGCGGACTTCGAGCTCGGCGACGCGGTCCGGCTGCTGCGCGAGGCGGGCCACGCCGAGCAGGCCGACCGGGTCGAACGCGAACTCGTCGGCCGGAACGTCATCCCGGGACACTGGACCTTCCAGCTGATCGAGGCCTACAACTCCACCTACTACCGGCCCTTCGCCGCGATGGAACGCGACATCCTCGGCCAACTCGCCGAGGGGAGGGACCACCTCCTGGAAGCCGGCCTCAAGGAGCGCCGCCGCACCCCGCACCACCCGGACCACACGGCGACGCCTCCCGGCTGATGTGAGGGAATGGGGCCGATTGGGTCCTGTATCGGGCTGGTCCTCTGAAGATCGACGGAAATCCGGGTGGTGTGCTCCCCCGAGGGCAGTCGCCCCGTGTCGCCCGTGGCCGTGTCGCGAGCGCGCCGACGCGTCGACGGACGCGCCGACCGAGATGCCGACCGAGGTGCGCCGACCGGCGCGTGCCGACCGAGGACAGGAACAGGACCCCGTGATGACCCCCACCAGCCCCCGCCCCCGTACGACGGCGACGCAGACGGCGACCGCGCCCGGCCCCCGCCTCGTACCGGGCCGCGGCGAACTCTCGGAGGCGGTGACGAGCGCCCTGCGCCTCGGGCTGCCCCCCGACTACGCCCCCGCGGCGGTGCTGAAGGCCGATCCGTGGGGTGAGGACCTGCAGCTGGCCCTGTACCTGTTGTACGAGCTGCACTACCGGGGCTTCGCGGGGGTGGACGACGCGCGGGAGTGGGACCCGGACCTGCTGCGGCTGCGCCAAGACCTGGAGGCCCGTTTCCTGCACGCGCTGCGGACCGAAGTGTCCGGCGCCCCGGACACCGTGGACGAGGCGTTCGCCCCGCTGCTCGTGGAGCCCGTCGACCCCGGCGACAGCCTCAGCCACTACCTCGCCACCGAGGGCCGGCTGTGGCAGCTGCGCGAGTACGCGGCCCTGCGCTCCCTCTACCACCTCAAGGAAGCCGACCCCCACCTCTGGGTCATCCCGCGGCTCACCGGCCGGGCCAAGGCCGCCATGGCCGCCATGGCCGCCATCGAGTACGACGTGTTCGGCGCCGGCCGCGCCGACCGCATCCACGCACGCCTCTTCGCCGACCTCATGACCGACCTCGGCCTGGACCCCGCCTACGGCCGCTACCTCGACCAGGCGCCCGCACCCCTCCTCGCCACCGTCAACCTCATGTCCCTCCTCGGCCTCCACCGGGCCCTGCGCGGCGCACTCGTCGGCCACTTCGCCTGCGTCGAGGTCACCTCCCCGCCCGGCTCCCGCCGCCTCGCCAAAGCCATGCGGCGCTGCGGAGCCGGCCCCGCCGCCGCACACTTCTACGCCGAACACCTCGAAGCCGACGCCGTCCACGAACAAGTCGTCCGCCACGACGTCATCGGCGGCCTCCTCGCCGACGAACCCCACCTCGAACCCGACATCGCCTTTGGCTGCGCCGCCACCCTCCACCTCGAAGACCGCCTCGCCCACCACCTCCACACCGCCTGGACACAAGGACACAGCGCACTGCGCACCGCCCTCCCCGAGCACTGAACCCGGCGGGCAGGCGCGGCTCCGGGCGGCGCGGTCACCGGGTACGGGGTGGGACCCGGAGGGTTTCGGGCGGCCGGGACCGGTTACGCGCTCCTTATGACGACAACGAAGCCGGCGAGCCCGCCCACGGGGCAGGTGCCCGAGAGCCTGAGTCCCCCCGCCCCGGCCGAGGGCCCGCTGCCCAAGGACCACACCCAGGCCATCCTGGAGACGACCAAGCTGGTGGCGGCGCTCCTGAAGCGGTCCGGACTGCCGTTCGCACTCGCCGGAAGCGTGGCCGCGTTCGCCCACGGACTGCCGGCCCGTTTCCAGCACGACACCGACTTCTGTGTCCGGCCCGAGGACGCGGACGCGGCGATCAAGGCCCTGGAGGAGGGCGGCATCGCGATGCGCCGGGCCCCCGAGGACTGGCTCGTCAAGGGCCGGTCGGGCGGTGAGGAGATCGACCTGATCTTCGAGCTGGCCCGGCGGCCCGTCAGCTCCGAGCTCCTGGAGCGGGCCGACGTCAAAGCGGTCGACTCGGTGTGGATGCCCGTCCTCGCGCCCTCGGACCTCATGGACAGCCGGCTCGCCGCCCTCTGCGAGCACTACTGCGACTTCGGCGACCTGCTGCCCATGGCGCGCATGCTGAGGGAGCAGATCGACTGGGCCCGGCTGGACCGCACCTACCGGTCGGAACCGCTGCCCGACGCGTTCCTACACCTGCTGGAGCGGCTGCGCGTCATCGACCGGCGGGACACCGCGGGGCCGGAGGAGAAGCGATGACATCCCAGGAGAACGTCGAGTACCGCATCGCGCACCTGCTCGACCGGCTGGCGAGCGAGGACCTCGCCGAGCTGGGCGTACGCGTCGAGGCGCGCGGGGCCGGAGTCCTGGTCCGGGGCAGCGTCTCCAGCCCCGAGTGCCGGGCGGAGGTCCTGCGGTTCGCCGCGGAGGAGCTCGCCGGGCTGGACTGGCGCGAGGACGTCACGGTCTGCCGCCCCGGCCCGCCCGACCACTCCGAGGACCTGTCGTGATCCGGGTGGCGGCCGTCGGGGACATCCACCTCGGCCCCGGCAGCGCGGGAGCCCTCCGGCCGGCCTTCGACACACTGGGCGACTGCGCGGACCTGCTGCTGCTGGCCGGCGACCTGACGCGGCACGGCACCAGGGAGGAGGCGAGGGTCGTCGCCGGAGAGGTGGCGGGACTCGACGTCCCCGTCGTCGCGGTCCTCGGCAACCACGACTACCAGAGCGACCAGGAGGAGGCCGTCGCGCAGGAGCTGACCGCCGTCGGGGTGCACGTGCTGGAGGGCACGGGAACCGTCCTCGACGTCGGCGGTACGCGGGTCGGCGTCGCCGGGACGAAGGGCTTCTGCGGAGGCTTCGCCGGGCGCAGCGGAAGCGAGTTCGGCGAGCCGGAGATGAAGGCGTTCATCCGCTACACCCGCACCTGCGCCGACGGGCTGGCCAGGGCGTTGCGCGAGCTCCGGGACGACGGCAGCGAGGTACGGATCGCCCTCACCCACTTCGCGCCCGTGCCGGACACCCTCGCGGGCGAACCCCTGGAGATCTACCCCTTCCTCGGCAGCTACCTCCTCGCGGAGGCGATGGACGACGCCGGGGCGGACCTGGCCGTCCACGGACACGCCCACGCAGGCACCGAGCACGGCATGACGGCGGGCGGGGTCAGGGTCCGCAACGTGGCCATGCCGGTCATCGACCGCGCCTTCGCCGTCTACCACCTCACGGGCCGGACGGAGGGGCCGGCGGGGCCGTGACGGCGCCGCCGGCGCGGGCCCGGGGCGCCGGGGGGGGCCCCCCCCCCCCCCGCCCCCGGCCCCCCCCGCCCCCCGCCCGGGACCCGGGCCGGGGCCCCCAG
>NZ_JBHXQN010000135.1:0-3916 GCF_042717785.1 Streptomyces sp. NPDC058619
AGAACCCGGCCAGCTCCCGGCCCAGACGCCGCTCCGCAGGCACGACCACCAACGCCGCACCGGACGTCAGCGCCAACGACCACTCCAGGCAGAAGTTGTCGAAGCTCAGCGAAGCGAACTGCGCCACCCGCGAACCAGGGCCCGTCTCGAACCGGGCCAGAGACGCCGTGCGCATGTTCACGAACCCAGCGTGCGACACCACCACGCCCTTGGGCCGGCCCGTCGACCCCGACGTGTAAATCACGTAAGCCGGAAGCGCCGGCGAACCCGGACCCACAACCGGCCTGTCCACCGCCAAGCCCGCCAGAGCGGCAACCGTCTCCGGCGCGTCGATCAACGTCACCGCAGCCGACGCCGGCACCGCCCCGGCCGTGCCCACGGCACCAAGCACCACGACCGGCCTGGCATCGTCCAGCATGTGGGCGACCCGCTCAGCAGGATAGGCAGGATCGACCGGCAGATAAGCAGCACCGGCCTTCAGCACACCCAGCAGCGCCACCATCAGGTCGACGCCGCGCTCCAGCACCACCGCCACCAGCGACTCAGGACCCACACCCTGACCTACCAAATAATGCGCAAGCCGGTTCGCACGGGCATCCAGCTCCCCATACGACACCTCAACACCATCAGCGACAACCGCCACCGCACCCGGAGTACGAGCCGCCTGCGCCTCGAACAGCTCCGTCACAGTAGCCCGCGGCACCTCAACCGCAGTGTCGTTCCACTCCACCAACAACCGCTGCCGCTCACCCTCGTCAAGGACCTCGACGGAGCCGATACGGGTGGTCGGGTCGGCGGCCAGGGTCTCCAGCACCTGTCCGAAGCGCTGCGCGAGCCCCTGGACGGTGTCCGGCGCGAACAGGTCCGCCGCAGCGACCAGGACGCCGCGCAGCCCTGCGGGACGGCCTTCGGCGTCGAAGACCTCGCCGACGCTCACGTCCAGGTCGAACTTAGCCACCGGCGCACCGGCCGGTCCGGCTTCCGCCGTCAGGCCGGGCAGGTCCAGGACGGCGTCGGCGCCGTTCTGCAGCGTCAGCGTCACCTGGAACAGGGGGTGCCGGGCCAGCGAGCGGGACGGGGCGAGCTCCTCCACCAAGCGCTCGAACGGCACATCCTGGTGCCCGTACGCAGCGAGAGCCGTCTCCCGAACCCGCGAGAAGAGTTCAGTGAACGTCGGGTTCCCGGAAAGGTCCGTACGCAGCACCAGCGTGTTGACGAAGAACCCGACCAGGTCGTCGACTGCCTCATCGGTGCGTCCTGCGTGTGGGGCGCCGATCGGGATGTCGGTGCCTGCACCGACGCGGGAAAGCAGCACCGCCAGGGCGGACTGGAGCACCATGGCCACCGTCACGCCCTCGGCCCGCGCCACCTCCACGAGGCGGGCGTGCACCTCCGCCGGGATCTCCAGCGGGACACCGTGGCCGCGGTAGCCGAGGACTTCGGGGCGGGGGTGATCATAGGGCAGCGTCAGCTCTTCGGGGACGCCGGCGAGAGCCTCACGCCAGAATGCGACTTGCCGGGCCGTGAGGCTTCCCGGGTCGTTCTCGTCGCCGAGGAGCTCGCGCTGCCACAGCGCGTAGTCCGCGTACTGCACCGGCAGCGGCTCCCACTCCGGAGCCCGACCCGCACAACGCGCCTCGTACGCCACCGACACATCCCGCGCCAACGGCCCCATCGACCAACCGTCACCGGCAATGTGGTGCACCACCACAACCAGCACATGCTCATCCGGACCCACGGCGAGCAGCTGAGCACGGATCGGCACCTCGACCGCCAGGTCAAACGCATACCCCGCCGCCTCGGCCACCGCGGCGTCCACATCCACCGCGGCCACTTCCCGGATCTGCAGTCCCCACCGGAGGACCTCAGGCTCAAGGACGTGCTGGTACGGGTCACCATCAGTGGTCGCGAAGATCGTGCGCAGCACCTCGTGACGGCCGACGACGTCCCTCATCGCCGCAGCCAGCGCCGGGGCGTCCAGTGCACCCTTGAGCCGGAGCACCATCGGGATGTTGTACGTGGAGCTCGGCCCCTCCAACTGGCGGATGAACCACAGACGGCGCTGAGCGAACGACAGCGGAACCCGCTCCGGACGCTCCTGGACCGTCAGCGCCACCCGGGCCCCGTCCGCCCCATCGATCCGAGCCGCGAGACGGGCCACCGTCGACGCCTCGAACAACGTGCGCAGCGACAGCTCGACACCCAGCACCAACCGCACCCGGCTCACCAGGCGTACAGCCAGCAGCGAGTGGCCGCCCAAATCGAAGAAGCTGTCGTCAACGCCGACATTCTCCACACCCAGGACTTCGGCGAACACTCCGCACAAGATCTCCTCGCGCACGGAGGAGGCACCACGACCGGAGCCGGTGACGTACTCCGGTGCCGGCAGCGCCTTGCGGTCAAGCTTCCCGCTCGGCGTCAGCGGCAGCGCCTCAAGCACCACCACCGCCGACGGCACCAAGTACTCGGGCAGCCGCCCGGCAGCAAACTGGCGCAGCCTCTGGGGTGTTTCATCCTCACCATCATGACGGTCACCGGCGGTTACCACGTAAGCAACCAGGCGCTTGTCACCCGGAACGTCCTCGCGTGCGATTATCGCGGCCTGGGCGACCTGCGGGTGTGCCATCAGCACGGACCGCACTTCACCCGGCTCGATGCGGAAGCCTCGTATCTTGACCTGCTCATCCGACCGGCCCAGGTACTCCAGCTGACCCCCGGTACTCCAGCGCACCAGGTCACCGGTCCGGTACAGCCGCTCACCGGCCGTACCGAACGGGCTGGCCACGAACCGCTCCGCCGTCAGGTCGGGCCGGCCCACATACCCGCGCGCAAGACCCGAACCAGCCACATACAGCTCACCAACCACACCCGGCGCCACCGGAGAAAGCCACTGATCGAGCACGTATACACGGGTGTTGGGAATCGGTGAACCGATGTACGGCACGTCACCGGCCGCCAGCGGCTGGGACATCGACACACACACCGTCGCCTCGGTGGGACCGTACGCGTTCACCAGCCGCCGACCGGTGCCCCACACCTCCACCAGGTCGGCAGTCAGTGCCTCACCCCCCGACGCCACTGTCTTCAGTGACGGCACTTCCTGCGGATCCAGCACGCTCAGCACTGCAGGCGGCAACAACGCGTGCGTCACCCCGTGCCGCGCCATCACCTCCACCAGACCAGACCCAGGCACCAACATCTGTGCCGGTGCCACCACCAACCTGGCCCCCGCACACAGCGCCCCCCACATCTCCCACGTGGCCGCGTCAAAGCCCGCGGACGCGAACTGCAGCATCCGGCTGGCGCCATCCACCGCGAACCGCTCTGCCAGCGCCGCCACCAGCGAGCCCACGCCCGCATGCGGTACCACCACACCCTTGGGCCGGCCCGTCGACCCCGACGTGTAGATCACCCAAGCCGGATGCGCCGCCAACAGCGCTCCACCTCGGTCTGCCTCCGGCAACGGTGAAGCATCAATACCGGTCAACGCCTGTACGGTTCCAGCCTCGTCCAGCATCACCTGGGCCAGACTCTGCGGCAGCACACTGCCCAGGCCAAGAGAGGTCACCGCACACACCGCACCTGCATCGGCGAGCATGAACTTCGCCCGTTCGGCGGGATAAGCCGGGTCGATCGGCAGATATGCAGCCCCGGCCTTCGACACCGCCAACAGCGCCACCACGAGGTCGATGCCGCGTTCCAGGCACACGCCCACCACGGACTCCGGACCCACGCCTCGACCCACCAGCAGCCGCGCCAGACGGTTCGCACGCCCATCCAGCTCCGCATACGACACCTCAACACCGTCGGCGACAATCGCCACCGCGTCCGGCGTCCGCGCCACCTGCGCCTCGAACAGCTCCGGAATCGTCCCCGCCGGCACCTCGGTAGCCGTGTCGTTCCACTCCACCAGCAA
>NZ_JBHXQN010000136.1:0-3738 GCF_042717785.1 Streptomyces sp. NPDC058619
ACCGGCATCTGCCGCACCTGCCAACGCCCGATTCCCGCAAAGAAACCCACACGTCGAACCCGAGCAGCCGCCTTGACTTAACGAAGTACTACTAGTGGACTTCTGGCGAAGGCCGCAGGGGAATTCGGCGTGAATCCGGAACTGTCCCGCAACGGTACGTCGCCCGACTCAGGGTGTAGTGAGTCCGAGGACCTGCCCTTCAGAACGTGCCGAGCGTGTACGCGCTTGGCCCTTCTGACAGGGCTTCGGGACATCGTGACGAAGCTCGATCCATCCGGATCGGGCTCTTCTGCTGTCGAACCCCAAGCTCCCCGCCGAAGGGCTGACGTCTGCGTACGCCGACGAACTCCCGCCGCCGTAGGCGGGCACAGCTTGGAGGACTTCGTGACCATTCAGATCGCGCCGCTGGCGGCCCTGCTCATCGTTGTGGGCTTCGCCGTTGGCTTCTCGGTCTTCAAGCACACCGCCCGGAGCACCCATGGAGCCGTGGGCCGGGGGGACCTCGGCACCTCGATCGGCGCGGCGGCTGCCGTCGTGACCGTGCTCGCGCTCCTGCTCACCCCCGGCTTCGGTCAGACGCCGACCCCGTTGCCGTCACCGGCGAATCCGGGCTCGACTTTGCCGACTCGGTAGACAGAGGGAACCCGCGCGGCTCCCCGGGTACATCAGGTTGAGCGGGGCCCGCCACGGATGATGGCGGCCCCGCTTCGCTGCGCCCCGACCGGGGTCGGGGTCCTCCGCAGGGGTGATTTTTCCCCTCGCGTACGCGTAGGCGACTTGTGCGGTGCGCCCCCAACTCCCCCTGGAAACATGCCTATTGACAACAAACAGGATCTTCCTGGATGTTTCGGTCGCAGCCCGGTGGTCGGGCTGCTGGTGGAGGGAGAGTGTGATGGGCATGCAGCGTGAGGCGTACGACGAGGGGCAGGCCGCGGGGCGTCTGCGGGTGCCGCTGGCGGCGTGGCGGTGGGCGGCCGGGACCGGGCTAGTTCCGCCGGTGGACGCGGGCTCGGGGGAGTGGTCGCGGGCGGTGGTGGAGGCCACCGACCCGGAGGCGGTACGCGCCGCCCTGCGTGGGCCGGTCGGCGCGGGGTGGGCCGCGGACCGGCTGACGGACGCGCTCGGCGTCCCGCTCCCGTGGCGGCGGCCGCGGGTGACCGCGGCCGCGGTCGGCCACCTCGTACGCGCCGGCCTCCTGCTCCGCCTCGGCGGCGACACCGAGTTCCCGGAGGTCCACCCGGACCAGGTGGACGCTGGCCCGCCGCCGGGACCTCCCCGCCCTCCTGGACCACCACGTGCCCCTGGGCCCGGACCAGGCCGCCGTACGCCTCGGCGTCCGCCGCACCGACTTCGACCACGTGGTGCGCCTCGGCTGGCTGTCCCCGGTGGGCACGGCCGCCGTCGACTACGGCCGGGCGTACGGGGGAGTGGTGCAGGTCCCGCTGTACTGCGCCTTCCCTGTTGTATCGGCGTGTTGAAGGTGAGCCGATCCGATAGGGCGGCGTGATGAGTGGTGGCGTGTGGCCTGGTCTGGGTTCCCAGGGCCATGTCACGGCGCGACGTCCGAGTTCAGCTTCGCCGAGACCGCCTTGGCGCCGGTCGGCACGCGCCGGTTGTGTTCCTCCTCGGTGGGCCAGTGAATCTTTAGGCTCAAAACTCGCTGTTCGAATCCGACTGTCGACCCGTAGTAATGGCTTCGTGGCCTGACCGGCCGTCCGCGATCAAAAGGAGCCACGACCGATGACTCGTCTTCGCACCACAGGTATGGCCCTCGCCGGTGCCGCAGCGATGTTTGCTCTGACCGCCGTGCCGGCCCACGCTGCCCCTGGTGACGTCTCCACCTCCTGCGCGAGCGTTCTCACCCCGACCGGGTACGTAGACGTCAGCTGGGGGTACAGCAGCAGCTGCGGCACGCAGAGCTTCAGCCCGAACATCAAGCAGATAAAGCAGCTCACCGGGCTGCCCGTCGGCACCGTGGTCCAGGCCTGCGCCTCCACGTACCAGCCTGCGGGCTGGGTTCAGACCGGCTCGTACTACAGCAGCAGCTGCGTCTACTCGTCGAACCCCAGCTTCAACAACAACGCGTGGCAGCTCAAGCGCGTCTCCTGATCCGGGATCGCGGCATGGCTCCACATGAGGGCGCCGTACGGATCGGCAGCTCGGTCCGGTCCGTAAAGCTCCTCCTGGAAGCGGCCACCGCGGTGCCTGTGGGCGCAAGCCGATAGAGCCGTCCCGCCACAACTGCCAGGGGCTCCGTGCGGGGAAATGCCAACACGCGGAACCTGGCAGGGAATCCGCGGACGCCGTTGCGCTGCTGCCGCAGACCCGCCCCGCCGTCGACTGGCGGCAGGTCCGCCGGACCGGCCCCAGCCGACGCTCCCCGCTCGCCGCGTTGCAGCCGGCCGCCCCCGCCGACGACACGGCGTTCTTGGCGGAGGCCGCGCGGATCGCCCGGGTGGGCCGCGCCGCGGTCACCGTGTGGCGCCGGACCCTGCCCGGCTTCCCCGACCCGGTCGCCGGTACCGACGTGCACCCCCGCTTCGACCGGCGCGCGATCGCAGCCTGGCTCCTCACCCACGACAAACTCACCATCCCCCACACGCTCGCCACCGCCGTCCTGTCCGCGACCGCCGCAGGAGTCGACGCGCTGCGCGTCCGCCTGGCCGACCCGGAGCTGTTCCTGGCCGACGACATCGAGGGAACGGACCGGGTGTCCGGGTGGGTGGAGCCGGCTGACGCGAACGCCCTGATTGGTGCCTCCGGTGCTGCGTGGGGGATGAGCGTGCGGCGGCTGGCCGTCCCGGGGTTCGGAGCGGTGGCGGTGACGGGTGACGTCCGGGTGAGTGACCGGGTCGCCTCGGCGGCGGGCGTGTACATCGAGCTGTCGTGGCCGGCCCGCGTGCGGGGCCGCGCCGACTCTGCCTCGGGGATCGTCCGGCACGGCCTGGCGCACACTCTGGGGGAGGGGTGCCCGTGCGCGCGGCACGCCTGCGGCGGGATCGTTCCCGCTTCCTGGTGCGCGGAGCACGGGGCGACGGCGTCACCGGTGATGGAGTGGCACCCCGGTGGGGGCATCCGCTGCGCGGAGCTGACGCAGGACCGGGAAGGGGCGGCCCTGACCGCCTCTCCGTAGCAGCGGCGCCCCGCCGGTCGGGCGCGGGCCGGACGGCGGTTAGTCGGTACCAGCCCGCACCGACATGGGTGTGCGGGTCAGGCCCGGTGCCCGCTTCGACGGGGGCAGTACCGCCGGGCCGCCCCATCCTTCCTACGCGCTGCCCCCGCCGCAGAACGCTGGTTAGCGTCACCGGTAGGCGTCACCCGGTGACGCCTGCTGAACGGGACGCGTTCCGCCGACGCCATGCCCGCGTGCGGCAGCGCGGGGAGCAGTACCGGCTGTCGGAGCGCTTCCGTTTCCCGAACGGGGTGTAGCTGGAGTACCACGTCCCACGGCACTCGGGGCATTCGAACTTCGGCCAGGGATGCCGACGCCCCTCCAGCACGGCACGCAGGGCCTCGCCTCCCGCGTCAAGCTGCGCCCGCCGGGCCCTCCACTGCCGCCATGCCGCCGTCCGGCAAGCTGCGTCGCAGTACCGGCGGGATGTCCTCGACTCTGGCGGGAGCGTGGCCCCGCATTGCGAGCACCGCCATGGTGCCGTCGTGTGTGTCGCCATTTGCAGAGCCGCAGGCCGCTCCACGGATGGGCGCGCTGGACTGCCCGGGCGACGGTAGTGCGCTTAA
>NZ_JBHXQN010000137.1:0-2802 GCF_042717785.1 Streptomyces sp. NPDC058619
CCGGACGGACGCGACGGAAACGCCGCGCGGGGTTCTCCGGTGGGGCGCCGGGTGTGCGGCCTCCGTCGCGGCCCTGCTGGCCAAGGCCGCACCCCGTATCCGGCTCCTGATCCGAACGCCTGCGCGGGTCCTTCCGTGCTTGAGAAGATCCGCCCGGGGAAGCCGTCTCGATTCGCACCTGGAGGGACCCATGCACCACGCGCGTGCGTTATCTGCACTGGCCGCCACCCTCGTGGCCGCGCTGCTGGCCGTCTCGGGATGTTCAGGGGGCGGCGAGCCCGCCGCCCAGGTCCCGTCTCCCTCGCCCTCCGGGCTCGTGCACTACACGCCCGCCACCGGCTCCGCCGCCCCGCCGGCGAGCCCGCCGCCCACCGCGCCCAAGGAGTGCGTGCAGACCGCCGGAATGAGCGTCGAGCAGCTGACCGGCTACCTGAAGGAACTCCGCAGCACCAGCGGCAACTACCAGACCAAGGGCCTGACGCTGGACTCCTCCGGCCTGAACTTCACCCCGGAGGACATCAAACGCCCGTGCGAGGCGGTCTCGGTGAAGCTCGCTCACTACTGGGTCGAGATGAAGAAGACGCGCGAGGCCGACGTCATCAGCGGCGCCCGCTACGAATACTCGTACACCCTGATCGGCATCGCCTCCCACGCGGCTGGCCCGCAGGACGGCCGGGTGCCCGACACCGCGCCGCCGGGGCCCTCGGCCTGTCGTGGCACGGTCTCTGTGACCTACCTCGGCGAGGACCTCCCGCTACGGGCTCTGCCGTACGACCTGAAACTGGTCGACACCACCGCCCCCGTCCCGGTCGAGGTGGACGGCGACGGCGTGCTGTCCGCGATCTACGTGTCGCCCCCCCACCCGGATTCGTGCTGACACCGAAAGACGGCGGCCACGAGGGTGCCCGGCGAGCTGATCGTCGGCAGGCGCCTGTTCGAACTGCGCGTTCCAAGATCGGGTCTAAAACACCGCCTAGCGGCCACGGCCCTCATTGCCGGGAACCCGGATTGCTCCTGGCAGAGTGAGTTCGCTCCGACGCCGTAGCGGCAATACGGCTGACGGCTTCTCTGCACTTATCCAGCTGGGGGTTGGTCAGCGGCGTTTTATCCCCGGGTCACGGGGCCGACCGGCGTCCTGAGCTGGCGAGGAGTTGCACCTCGGCGGCGGAGCAGGCGTGGCGTTCTACAACAATGCGGCCTGATCGGGCGTGAGCCCCGGTGGCAGCCTCTCGGGGGTGCTTCGCACGATTCGAGAGGGTTTTCGCGAATGGCGACCTGCGGAGACTTGATCGCTTCCGGGGCTCGCTAGAACTCTCGCGGATGGTCCTGTGCGGGAAACGCTGGATGCGCACGGCTGGACTCTCTCGCCTGGCATGGGGTGCCAGGCCGACGTGCGCCCCGTGACCGCGCCGGAGTGACCCCGCACGCGCCCGCTACACAGCGTAGTAGGACGTGACTGTCTGTGGTCGAGGCTGGTTGTATTGGCCGCGGAAGCAGCGCGGTCGTGCCCGCCCTGGCAGGCGTCTGGGCCAGCGCGTCATAGGTGGCCAGCCATCCGACCTGGAGCGCCAGCAGGTCGGCAGGAAAACGGAATGACTCCACCCGCCCAGTAAAACACGTGTTCGATTTATTGTGAGAGGTCAATCCCGGCACTGACGGCGGGTCGTCCGTCCGTCAGCACCCCGTTCACCGTGCGTCCTCCGGGGTGTGCGGCCGGCTCTTCGGTGGCCGGGGACTGGCGACGGCGTCACGGCCGAGCCGCAACACAAAGCGTTCCCGGCCGGCGGAGAACCCCCGGCCGGGGCTGGCGCCGGCTACAGGGCGGGCCACTGGGCGACGTCGCTGACCTCAGCCACCAGCGCCTCGACGTTCGCGGCGAAGTCGTAGAAGCAGAACCCGACGTCATACGCCTCGCGGGTCGTGGGGCAGGTGCCATCCGGGTGGATGATGCAACGCAGCATCGGCGGCCCGAACAGGCAGCACCGCGGATCCCCGATCGGCCGCTCGGACTACGCCACCCCGCTGTATGACCTGTTCGATGCCCTCGACACCGTGTGGACATCGTGGATGCGCGACATCCGCCTCGCCCGCGCGCGCGTGATCGTCCCCACCGGCTACCTCCGCAGCGAGGGACCGGGCAAGGGCGCCACGTTTGAGGACCGCGAGGTAGACGAGCAGCTCAACATGCCGCCCAACGAGGGCACGGGCATCACGCTGAACCAGTTCGCTATCCGGGTCGACGAGCACCAGCGGCGCGCCGAAGCGCTCATGAGGCAGGCCGCCCAGTCGGCCGGCTACTCCGCGCAGAGTTTCGGCCTGCACGGCCAGGACGAGGCGATCACCGCCACCGAGTCCGACAGCCGCGACCAACGCAGCATGGTGACCCGGAAGAAGAAGGCCGGCTACTGGCGGCACGGCGCTGCCGACATGCTGCACGTCATGCTGTGGCTCGACACCGTCCAATTCGGCAGCGCTCTCGCTCCCGAGCGCCCGAGCGTCGAGTTCGGCGACGGGATCGCGGAGTCGGAGCAGCAGACCGCTACGACGCTCGACCTGCTCGCCCGCGCCGGGGCCGTGTCCACCGGAACGAAGGTGCGCATCCTGCACCCCGAGTGGGACGACACGCTGTACGGGCCGAGGTTGCGGCGATCCTCGCCGACACCGGAGCAGCCGCCCCAGACCCTGTGGGGGCCTTTCCGCTGGTTGCCTAGTAGGGCTTGGTCAGGTCGGTTGTGGTTGAGCGTGTCCTTCTGGCCCGGTGTTGCGTTGAGGGGGCGTGACTCCGGACGAGATTGTGTCTGT
>NZ_JBHXQN010000138.1:0-2650 GCF_042717785.1 Streptomyces sp. NPDC058619
GCTACGTCACCCCGCTCGAAACCAGAGCCCTGACGACCCACGACCTCACCCCCGCAGCGTAACCACCCGCTGTCCAGGATCAGGGGGGAACTTCATAAGTGCCTGTCTGAGTACGCCGCTACTGCTTGGTTAGGACAAGGCGCTGGAAGCCGTCTCCCGGACGACCTGGAGTTCCCGTGGGGGCCGGCCTGCCTCAGCCGCTGCCCTTCTGGGACTACGCCGAACTCATCGGCGGCCCGCTGGACGGCCTGCTGCTCGACATCACCGGTTGGCGGCGGACGAGATCCAGACCGGGAACAAACGGCGACGGACGGCACGAGTCTTCCGTGCGGCCCGTCGCCGTACCCGGGTCAGGGTGTGTCGCCGAACCGACCCCAGCGGTTCCGCTCGCCCGGGCGCGGGTCGTACAGGGCGCGGCCGCCGGGGCCGAACTGCCCGATCTCGGTCATCAGCGCGACGCCGATGTGGACGAGTTCGCCCGGCCGGGCCCGTTCATGGCGGCGTACCGGTTCGCCGGTGGCCCGGTCGAGTGCGGCCAGGGGCGGCAGGCCGTGGCGGACCAGGATGCGGTGGGCGGTCGAGGGCGCGATGTGGCACCGGACTGCCAGTCGCAGGGGCCGGATGCGGTGCTCGCGCCGTAGTTGCAGGACGTGGTCCTCCACTGCGGCCGGGGTCCCGAGCGGCTGGTGGTGGGGGCGGCTGGTCCGGTCACTCACTCCGGCGACGCCCAGGGTGCGGTAGCGGGAGGCCCAGCGGGCGGCGGTGGTGTGGCTGACCTGGAAGCGTTCCGCGGCCCGCCCCACGGGCCAGCCGTCATTCACGACACAGCGGGCCAGGCGAAGTCGTCCGGTCTCGGTCAGCGGAGCATTACGGTGGACCACGAGGGCCTCCTCGGATCGATGTAGATGTCGCAATCCACACCGAACCCGGAGGCCCTCACCCATTTCAAGAACCCAGCACGCGTGTCACCAACGTCCCGGGACAACACACCTAGCGCCTGCGCCGCGGGGGTCTTGGCGCCTTACGGCTGGGACCCCTTGCGGTGTCGGTTGCCGAGCTCAAGCTGACGGAGGACGCGGGCTCTCCTCCGCAAGGGGACTGAGGAGTGGGCCTGGGACGGCGGCCCGGCGGCCTGGGACGGCGGGGGAGAGGTAGCCGCGCTCGCGGGCTGCTTTGATCCAGTCCTTGATGGTCGGTTCAGGGCGGTCGAACAGGTGGGCCAGGCGCCGGTGGAGGCCGGGGCCGTTGATGGCTTCACGCCGCTACGGCCGCGTAAATCTTTTGTGCATTGATGAGCTCGGCTACATGGAACTCGACCGCCGCGGCGCCGAACTCCTCTTCCAGGTCCTGACCGAACGCGAGGAGAAGAACAGCGTCGCCATCGCCTCCAACGAGTCCTTCGGCGGCTGGACCAAGACGTTCACCGACCCCCGCCTCTGCGCAGCCATCGTCGACCGCCTCACCTTCAACGGCACCATCATCGAGACCGGCACCGACTCCTACCGCCTCGCCAGCACCCGAGCCCGCGCCGAGGAGGCGGCCAAGGCCGGCTGACCGCTCCAGGCTCCCCCGATCCGGCTCCCACCCACCCCCTGCCGAGCCTTCCGATATGTTTCCCGGACCCGGCCAGGGGGTCACACGCGTATTCGAGGGGGAAACATGCCAGGTGAGCGGCTTGACGCGGAGTGGGTCCGATCCTGGTGGAAGCAGACCGATGGAGCGCTGACGAAGCTGATGCAGTCGTTCCTCCCGACACACGGCTTCCCGCCCGGCTACAACGCCGTGATGCTCGCAACCGACGACAGCCACCAGGCGACGGACGCACTCGTGGACCTGACGCCGATCCCCTCCGACCTAACCACGCTCTACTGGGTGATCAGCGAAGCTTCCCTGCCCGATGTCGACAGCGGGTACTTCATCCACTCACCCGCGACCGTGGCAGGACACTTCCGCGAGTACGGCCCCGCACCGATCGACGGCGAATGGATCGCACTGGTATTCGCCAGCGACGGCGGAGGCCATCTCTTCGCGATCAGCGGCAGCGGACAAATCTGGAAGTCCACTACAGCTTCCTGGGTTGACGACTTCGGCGTCGCCGCGGCCAGCCTGCAGGAGTTCCTCGAACAGATCGGCCGACGGATCGCGAACCAGTTCTGATCACGGCCGAGACGCAAACCAGCACACGTCTCACGGAAACGGCCCAGCCCTCCGAAGGCGGGAACCGTGAGCAGCGCGGCCAACACCCAAGCGCAGGAAGTTGCAACGACCCCCATCGCCGCCGGGTGACGTCATCTCTGGTGAACATCCGGAGCACTCAAGATCGCCACCTGCTGCCCAAAATGCTGAGCAATCGCTGCTACTTCACGTGAACGAAGCCAATCGACCCCACACCGGCATCCACGGCCAAACACCTGCCAGCCGCGTCACCAACCTGTCCGAACAACACAGCTAGCGGTGGTTTGTTGACGACGGGTCATCACAAGCTCCCAGGCAGCAAGGCGACGTTCCTCTGCTACCGGCCTACCGCAGCCCTGACCCGCCGTCAACAAACCACCGCTATTGATCAGAAACTCAAAGGGTTCTCGTCCAGGACGTAGCGGACGTGTGGGCCGCCGAAGTAGCCGCGGACGATGTGTGGTTGACGCTGGCG
>NZ_JBHXQN010000139.1:0-2625 GCF_042717785.1 Streptomyces sp. NPDC058619
GAGCCGTGGAACCCGGCGCCCACCCGACGCGACAGCCGGGCCACCAACCTGCCCATCACCCGCCCGACAACCCGAAACGGGCCGCCGGAAAATCCCACGACCCGTCACGAAAGATCGAGGTTAGGGACCCTCGTTGCCGCCCCCACCTGCTGGAAAAAGCTCGCTCAAATCATCATTCGGGACACGGTCCTGTTGACTCATCGCAGTGACGAGGGTGGAGGAGATGTGGGCCAGGGCGGGGTCTGCAGCGATGAAGAACGTTTCGACTCCGGCCAGTTCGTGGTTCATGCGGGCCATCGGCATTTCGTAGTCCAGGTCGGGAACGCCGCGGACTCCGCGGATGACGACGCCGATTCCGCCTCGGCGGCAGTAGTCGACCAGCAGGCCACCGGTGTGGGAGTCGACCGTGACGTTGCTCAAGTCAGTTGCTGCCGCGCGGAGCCGGTCCAGCCGTTCCGTGATGGGGAAGCGGCCGGTCTTGTTCGAATTGAACATCACGCACACGACGACCTCGTCGAACAGGAGGGCAGCGCGCCGGAGTACGTCCTGGTGCCCTTGAGTGACCGGGTCGAAGGATCCTGGGAAGAGGGCTCGCATGATCGGAAAGAGCAACAAGCGGCCGCCCTCGATAGTGAAGTGCCAGGGCAGCCAAACCACCCAGATCAAGCGTGACAGGGAGAACGTCCAGCGGGACGGGAAAACCGCAACGTCACACGTAGGCCACGGCCACGTGGGACACGCTCTTAGGGCGCGTATCGAGTCGTGATCAATTTGCGGGCTTCCCTATCGTGGTGATCTTCAGTCCGGTAGATCGTCTTGTATGACACGAGCGCAGCTGATGGATCTGGAGTGGGAGTTCATCGAGCCCTACCTGCCGGTCGGCAAGTACGGCCCGTACCCGGTGCGACTGCGGCAGCAGTTCGAGGGCGTGATCTGGCGGTTTCGCTCGGGAGCGAAGTGGCGCTAATGCCGTCCGAGTTCGGCGCGTGGTCGACCGTGCACGACCGTTTCCGGCAGTGGCGGGACGCCGGTGTGTTCGAGGCTCTGCTGAAGGGGCTGATAGTCGAGGCTGCGAAGCGGGGCGTGGTGGATCTGTCGCTGGTCAGCGTCGACTCCACCACCGCCCGGGCCCACCACGACGCCGCTGGGATGCACCTCGGTCCCGGCGTGCTCGATGCCCTGGAGAAGGCCGACGGGGAAGAGAAGCCCAGGTTAAAGGGGGCGGCAGTGAGGAACGAAACGGGCAGGCCGGCGAAGCCAATCCCGGACGGGAGGAGCGACGGAGCGTGAGGCGCCGACGCAAGCTCCGGCTGGAGGCCGCTCTTCTGGGGCGTTCGAGGGGCGGGCAGACCAGCAAGGTCCATGTGGCCGCCGACCGGAAGTGCCATCCGCTGGCGTTCGTCCTGAGCGCGGGCCAGGCCGCCGACAGTCCGCAGTTCATCCCCGTCCTGGCCAAGGTGCGGGTCCGTGGTCCGGTCGGCCTTCCCCGCACCCGACCCGACGCGGTCGCCGGGGACAAGGCCTACTCCTCCCGCGGCAACCGCGTCCACCTGCGCAGACGCGGCATCAAGGCGGTCATCCCGGAGAAGAAGGACCAGGCCGCCAACCGGAAGAAGAAGGGCGCCCGCGGCGGGCGGCCTGTCAGTCACGACGCCGAGCTCTACAAGGAGAGGAACACCGTCGAGCGCCTGATCAACACGCTCAAGTCCTGGCGCGGCATTGCCACCCGCTACGACAAGACCCCAGGCAGCTACCTCGCCGGTCTCCACCTCCGTGCCTCGATGATCTGGATCAAGGATCTCACCCGGGCTGCTCAATGATCACGACTCGGCTGTTACTCCGCCGTGACCAGGGAGCGGAGCGCAAGTGCGCGACGCTGTGCCGGACGCGGCCCTCCGGCGGTCCGCCGGCCGCCTTGCCCAGCGCGACCATGGAGACGATCACCCAGCCCGGGTTCGGGTCCAGCTCCTTGGTGAGCCCTTCCAGGTCGAAGGCCCGGAATTGGTGCGAGGCCAGCCCCATTGCCTGGGCCTGAACAGTCATGTGGGCGATGGCCTGGCCGAGGTCGTAGTCCGCGAACTCGGAATAGAACAGCTGCGTGTCATCGACGTGCCGGCGCGTCAGCGTGACGACGAGCAGGCTCGCGCCCGTCGCCCAGCGGGCCGAGCTCGGCGCAAGGTGAGGGAGCACCCGGTCGTGCTCCGGCTCACCGGGCCTGCCGACGAAGAAGCCCCACGGCTGGGAGTTCCCCGCCGACGGCGCCCACCGCGCGGCTTCCAGCAGCAGACCGAGGGCGTGGTCGTCGACGACCACAGACGGATCGAACCGGTAGGGGCTGAAACGCCCGGCAAGCAGCGGGTGTATGCCGCTGGGCGGCTCCTGAGGATGGTGCATGTTCCGCTACAACCGGCGACCGCGAGTGCGTATTCCGGCCGGTGCGAGCGCGGGCACCGCCCACGCCAGACGATCTACCGGAACGAAGATCCACACGCGGGGGGACCCGCAGATTGATCACGACTCGATACGCGCCCTAAGGCTTGTCCCGTAACTGCTGGTCACGGTGAGATGATCTTGGTGTGGCTGGTGTGATCACGGCGTCGGAGCCGTCCTGGATAGCCCCGTTCA
>NZ_JBHXQN010000140.1:0-2554 GCF_042717785.1 Streptomyces sp. NPDC058619
CGCCACAGATTTTCATGCGGTAGGCAGGGAGGTAATCGAACCCCGGGGAACACCGGCGCCCACCAGCGCCGACGCGTCCGGGCAGAGCAGCGCCTGCTGCAGGGTGACGTGATGCTCGGAAAGCCGGGAATGCGGGCCACGGAGAACCGCAGCCGGGCGACCCGCGCCCATCAGGTGGCGCGGGCTTGTCGGATAGGGGCGCCGGCGTGGTGGAGGCTGGCGAGGGTCTGCCGGTAGGAGTTGACCAGGCTGGTCTCCAGGTAACTGACTCCGAGTTCCTGGCAGTGACTGCGGACGATGGCCTGGGCCCTGCGCAGGTGCGGGCTGGGCATGCTCGGGAAGAGGTGGTGCTCGATCTGGTAGTTCAGGCCGCCGAGGACGATGTCGGTGAACCGGCCTCCGCGCACGTCGCGCGAGGTCAGCACCTGGCGCCGGAGGAAGTCGGGCCGGTCCGTGCCCCGCAGGACGGGCATCCCCTTGTGGTTCGGGGCGAAGATGGAGCCCAGGTAGATGCCGAACAGGCACTGGTGTACGAACAGGAACGCGACCGCCTTGCCGGGCGGGAGCACCAGGAACAACGCGCCGAGGTAGACCGAGAGGTGCGCGAAGAGGAGACCGGCCTCCCACGCACGGTTCTTGAGGGACTTGTCCGCCAGCGACCGGATCCCGGACACGTGCAGATTGAACCCCTCCAGCGTGAGCAGCGGGAAGAACAGGTACGCCTGGGAGCGGCCGATCAGCCGCGGCAGTCCGCTGGCGGTGCGTGCCTGGTCCTGGGTCCAGACGAGGATGTCCGGATCGAGGTCGGGGTCGAGGTCCTCGTGGTTGGGGTTGGCGTGGTGGCGGGTGTGTTTGTCCTGCCACCAGCCGTAGCCCATGCCGATGCCGAGGTTCCCTGCGAGACGGCCTGACACCTCACTGGCCTTGCGCAGCCGGAAGACCTGTCGGTGTGCGACGTCGTGCGCCAGGAGCGCCACCTGCCCGAAGACGACGGCGAGGAAGGCGGCCGCGAGCAGCGTCCACCAGCTGTCGCCGATCAGTGCGAAGGCCGCCCAGCCCGCGGCGTAGAGGGCCGTCACTACAGCGATGCGGAGCGTGTAGTAGCCGGGGCGGCGGGCCATCAGTCCGGCCGCCTGGATCTTCTTGGAGAGTCGGGCGAAGTCGCTTCCCGTTCCCGCCTGAGCGGGCGGGGGACGCACCTGTTGCAGGGGATCCATAGTGAGAGGTCACTTTCCGTCGTCCACCACGCGGTGATGGAAGCAGCCGCAGGCAAGGGTGCGACGCCGAACCGGCGCGCCGGGGCCCTGCACACGGCGCCTACCCGCAATCGGGGAATCGACCGCCGCTGAGCGACTCCGGCTCCCCGTCCGACGGGTTCCGGGTGACTTCGTTCGTGTGCGGCAGGGCGGGCGGGAGGCATCGCGATGCGGCTCGACGGGCCTCGAGAGGCCGCCGGGGACCGCTTCGCTATTCGGTTCCCTTGCCGGCGATGGCGTCCTCGACGGTGAGTACCTGTTCCGTGCCGGTCACGGCCAGGAGGCGGGCAAGCTGGCGCGGCAGGGGGCCCAACAGTCGCAGATCGCATGCGCCGCAGAGGGTGAGGAGCAGGTTCAGGAAGGTGGAGTCGCCGAAGGTGATGTCGCGGACGTCCAGGGCCAGCTGCTCTACGCCGGGCTCCGCGAGGGCTGTGTCGCACGCGGTTCGGAGCGGGGCGAGGGTACTGAAGTCGAATGCGCCCGCGCACCGCAGCACCCGCCGCCCGTCACGATCGGGCAGAACGGTCACCGTCGTCGGTTCCACAACGCCTCCTTGAACACACGTAGGGATCATGTCCCCAGCCTGCCCAGCCCGCGGCCGTCCACCGGCGGCCTTCCCGGCGCGGGGGAAGCGGGATCAGCTCAGGCGCAGGACGGCTCTGATCGTCTTGCCCTCGGGGTGGAGGGTGATCTCGATGCTTTCGGCCAGGCGCTGGATGAGCGGCCACCCGTATCCGCCGGGCCGGGCGGGTTCGCCGCGGCGGGAAGACGGTGGGCGCGTACTGGCGTCGCCGACCGACACGTGCAGGGTGTCACCGGTGATGTCGGTGCGGAAGAGGGTGATGCCGCCGCCGTGGCGGATCGCGTTGGTGATGAGCTCCGTCGTGACGATGAGGGCATCCGCGGCGATCACGCTGTCGAGGCTGACGCCCGCCCGCTCCAGAAGCTCATCCACGGTGCGGCGGGCAGCTGACGACGTGGTGACGGCCGGCTGGTCGCCACCCCGGGGGCGGCCCGGGCCGGGCGGGTCATCGGCTGATGCGGGCGTGCTCATACCGGGATCACCTGTCCTCGGTCGCGGAAGTCATGCCGCCCCGGCCCGTTCGGCCGCGGCGGGGTGATCAGCATGCCATCGCGGGGTCCGGCCGGCCTGCGGCGGCCCCTCCGCATCAGGCGTCTTGGGCCGTCGGAGAGGCTTCGGTGCGGGGTCCGTGCCAGTCCAGGCACAGTACGGTCGCGTCGTCTCTGGGGGGCCGGCCGTCGTAGACGTCGGTGACCGCGCCGACCAGAGCGCGTAC
>NZ_JBHXQN010000141.1:0-2543 GCF_042717785.1 Streptomyces sp. NPDC058619
GCGTCCATGAGGCGCAGGCCCTCGAAGGCGTCGCGGGCGTAGCGGACTTCGCCCTCGTAGATCTCGTGGAGGTCCTGCTCGACGTAGGCGCGGGTGAGGGCTGCGCCGCCGAGGATGACGGGGTAGTCGGCGGCCAGCTTGCGCTGGTTGAGCTCCTGGAGGTTCTCCTTCATGATCACGGTCGACTTCACGAGGAGGCCGGACATGCCGATCACGTCGGCGCGGTGCTCCGCCGCGGCTTCGAGGATCGCGGAGACGGGCTGCTTGATGCCGATGTTCACGACGTTGTAGCCGTTGTTGGTCAGGATGATGTCGACGAGGTTCTTGCCGATGTCGTGGACGTCACCGCGGACGGTGGCCAGGACGATGGTGCCCTTGCCGTCCGCGTCGGTCTTCTCCATGTGCGGTTCCAGGTAGGCCACCGCCGTCTTCATGACCTCGGCGGACTGCAGGACGAAGGGGAGCTGCATCTGGCCGGAGCCGAAGAGCTCGCCGACGACCTTCATGCCCTCCAGGAGGGTGTCGTTGACGATGTCCAGCGCGGGCCGGGTCTCCAGGGCCTCCGCGAGGTCGGCGTCCAGGCCGTTCTTCTCGCCGTCGATGATCCGGCGCTGGAGACGCTCGTCGAGGGGCAGGGCGAGGAGTTCCTCGGCGCGGCCGGCCTTCAGCGACTTGGTGTTGACGCCCTCGAAGAGCGCCATCAGCTTCTGCAGCGGGTCGTAGCCCTCTGCGCGCCGGTCGTAGATCAGGTCGAGGGCGGTGGTGACCTGCTCCTCGTCGAACCGGGCGATCGGCAGGATCTTCGAGGCGTGCACGATCGCCGAGTCCAGACCCGCCTTGACGCACTCGTCCAGGAACACCGAGTTCAAAAGGACGCGGGCCGCCGGGTTCAGACCGAAGGAGATGTTCGACAGGCCCAGCGTCGTCTGCACATCGGGGTGGCGGCGCTTGAGCTCGCGGATCGCCTCGATCGTGGCGATACCGTCCTTGCGGGACTCCTCCTGACCGGTGCAGATCGTGAAGGTCAGGGTGTCGATGAGGATGTCCGACTCGCGGATGCCCCAGTTCCCCGTCAGGTCGCCGATGAGGCGCTGGGCGATCGCGACCTTGTGCCCGACGGTGCGGGCCTGGCCCTCCTCGTCGATGGTCAGCGCGATCAGCGCGGCACCGTGCTCGCGGGCGAGGCGGGTGACCTGCGCGAAACGGGACTCCGGACCGTCGCCGTCCTCGTAGTTGACGGAGTTGATCACCGCGCGGCCGCCGAGCTTCTCCAGGCCGGCCCGGAGGACGGGAACCTCGGTGGAGTCCAGGACGATGGGGAGGGTGGAGGCGGTGGCGAAGCGGCCCGCGAGTTCGGCCATGTCCGCGACGCCGTCGCGGCCGACGTAGTCGACACACAGGTCGAGCATGTGCGCGCCTTCGCGGATCTGGTCGCGGGCCATCTCCACACAGTCGTCCCAGCGCGCCTCCAGCATCGCCTCGCGGAACTTCTTCGACCCGTTGGCGTTCGTCCGCTCACCGATCGCCATGTACGCCGTGTCCTGCCGGAACGGCACCGTCTGATACAGCGAGGCCGCGCCCGGCTCCGGGCGGGGGTCGCGCGGGGTGATCTCCGTGCCCCGGACGCGTTCCACGACCTGGCGCAGGTGTTCCGGGGTCGTGCCGCAGCAGCCCCCGACCAGCGACAGCCCGTACTCCCGCACGAACGTCTCCTGCGCGTCCGCCAGCTCCGAGGCCGACAGCGGATAGTGCGCGCCGTCCTTCGTCAGGACCGGCAGACCCGCGTTGGGCATGCAGGAGAGCGGGATGCGGGCATTGCGCGCCAGATAGCGCAGGTGCTCGCTCATCTCCGCCGGACCGGTGGCACAGTTCAGGCCGATCATGTCGATGCCCAGCGGCTCCAGCGCCGTCAGCGCCGCGCCGATCTCCGAGCCCAGCAGCATCGTCCCCGTCGTCTCCACCGTCACCGAGCAGATCAACGGCACCGACACGCCCAGCGCCGCCATCGCCCGGTGCGCGCCGATGACCGAGGACTTCGTCTGCAGCAGGTCCTGGGTCGTCTCCACCAGCAGCGCGTCCGCACCGCCGGAGAGCAGACCCTCCGCGTTGACCTGGTAGGCGTCACGGATCTGCGCGTACGCGATGTGGCCCAGCGTCGGCAGCTTCGTACCCGGACCCATCGAGCCCAGCACCCACCGCTGCCGCCCCGTCGAGACCGTGAACTCGTCCGCGACCTCCCGGGCGATCCGCGCACCCGCCTGCGACAGCTCGAAGTTCCGCTCCGCGATGTCGTACTCCGCCAGCGCCGCGTAGTTCGCACCGAACGTATTCGTCTCGACGCAGTCCACACCCACCGAGAAGTACGCCTCGTGGACCGTGCGCACGATGTCCGGCCGCGTCGCGTTCAGGACCTCGTTACAGCCCTCCAGCTGCTGGAAGTCCTCCAACGAGGGGTCCTGCTCCTGGAGCATCGTCCCCATCGCACCATCCGCGACGACCACACGGGTGGCGAGGGCCTCACGGAGGGCGTCGGCCCGGGTCTG
>NZ_JBHXQN010000142.1:0-2511 GCF_042717785.1 Streptomyces sp. NPDC058619
GCTAAGACCGACCGGCATTAGGCGTCCGAGAGGTGGGGCGGGCACCAGCGGGCATGGGTCCGCGTGCTCATTGAGTTCTCTACGCTCAGTCGTCAACTACGGCCATGGGCGCGCTTCGTACGGGCACGTCATCGACGCCTTGTCGCCCTTCCTGTAGTTCGTCGGGATGACGCGGTCTGATTGGCCCCGCCCGAGTCTCGGCAACGTTGGTCAGGACCTCGCCATGCACAGACTTAGCGAGGGACAGGACGGTGAGGGATGGGGACAGCCCCCGTATCAATCCGGGCGTCAGCAGGATGGGCGACTGGTGCGGCGGTCCGGCACGCTGGGGCAGGAACGGCACAGGCAACAGAAACAGGAGCAATCGGTGAAGGCACGTGCAGGGGCCGCAGCACTGTTGGTGGGGATTTACGCGGTGGCGGTATCAGGGATCTTCCCGGCGGCCGCGGCGGAGCGGGCGTCGGTCTCGCCGCCCGCCGGCCTTAAGGAGGCCATCGAGCAGACGGTCGCGGACGGATTCCCGGGTGTCGTGGCGTATGCCAGGCACGGAGAGCGGGAGTCACGGATGGCGGCCGGGCTCGCGGACACGGCGAGCGGCGAGCGAGCCCGGCCGGACCAGCGGTTCCGGATTGCCAGTAACACCAAGTCGTTCGTGTCGACGGTGCTTCTGCAGTTGGAGGGCGAAGGACAGCTCTCGCTCGACGACAGCGTGGAGAAATGGCTGCCCGGCGTGGTCCAAGGAAACGGCAACGCCGGCAGGGCCATCACCATCCGGCAACTGCTCAACCACACCTCGGGCATCTACGACCCCACCACCGAGCCGGAGTTCTTCGCCCCCTACCTGGAGCGCCACGAATGGGGCCACGTTTACACCCCCCGGGACGTGATCGCCCGCGCCGTCCGGCACAAGCCGCTGTTCGCGCCCGGCGGCGGCTGGTCGTACTCCAATACCAACTACCTGCTCGCCGGTCTGGTGATCGAGGCAGTCACACGTCACAGCGCGCCCTCCGAGATCCATCGGCGGATTCTCGCCCCGCTCGGCCTGAAGGACACCTCCTTCCCGCTGACCGACCCGGCCATTCACGGCCCTCATCTGCACGGGTACGACCTCACGGGACGCGATGTGACCCGATTCAGCCCGTCGTACGACTGGACCGCCGGCGCCATGATCTCCACGGTCAACGACCTGGCCCGTTTCCACCGGGCCCTGTTCACCGGCAAGTTGCTGCGCCCCGCCCAGCAGCGCGAACTCCTGACCACGGTGCAGTTCCCCGACGCGCCGGCGTACGGACTCGGCGTGCAGCGCATGGACGTGCCATGCGGCTCGGAGCCGGACACCAGGCCGATCAGTGCCTGGGAGACCGACGGCGGCGGACCCGGCTTCACCAGCGTGTCCCTCACCACCGCCGACGGTGAGCGACAACTGGTCCTCGCCGTCAATGTCTACGACCTCGGCGCGGACCTGAAGGGTGAGCCGCCCGTCCCGCGAAGCAAGGGACTGATGAAGGCGCAGATGGCAGCCCTGTGTGACTGAGGTGGCGTCATGTCATCGCGGGTGACGTCGCACCGTGCGCGGCGCAGGACCCGCCAGGAAGCGGGACACGATGACCGCCCACTCAGTGATCACGAAGGACGGCCGTGCCCGCGGTGCCATCTTGCCTGCTCGAACCCCTCTGGGACCAGTTCGCCGCACTCCTGCCCGCCCGGGGAGAGTTCGTCGCGGACCACCCGCTGGGCTGTCACCGCCGCCGGATCGCCGACCGGACGGTCTTCGAGCACATCGTGCTCGCGCTGGTTCATGGCTCCGGCTACGAACGCATCTCCACAGTCGGATGCTCCGACCGGACGATCCGACGCCGCGTCAAGGAGTGGGCCGGGCTGGGGATATCCGAGAAGGTGCACGCCTTGGCGCTTGAGGCGTACGACCGGATGATCGGCCTGGGACTGGGCGAGATCTCGGTGGACGGCTGTATCACCAAGGCCCCGTCCGGCGGCGACAAGGCGGGGCGCTCCCCGGTCGACCGGGGAAAGCAGGGACTGAAACGCTCGGTCGCCTCCGACGCCTGCGGTGTCCCGCTCGGGATCGTCTCCGACAGGGCCAACCGGCACGACTCACCCCTGCTCGGACCCACCTTGGAAGCGGCCAAGGAGCAGGTCGGCCCGCTGCCGGACGCCGTCAACGTCAATCTCGACCGCGGCTACGACAGCGCCAAATCTCGCGCGCTGATAGCAGAGTTGGGGTTCACGGCTGAGATCGCCCGCAAGGGAGTGCCAGCCCCGCTCCAGGCAGGCAAACGCTGGGTGGTCGAGCGCACGCACTCGTGGATGAACGACTACGGCAAGCTCCGACGCTGCACCGAGAGGAACGGCGAGGTCGTGGACTTCTACCTCTACCTCGCCGCCGCTCTCGTCACGCTCCGCATGCTCATCCGCCGAGCAACGAGCCGCTACCGCTGGGACGGCCGCCCCACCACCCGGCGCCTCAAATGATCCATTTGCCGGTCGGTCTAA
>NZ_JBHXQN010000143.1:0-2488 GCF_042717785.1 Streptomyces sp. NPDC058619
CACTAACGATGTCCCGCGGTACCCGGACTCAACACTCCGTCCGGGCGATCCTGATGGCGCCCAATCCCTCCGTTCATCCCTCGGATGATCAACTACCTACCACTGGGAACTGCTGATACTGCGAACTGCGGGTACTGCTCCACTCAGAACTGCTGGTACTGCTGGCGATGCGAACTGCGTCCTGCTCGTGACCTGCAGCAGCGCCACGTTTCGGCAGCCAGCCCCGTCGCCCGTCCTGCATCTGCTCTGGCTTGGAACCCCACTGCCGAACCTCCCGGTGCGCGCGCCCGCAGCCGACGCCTTCACCGAGGTACCACTCACTGACTTCACTGCCGGGTACTTCTCGTACTGCTCTACTGCGAACCGCTTTGCACTGCTCGCGGCCTGACCGAGCGCCACGCTTCCGGCAGCCAGCCCCGTCGCCCGTCCTGCATCTGCTCTGGCTTGGAACCCCACTGCCGAACCTCCCGATGCGGATGCCCACCATCGACACCCTGACCGAGGCACTGCCGTACTGCACCACTGCGTCAATTGCTGGTACTGCGTGTGGTGGCCCCTGATGACTGCGGGCCACCCGGTCCGGTGATCAGTCCCGTCGCCGACCTGCAACTGCTCTGGCTTCGACACTCCACCACCGCACCGTCATACGGGTCCTGCCTGTACTGCGGATTCTGCCTGCCCGGCAGTTCGTCTCTGCCAGGCCCTGCGGTCTCTCTGGGCTACGAGAGAAACCATAACCACACCACCACCCAATGTCTACTCCGGCCATCACAGATTTTCGGATGATCTCCAGGGCTGCTCGGGCGTCAGGCTGGACCGAGTTCCGGGTCGCGGGTCGCGCGGACCTCCCAGCGGCCCGTCCGGTCGGAGAGGTCCGCCCGGCGCCGCACCAGGAAGACGCAGGCCGCCACGGCCACGGCCGCGGCGAGTGAGGTCGTCAGAGATGCGGCGAGCCAGGACATCGGCAGCATCAGCACGAGAACGACCAGTGCGTAGGACAGCGCCATGCCCCCGAGCCAGGGCCAGTGGGCCCCAGGCACCACGGTGGTGGGCCACGGGGAGAGCCGCGTCGAGCGCTCCGGGTCGGGCTGTACCGGGGTGGCGGGCTCCAGGACCCGCTGGAATTCCTCACGGTCGATCTTCAGCCACGCCACCTCCCCCTCGTCGGTGACGAAGGCGACCGGCTGCTCGTCGTAGCGGATCAGACGCCAGTTCCGGGCACCGCACAGCCAGCCCGGCCGTTCTCCCATGCGCGCCGCGAGGAGGGCGAGCCCGGCCGGCTCGACGGTCGGGTTGCCGATCAGCACCTCGGAACCGTCCTCCAGCGCGAAACGCAGCTTGTGGTCCGATCGCACCCGAACCGTGCCGTCCACCGTTCCGAAGGTGGTGTGTTCGTTCCGCTGGGCCGCGACGATCCGAGCCCGGACGGCGGGCAGCGCCCCGGCGGCCGCGCCCTCACGAAGGGTCCGCCGGGCGGGATCGGACGGAGGGACCCGGACGAACATCAGCGAGCCGAAGAACGTCAGGACCGCTCCGAGGCCAAGGCCGATCCAGGTGGTCAATGGCGTGAGGGAGAACGCGAGCGGAAAGGCCGCCTCCACGTACCGCTCGACGTGACCGGGGTCGTCCACGACGCCGCCCAGTGCGGGCGCCGTCGGGGCGTGCAGGACCAGGACGGATTCACCCTCGAAGTCGCCCCCGAAGGGGTCCGAGATGTGCCCGCTCACCACCTCGAGCCGCCTGGTGCCCGCACTGCCGCCCCCGGGGCCGCGGGCGGGCACCTCGACGGTGACGTCGGCGGTGTCCGCGACTTCCTTGTTCTTCCCCGACTTCACCCGTTGGACCTCGACGATGGTGCCCCGCGTCACTTCGGCACCGGCCTTCTGTATGGCCGCGATCCGCTTCAGGTCGTCGCCGTCCGGGCGCGTGATCAGCTCGGTGAGCACGGCCACGGCGGGCAATACCACCACCACGGCCAGCAGCAGGGAAAGGAAGTCCCTGAACGGCCGTATCCAGGGCAGCTTCGCGGGCGGCGCCGGCACCGGTTCGACCTGCCTCGGTGGCGTGACCGGGATCGGCCGGGAGGCCGACCACACCCACCCGGCGGCCAGCGCCAGGGCCACCGCCCCGAGCATAGCCACGTCCGGCCGATACACCGATATGCCGACGTTGAACAGCAGCGCCCACAGTGCCAGCACCGCAAACAGCAGCGCACCCCCACCCAAAGACCTGGCTACCCAGGCGATTCTCCCCATGATCCGAAAGCTAGCAACTCCGTTGCTCGCGAAGAGACCTGGGGAGGGCAGTCATCACCGCCGGCTCCGGGCCCGGTCACGAGGGCGCCGCGGGCCCGGCAAGATCCGAAAGAGACGGCCTAGGCGCAATGCTGGTGACTTACTGATCGTTTCAGAATGAACTTTGGCTGGTGGGTTGTCAGTTGGCTGGTAGGTCGGCAGGATCTGTTGTGTGTCTGTTGATCTCGTGCCTG
>NZ_JBHXQN010000144.1:0-2349 GCF_042717785.1 Streptomyces sp. NPDC058619
GCGTAGTTCGCGGAGAAGGCGGCCTGGGCGGCGGAGGCCTCGGCGGCGTCGGCGGCGCGGTTGGCGCTGTTCGCCGCGTTGCGGGCGGTGACGGCTGATGCCTTGGCCTGGTCGGCGCTTTTGGTGGCCGCGGTGGCGGACTTCTGAGCGTCGGCGGCGTAGCCGTTGGCGAGAACGACGGACTTGTCGGCTTCGGCCGCCCACTTCTTGGCGTCGGCCTCGGCCTTGTTCGCGCGGGCCGCGGCCTCGGCTGCACGCCAGCGGCTGGCCTGGGCGTTGGCCGAGATGATCTCACCCTCGGAGAGCATCCGGCTGATCTGGAAGCGGTGGTGATCGGTCAGGTCATCCTTGCGGGCCGCCGCGTACTGACCCGAAGCAACGAACTCGTGCAGCTTCGCCGGTGTTCCCGCCAGGGCCGCCTTCGCGGCGGCCCTCAGCTCGGCGTTGGTCTCGCTGCCGTCCTGCGCGTCCTTCTTGTTGGCCAGGGCTGAGACGATGACTTCTTCATCACTCAGCCGGGCACCGTACTGGCCGACCTCCAGGAACGTGGCCAGCGCCTTGCCGGAGCCATCGGCCAGGGCGGCCTTGGCGTCCTTCTTGACGCTGGCGCCGCCGTCGTTGTTCACCTTGGACACGGCGACCGCGAGGTCGTCCGCGCCCACCGCGTACTGGCCGGTGGTGTAGAAGTCGGAGATCTGCTCGGGGGTGCCCTTGAGAGCCGTGAGGGCACCCGCCCGGACGGAGGCGTGCGGACTGCTCACGCTCAGCTGGACGACACGGTCGCGGTTCTCTTCCAGAGCGGACTTCTTCCACCCGGTGCGCAGGTATTCCAGGACTTCGGCGTCCGTGCCGCCCAGGGCACGTGCCGCCGCTTCCTGGTTCCAGGGACCGCGGAGGCTGAAGGCGTCCAGGGCGAACTTGCGGCCCTTGGCGGCGGTGGCCGGGACGTCCACGTTCGGCTTGGCCGCCTCGGCGGCCAGCGCCTGGGCCGCGGTGTCCAGGGCACGGGCGTCGCGGGCGACCTCGGCGGAAGCCGAGATCAGGCGCTGGGTCTGCTCCTTTTCCGAGCGGGCCCGCTCCAGAGCCGCTTCGGCCCGTGAGGTCAGCTCCTCCTTCTCAACGTCGAGAGCGACCTGGTGGACCTGCTTGGCGGTGTTGACCGCCTTCGTCGCGGTCTCCGCCGCGACCCGCGCAGCTTCGGCCCAGGTACGGGCATCCGCCGCGGCCTGAGAGGCGTCACCGGCGTACTTCGCCGCGAGCTCGGCGGCAGCAGCCGCCTTCTCCGCGTGGTCCGCGGCGGAACGTGCCGCGTCACGGGCGTCGAAAGCCTGCTGGGCCGCACGGCGGGCAAGCGCCCCGGCGTTGTTCGCCGCGCGGTTCGCGGCATTCGCGTGACGGCGGGCTTCAGCGGCCGCGTTGCGGGACTCGGCGGAGAACACGCCGGCCGCCTCGGCATGCCGGTTCGCGTCCTCGGCGGATGTCGCCGCTGCGTTCGCGTGGTCACCCGCACTGCGAGCGCCATCCGCGGCGACACCCGCGGCCAGCGAAGCTTCGCCCGCCTTCTGAGCGGCGTCAGCCGACGTCCGCGTCAACAGCGCGGCAGCACGCGCGTCCTTGGCGGCACGGTTGGCTGCCTCCGCCTGGGTCGCGTCACCAGCTGCAGCAATCGCGGAGTTATAGGCCTTATTCGCCGCGGTCGCCGCCAAAGAAGCGGCATTCGAGGTCTGCGCGGCAGCCAGCGCGGCCGTGCGGGACGCACGGTTCGCCGCGTTCGCCGAACCGATCGCCAGCTGGGCCGCGGCTGCGGCCTCACGCGCCGACTGCGCGGCCTGCTTCGACTTGTAGGCGGCCCGGCCGGCGTCCTTGCCGGCCGCCTCCGTCTCCTTGGCCGCCTTCAATGCGGCGATCCTGGCATTGTCGGCAGCACTGACGGCCTTGGCCGCGGCCGCCTCCGCCTTCTTCGTCGCCGCTTCCGTCTGGATACCGGCCTGCTTGGCCTGCTCGGTCAGCTGCGCGATCGTCGCGTGCTCCTGGTCCCGGTTACGGGCGACGAACTGCCCTACCTCCAGGAACTCCGCGATGTCATCCGCCGAACCCCTCAGAGCGTTCTTGCCCGCAAGCTTCACATTCGGGCCACCGGAATTGATCAGCTTCGAGACATCGACCTCGTTGTCCACCTCCCGCGCCTCGTACTGGCCCGACTCCAGGAACTTCGCAACGGCCTCGGGGCCGGCCTTCAGCGCAGCCTTGCCCGCCTCCTTGACACCCGGACCACCGAAGTTGATGACCTGCGACGCCTCTACCTCACGGTCCTCGGCCAACGGCTTCTGCCAGCCGCTACGCATGAAC
>NZ_JBHXQN010000145.1:0-2220 GCF_042717785.1 Streptomyces sp. NPDC058619
TTGCGTGATCGCGTGTTCCGGAGAGTTCGACCAGGCCACCCTGGAACCCCTGCGGCAGGCCTGCGCACCGGCCGTCGCCGACCCGGCAGTCCGGCAGATCGTCCTGGACGTCAGCCGCAACGTTTTGATCTGCCGAAACGCCGACTCCGCCTCCCATCTTTCCCGGTACAGAGCTGCCAGCTCCGACGCCGGATACTCCACCGGGTCCAGCAGATCGGTCAGCAGCCTGACCACCTCACCGCCGTCGACGCGGTACTCGATCACCCGGACCAGCACACCGCCGGGGTGCGCGCCCTTCTGCCCGGCCAGGTTCATCCTCGCCGAGTAGGTGCCGTCAGCGAGATGCTCGACCGGACGGTGGGCCACTGGTGAACGAGCCCGGAGCAGGAGATGCGACCCGGCTTCCAGGTACGCCTTCCACAAAGCGACCCCGGGAAAGTTGCGGTCCATGACCACGAGCATCCCGGCCGCTGAGACGGCCAGAGCGATCGCGAGTTCCCGCTCGCCGCCGTTGAAGCCGCCCACCGCCGCGTCGATCTGCGCGTGGGTGCCACACTCGGTCAACGTCACCACCCTCACCTGGGGAAACCCTGCCGACTGGCCGTTCTTGACCGGCCCGCCGAACGCGGCCCGGTTCACCTTCGTGTCCGGCGCGTCCAGAACGAAACCGTCCACCGCGGCCAACCGCATCCCGCGGTAGAAGGAGTCCTGCAGTCCGACCGGCGCCAACGGGCCGGCCAGCTCCTAAGCACGGCCTCCAGCACCAGCGGACCCAGACGCCCGCGCGCCCGCGTAAACGACGACTTGTTCGGAATGCTTGCACTCAGCTCTGGGACGCTGCCGACCAGGTGCTCAGCGACATCGTCGTAGGAGTCCTGCTGGAACAGTGCCAGCGCAAGGGTGAAATAGACCATGAACCCAGCGGGCAGCGCGCCGGGCTTCTTGTCCCGGACCCGGCACTTCTCCAGCACCCCGGCGACGAGTTCCGGAGTCACCCATCGGGTCATCACCCCCAGCCGCACATGATCGGACAACCCTACCCAAGGATGCATGCCCGGCCCAACGACCCGGCCGCTCCAGCGTCACTGCGAACTATTTGACGAGTTCAAGCAACGGCATTGCGTGCCCGGCGGCAGGTGGCAGACGGTAATCGTCAGTTTCGTTTCAGCGGCGAGCCGGGCGAGCTCAAGCTTCCAGGCCCGGGTGCGGTAGCCGTTGGAGCCGCCCGCGTCGGCCGTGATCAGCAACCGTGTCGCCTGCGGGTAGGTGGCGTGGCCCTGGCCGCGCCACCAGCGGCGGATCGATTCCACCGCAAATGCTGCGGTGTCGTGATCGGTGCCGACGTTGACCCATCCGGTGTTCGCCGCCAGGTCGTAGACCCCGTACGGAATCGCCTTCCCCAACCGGGGGTCGGCGAAGTCGTGCATGTTCACCAGTACCGGATCACCGGCCGGGCGCCACTGGCGGCCGTCGTTCTTGAACTCGCCGACGAGTTCCTTCTTCTTGGTGTCCACGCTGATGACCGGCTGGCCGGCGTCCCGGTGCTCGCGGGCTTGCTCGTTGAGGTAGCGGAACTGTGCATCCCGGTCGATGTGCTGGTTGCCCTCGAGGGTCTTGGCGTTGGCCTGCAGGCTGAAGCCCTCCTCCCGCAGCAGATTGGCGACGGTGTCGGCACTGACCCGGTGCCCGGCCCGGGTCAGTTCCCTCGCGAGTGCGCGGGTCGACTTCACCGTCCATCGCAGCGGCGACATCGGATCACCCCGCACATCCGGCTCGACCAGCGCCAGCAGAGCCGACCGCAGGCCCGGATCGAGATCCGCGACCCGCTTGCGGCCCCCACCCGGACGCCGCACCCGACCCAGGGGGCCCTCGCCGGCCTCCAGCTCGAACACGCCCTTGCGGACCGTCGTCTCACTCACCCCGGCCGCCCGTGCGACGGCCCGAACGCCGCCGTGCCCCAGGACACGGGCCTCGGCAGCCATCAACAGCCGACGCTGCCGCTCGTCCAGATGCGGGAACAACACCGCAAACTTCACGAAGAGTTGGTTACAAGTCTCGTCCGGGATGCGCATACCACACCAAGGAGCGGCAGAACGGGAAGCAACACCTTGATTCCCTGCAAGCCCTAAGCTTGACTCTGTCGGGGATCTTGGAGTTCCCCTGTGCGGCAGCATGATCAACGGGCATGCTCGGGCTGTTCCAGTGACCGATGCAGTCGTC
>NZ_JBHXQN010000146.1:0-2217 GCF_042717785.1 Streptomyces sp. NPDC058619
GGGTCTAGAAGGTGAGGTTCCAGGCGTCGATGGTGCCGGTGTCGCCGTTGGCGTTGTCGTTGACGCGGAGTTTCCAGGTGCCGTTGGCGGTTTCGGTGGCGGCGTTGACGGTGTAGGTCTGGTTGATGTTGTCGGTGGTGCCGCCGGTGCGGTTGTGGAGGGTGTAGATGCTGCCGTCGGGGGCGATGAGGTCGATTTTGAGGTCGCCGGTGTAGGTGTGGGCGATGGTGACGCCGGCTTTGAGGGTGGCGGGGGCGTTGCCGGTGATTCCGGTGACGGTGATGGGGCTTTCGATGGTGGTGTTGTCGTTGATGGGGTAGTTGGTGGTGTTCTGGAAGGTGGGGGTGGTGGGGGTGGTGGTGAGGGCGTTGACGGTGGCGGTGGCGTCGGCGAGGCCGGTGCCGCAGCCGCCGGTGCAGGTTCCGGCCAGGGGGCGGGCGTTGGTCTTGATGGCCGCTTCGGTCTGGGCGGGGGTCAGGGTGGGCTTGGCCGCGAGGAGGAGGGCTGCGAGGCCCGCGATGTGGGGGGCGGCCATGCTGGTGCCCTGGTAGGGCTTGTAGTTCTCGGTGGCGGGGGTGGTGGTGCCGGTGTTGAGGGTGGAGAGGATGCCGTTTTCGGGGGTGGTGACGGTGCCGGGGGTGTCGGTGGCGCGGCGGGTTTCACCGCCGGGGGCGGCGACGTCGATGGTGCTGCCGTAGTTGGAGTAGAAGGAGCGGTCGCCGGTGCGGTTGCTGGCGGCGACGTTGATGACGTTGTTGCAGCTGGCGGGGGAGAACCCGGCGGCGTCGGCGTTGCTGTTGCCGGCGGCGACGACGACGGTCGTGCCGCGTCCCACGGCGGCGTTGATGGCGTTCTGGTAGCTGGTGCCGCAGGTTCCGGAGCCGCCGAGGCTCATGTTGATGACCTTGGCGGGGGTGGCGTTGGCGGGGACGCCGGGGACGGTGCCGCCGGAGGCCCAGGTGATGGCGTCGACGATGTCGGAGGTCGCGCCGCCGCACTTGCCGAGCACGCGGACGGGCTGGATCTTGGCGTTGTAGGCGATGCCGGCGATGCCCTTGCTGTTGCCGGTGGCGGCGGCGATGGTGCCGGCGACGTGGGTGCCGTGCCAGGAGGAGTCGCTGGCCTTGGAGGTGGCGCTGCATTCTGCGGCGGCGCTCCAGTCGCCCTGGTCGGCGGGGTTGTTGTCGCGGCCGTTGCCGTCGCGGGCGGCGGTGGCGCTGGTGATGAAGTCGTAGCCGGCGACGGTGTTGGCGGCGAGGTCGCTGTGGGCGGCGTGGCCGGTGTCGATGACGGCGACGGTGACGCCGTTTCCGGTGGTCTTGTCCCAGGCGGCGGGGACGTTCATGCCGGCGGTGGGCTCGAAGAGGTCCCACTGCTTGGTGTAGTCGGTGTCGTTGGGGGTGGTGGCGAGGGCGTAGGCGCGGGTGTCGGGTTCGACGTAGGCGACGTCGGGGTCGGCGCGGAACTGGGCGATGACGTCGGCGGCGTCGGCGGGGGCGGTGGCCTGGCCGAGGCTGACGAGGGCGGCTCCGGTGCCCAGGCGGCGGTCGAAGGCCGCCTTCTTGCCGGCTTTTCTGCTCTTGGCGGCCGCGTCGGTGGCGGCGGCGGTGTTGGAACTGGCTTCGCTGGCGGAGGGCTTGTATCCGACGATGAGGTTCTCCACCGGCGCGGCCGCAGCCGCTGCCGCGGCGGCTGCGGCGGCTGCGGCGGCTGCGGCGGCTGCGGGGGTGTCGGTGGGGGCGGGGGTGTCGGCGGCGGCCACGGTGGCGGTGGCGGTGCCGGCGAGGAGGGTGGCGGAGATCGCCACGACGGATATGAGCCTGCGTCTCGTTGCGTGCACGGTTGTTCCCTTTCGCGGGCCGTTTCCGGGCAGGCCGGTGCGGCCGGTCGGTGCATGTGGGAGGTGTGGGGCGGGGCGGTGGGGGACCGGGGCGGGGTGGTCGGTTCCGTCCCGGTCTCCGCCGTGTGCCGTTTCGTCCCGTCCGCCCGCCGGGGTGGGCGTCGCACGGTGGTCGGGGCGTGGGCGGTACCGGTTCTGGTCCTGTTGGGGGGTGGTTGCGGCTCCACGGTTCGTGTGGGGTGGGTGTGGGGCCGCGGGGTTCCGACAGGGGGATCGCCGGTGGGCAGACAGTAGGCAACGCGGAGGTGAACCCGATACGGGGAAAACCCTTGTCCGAACCCCCCTGCCACCCCCACCACCACCCACAGGGAGGGGGC
>NZ_JBHXQN010000147.1:0-2214 GCF_042717785.1 Streptomyces sp. NPDC058619
CTCCGTCACAGTAGCCCGCGGCACCTCAACCGCAGTGTCGTTCCACTCCACCAACAACCGCTGCCGCTCACCCTCGTCAAGGACCTCGACGGAGCTCAGGAACCGGTCCGCACCGCTCTCCAGCGCTGCCACGAGGTTCTCCGTAGCGGTGGCCACCAGTGTGGCGACAGCCTGCGGGTCGATCGGCGCGACCGCGTCGACGGCCAGACCGAGCCCGTTGCCATAGTCATCAACGGAGACCGAAAGCGGATAGTTGTCGGTCTCCCGACCAAACACCAGCCTGATGCCGTCCTCGGCTGCACTCTCCGGCGTAGCGCCGTCGCCCCGGGCGGCGGACCGACTGGCGTGATGCCGGTAGTTGAACAGTGACGTGAACAGCGGGGTCCCGCCCGGTACCCCGCTGGCCTCCTGGGCCAGGGCGAGCGACGCGTGCTCGTGCTCCAGGAGGGCGGCGAGCTGATCGCGCATCGCGGCAACCGCCGCGCGCGGCGTAAGGTCGCCGACGCGTACCAGAACCGGAAGCGTGTTGATGAAGGGGCCCGCCACCCGGCCGGTGCCGGCCGCCGCGCTCAGGCGGCCGAGCAGCACAGTACCGAAGACCACGTCCTCTCGGCCGCTGACCGCGGCCAGGACCCGAGCCCACGCCACATGCATCACCGTGGCCGGACTGGCACCCAGACTCCGGGCGACGGTACGGACCCGCTCCGACAGCTGTGCCGGGAACGGCAGCCTGGCGCTGACCGCTGCCGCGCCGTCGCCGTGCACATCGACCAGGCCGTACGGGGCGGTCGGCTCGGTCACGTCGCCGAGCAGCCCGGTGAAGTACCGCTCGTGTCCGTGTCGGTCCGCCCCGCCGCGCGCCTGGGCCACGAAGTCACGGAAGGGCAGCGGTTCGGGCAGTTCCTCTCCCCGGCCGGCGAGGAACGCCTCCACCTCTTCGAGAAGGAGCTCCATACCCGTGTGGTCCTGCACCATGTGGTGTTCACGGAACAGCGCGATCCACCGGTCGGTGCCGGGCTCGGCTGCCAGATGGGCGTGGATCAGCGGCGCGCGCCGCAGGTCCATGACCGTGCCGACCCGTTCGACCAGCTCCGCCACCCGGTCCGCGCCGTGGGGGTCGAGTGTGACCTCCTCGACGGGCAGCTTCGCGTGGCGCCACACCACCTGTACCGGCTCGCGCAGGCCTTCCCACACGATGCCGGTACGCAGGATGTCGTGCCGGTCCACGACCTGCTGGAGGGCGCTGAGGTAACGGTCAAGGAGGTCACGCGAGGCGAACTCGACGACCATCGGGGTCACGTAGGCGTCCTCGCCGCCGTCGGCGAGGAGGTGGTGGAAGAGCAGACCCTCCTGCAGGGGGGCCAGCGGATAGACGTCCGCGACGTTCGCCGCGCCACCGTCCACGGTCGCGACGACCCGCTCGATCTCCTCGACGGTCAGGTCGACCAGGGGGAGCATCGCCGGTGTGATCGCCTGCGCGTCCTGCGGGATGACGTTCGGCGGTACGACGACGCTCTCCGCACCGGCCGCGGAGGCGAGCCCTGCCACGGTCGGGGTCTGGAACAGCGCCCGCACCGAGACGGACACGCCGCGGGTCCGCAGCACCTCCACCAGGCGTACCGCGAGCAGGGAGTGGCCCCCGAGGGTAAAGAAGTCGTCGTCGACGCCGACGCTGTCCACGCCGAGGACCTCGGCGAACACCTCGCAGAGGATCTCCTCACGCACCGTCGACGGGCCGCGGCCGGAACCGCTGGTGTACTCGGGGGCAGGCAGGGCCTTGTGGTCCAGCTTGCCGTTCGGGGACAGGGGCAGCGCGTCGAGGACCACCACCGCCGACGGCACCATGTACTGCGGCAGGGACTCCGCCACCAGGGCTCGCACCGCCGCCGACAGCTCCTCTTCGAGCGCTGCGCCGGTCACGACGTACGCCACGAGACGGGCGTCGCCCGGGGTGTCCTCACGAGCCACCACCACGGCCTGGGCCACCGACGGGTGCGCGGCCACCGCTGACTGGACCTCGCCGAGCTCGATACGGAAGCCGCGGACCTTGACCTGCTCATCCGCCCGGCCCACGAACACCAGACGGCCCTGCGCATCCCAGCGGACCAGGTCACCGGTTCGGTACATCCGCTCACCGGCCGTACCGAACGGGCAGGCCACGAACCGCTCCGCCGTCAGCCCCGCCCGGCCCACATACCCACGCGCCAGACCCGC
>NZ_JBHXQN010000148.1:0-2214 GCF_042717785.1 Streptomyces sp. NPDC058619
CCACCGGGACCAGCACCTCGGCAACGCCGGCTACCACGAGGAGCTGGGCACGTACTACGGCACCGGCGCCCCCTTCGGCGGCCGCCCCGCCTGACCCGGCACGCGAGTGGGCCCGGACTCGACGAGTCGAGTCCGGGCCCACTCCCATGCCCATGCCCCGGGCCGGACACGGGCGAGGTGCCGCGCCCGGGACCGGGTAGGCGAGTGACGAGCGGTACGCACACCTACAGGAGTGGTGGTCGGATTGAGCCTGACGGGAATCGACGTGGTGTACGCCTGCGCGGGGCTGGGAGCCCTGGGCGCGGCGGTGCTGCCGACGGCCCTGGCGAAACGGCCCCTGTCCCTGCCCATGGTGTTCCTCGCGGCGGGCTTCCTGGTGTTCCTGCTGCCGCTGGACGCGCTCCCGGCGCTCGACCCCGTCCGGCACCGCAGCATGGTGGAGCACCTCACGGAGGTCTGCGTCGTGGTCGCGCTGATGGGCGCCGGCCTGGCCATCAACCGGCCGCCGGGCCTGCGGGCCTGGTCGACGACGTGGCGGCTGCTCGGGCTGGCCATGCCGCTCACCATCCTGCTGACGGCGGCTGCCGCCGGTTGGCTGCTGGGGTGGCCCCCGGCCGTCGCGCTGCTGGTGGCGGCCGCCCTCGCGCCCACGGACCCGGTCCTGGCGGCCGAAGTGCGCGTGGGGGAGCCGACCGACGAGAAGGACGACGAGGACGAGGTCCGCTTCGCGCTGACCAGCGAGGCCGGGCTCAACGACGGGCTCGCGTTCCCCTTCGTCCTGGCCGCCATCGCCCTCACGGCGTCGTCCGCGACCGGCTGGTCCACGGACGGACTGTGGCACTGGGCCTGGAGCGATGTGCTCGTACGCAGCACGGTGGGACTGCTGGTGGGCGTGGGCGTCGGACGGCTGCTCGGCTGGATGTTCTTCCAGGCGGGCTGGAAGTCGCTGCGCCTCTCCGAGCACCGCGAGGGCTTCGTCGCCCTCGCCGCCACCTTCACCGCGTACGGGATGACGGAACTGCTGCACGGCTACGGTTTCCTCGCCGTGTTCGTCGCCGCCTGCACGATCCGCGGAGCCGAACGCGCCCACCGCTACCACCGCGTCATGCACGCCTTCACCGACCAGATCGAGCGGCTCCTCACCGCCGTCGTGCTCTTCCTCGTCGGCGGCTTCATCGCCGACGGCGGCCTCGAGGCCCTGACCTGGCGCGGGGCCCTCCTGGGACTGGTGCTCTTCCTGGTGATCCGCCCCGCCGTGGGCTGGGTCGTCCAGGCGCGGGGCGCGGCGAAGGGGAAGGAACGCGCCGTCATCGCGCTCTTCGGCATCCGCGGCATCGGCTCCTTCTTCTACCTGGCGTACGCGCTGGGCGAGGCGGACTTCGCGGCCCCCGCACGGGAGTTGTGGGCGGTGGTCACCTTCACCGTGCTGCTCTCGGTGCTCCTGCACGGCGTCGCAGCCACCCCGGTCACGGCGCGGCTCGACGGCCCGGAGGGGACGGGCACCGACGCCTCCCGGGGCGATACCACCTAGGACTCCCGCTGTGGTGCGTGATGATCCGTGAGGCAGGGTGGGGGCATGTCTACGTACGAGACGATGTCGTTCCACCTCGAGACCGAGCGGCTGATACTGCGGCCCTGGGCCGAGTCGGACGCCGCCGAGTTCCGCGCCCTCCTCTCCGAGCGCGGCAACGGGACGACGCCCACGGCCGAGCGCACCCGGACGGTCATCGCGGAGCTGCTCACCGCGACGGCGACCACCGGGATCGCCCTGCTGCCCATCCAGCGCCGCGACGCAGGCGATTTCATCGGCTACTGCGGGTTGATCATCGGCCGCTCCACCCTGGAGGAGCCCGAGATCGCGTACGAGCTGTTCCGGCACGCGCATGGGCGGGGCTACGCCACCGAGGCGGCCCGCGCCGTGCTCGATGCCGCCGTGGCGACAGGACGCACACGCCTCTGGTCGACCGTCGGCGCGTGGAACACCCCGTCGCTGCGCGTCCTGGAAAAGCTCGGGTTCGAGCGGGATCGCACGTCCACCAACGACAGCGGCGAAGTGGTCTGGCTCAGCCGCTCGTTGCCGTGACAGCGGCGCCCAAACTCCGTTGTCAGTGGCTCCCCCTAGCCTCGCGCTTTCACGTGGCTGCGTGTCCGATGGATGATCGGAAACGAGAAGAGTGCTCCTGACCTGCAACGATGGGACTTGTCTAGGGTCCA
>NZ_JBHXQN010000149.1:0-2204 GCF_042717785.1 Streptomyces sp. NPDC058619
GAGACCACCACACCCTTGGGCCGCCCCGTCGACCCCGACGTGTAAATCACATACGCCGGAAGCGCCGCCAACAGCGCCCCACCACGCTCCACATCACTCAGAGGCACGGCAACCAAAGTCGCCGACTCCCCCGCCACAACCGGATCGTCAAGCACGATCCGCAGCGGGTTCTCGGGCAGCACACCAGTCAGCGCCTGGCAGGTCACCACCACCGCAGCAGCCGCATCCTCCAGCACGAAGGCGACCCGCTCAGCCGGATAGGCAGGGTCGACCGGCAGATACGCAGCCCCCGCCTTCAGCACGCCCAGAAGCGCCACCACCAGATCGATGCCGCGCTCCAGACACACGCCCACCACGGACTCCGGACCGATGCCCCGACCCACCAGCAGCCGCGCCAGACGGTTCGCACGCCCATCCAGCTCCGCATACGACACCTCGACGCCGTCGGCGACAATCGCGACCGCGTCCGGCGTCCGCGCCACCTGCGCCTCGAACAGCTCCGGAATCGTCCCCGCCGGCACCTCGGTAGCCGTGTCGTTCCACTCCACCAGCAACCGCCGACGCTCAGCCGCGCCCAGCACCGCAACACCACTCAGGAGCCGGTCCTCACCACCAGCCAGCGCCTCCTCCAGCGCCACCACAAGGCTCTCCGTCGCTGTATCCATCAACGCTGCCACTGCATCCGCGTCGACAGGAGCGACGGCATCCACGGTCAGCCCCAGCCCCTCACCGTCGTCGTCAACGGCCATCGTCAGCGCGTAGTTGGTGCGCTCGCGGGCGAACACCACCCCGATGCCGTCGGAGACGTCGGCTATGCCTCGACTGAGGACAACGTTGTGGCGGTAGTTGAGCAGCGAGGTGAACAGCGGAGTGTCCCCCGGCACACCACTGGCCTGCTGAGCCAAAGCCAACGGTGCGTACTCGTGCTCAACGAGTCCCGCGAGCTGTCCCCGCATCGCCGCGACCGCTGCCACCACAGTGGTCTCGTCCACCCGCAGCCGCACCGGCAACGTGTTCATGAAAGGACCGGGCACTTCCGACCCGGCTCCGGCGTTCATCCGCCCGAACAGGACGGTGCCGAACACCACGTCGTCCCGGCCGCTGACCGCCGCAAGAACCCGCGCCCACGCCACGTGCATCACGGTGGCCGGGCTGGCACCCAGCTTCTGCGCCACCTCACGCAGCCGCGCCTCAAGGTCCAGGGCCAAGTCCCGCCGCGCCTGAATCGAGTCCAATCCGTCCCCCCGCGCATCCACCAAGCCATACGGCGCGGTGGGCTCGGTGACGTCACCCAGCAGGTTGGCGAAGAACGTCTCGTGCTTCCCACTGTCAAGCCCCGCACGCGCCTGTCCGACGAAGGCGCGGAACGGCACCGGCTCCGGCAGCTCGGCAGCCCGCCCGGCGAGCACCGCCCGCACTTCGCGGAGCAGCAACTCCAATGTCGTGTGGTCCTGCACCAGGTGGTGAATCCGCAGCAGCACCAGCCACCGGTTCCCCGGCGCGGCAACCACATGGAGTCCGAGCAGCGGGGCTCGTCCCAGATCCATCGACAAGCCGCCGGCAGCAAGGAGCTGTTCCACCGGCTCAGCACCGCACGGGTCAAGTTCTAGTTCCACGACGGGGAGTTGGGCGTTGCGCCATACGACCTGCACTGGTTCGCGCAGGCCTTCCCACACGATGCCGGTACGGAAGGTGTCATGCCGGTCCACGACCTGCTGGAGCGCGTCGGTGAACGCGTCCAGCCGCTCACGCGAGTCGAATTCCAGCACGGTCGGCATGACGTAGGTGTCCTCGCCGCCGTCTGCGAGGAGGTGGTGGAAGAGCAGACCCTCCTGCAACGGCGCCAGCGGATAAACGTCCGCGACGTTCGCGGCACCACCCTCCACGGACGCGACAATCCGCTCGACCTCATCCGCGGTCAGGTCGACCAAGGGCAGCATCTCCGGCGTGATCGCCTGCACGCCCTCCGGAATGGCATTCGGCGGTACAACGAACTGCTCACCCCCAGCGACTGTCACAAGGCCGGCCACGGTTGGCGATTCGAAGAGTTCCCGCATCGAGATGGAGATCGCACGACTACGCAGGACTTCCACCAGCCGGATCGCGAGGAGCGAGTGGCCACCCAGCGCGAAGAAACTGTCGTCGACACCGACACTCTCCACACCGAGGACCTCGGCGAACACCGCACACAGGATCTCCTCGCG
>NZ_JBHXQN010000150.1:0-2099 GCF_042717785.1 Streptomyces sp. NPDC058619
ACTTTCTTCGCCGATCGTTGATCTACCAGGCGGTCCCGTTGCACTGTTCAGCAGGGCTTGACGTACAGCTCAGGAGCCAAACGCAACGGTGTTGACATCAGGCCCCGGCGCCGGCGGCGGGTGATCCCGGCGATCCGGTGCTTGCGCATCAGCCGCTCGACCTTCTTGGAGTTCACCGCCCGCCCGCCCCGCCGCAGGGCGGCGTGGACCCGCGGGGCCCCGTAGGCACCGCGAGATCCGGCGTGGAGCACCCGGATCTCGCCCACCAGCACCTCCTCGGCCCGCTCCCGCGCCGTCCGGGCCGGCCGTGATGCCCTATGCGCGTAGTAGGTGGAACGCGGCACCCAGCACACGGCAGAGAAACGCAACGCTGTGACCTGCGGGATTATCCTCCGATGCCTTCTCCGCGTCGATGAAGTGACACCGCGCCTCGGTGTCTACCTCATCTTGTCCTGAGCGAAGTCGGGTGGCCCGGGGGGATTTCACCCCCGGGCTCCCACAGATCTGTACGTGACAGTCTCCCGTCATACGGCTCTTGTCGTCCTGGTCACCAGACTCGGGCGGGCTCGGTCACCCAGACCCAGTGCGCGAAGTGCCGGGGATGTCGTTCGACCCCGGACCACCACGCACGGAAGGTCGCCGACCAGCTTCGCCGCAGCCTCCGGTATTTCCCGCGCAACCACCGGACCACGTAGGCGTTGATCCGTTTCAGGAGGGGATAGAGGGCCGACCTGTTGAAGGCCCCGTAGTATTGCATCCATCCCCGCACGACCGGATTGATCCAGTCCGCGAGGTCTCGGGCCTCGCCCTGCACCCACCGGTGCAGGCGCCAGGACCGCGCCACCTCACCCATCCGCTTCAGGGCCTTGTCCGAGACCGCCGGAGAGAAACTCCGGAACAGTCCGTTCCGCCCGTCCACGGTGCGCTCGCGAAAGTCGTAACCCAGGAACGTGAACCTCGTGTGCTCGAAAGAGCTCTTACGGTTCACGTCCCGGCAGTAGACGATCTGCGTCTTGTCGGGGTGCAGTTGAAGGCCGACCGAGTCCATGCGCGCATCCAGCGCGGCCAGCACCGCTCTCGCCTCGGCGAGACTGCGGCAGTGGATGACCGCGTCGTCGGCATACCGTTCGAAGCGAACGTCCGGGAAGGCCCGGTGCAACCACATGTCGAACGCGTAGTGCATGAACAGGTTCGCCAGGACCGGAGATACCGCCGAACCCTGAGGGGTTCCCATGGCACGCTCAATCAGCGTGCCATCCACATGTTGCAGCGGAGCAGCAAACCACCGCTTGACATACAGCTGCACCCAGGGGAGCTCACAGACCGAGCCCACCGCCTTGAGCATCAAGTCCCACGGCACCGAGTCGAAGAACGCCTTGATGTCGAGATCGACCACCCAATCGTACTTCCAGCACCGCTCCCGGCACATGCCCACCGCGTCGATCGCTCCACGCCCCGGGCGGTAGCCATAGGAATCCGGATGGAAGATGGGCTCGACCCTCTTCTCCAGCACCATCGCCACCACCGTCTGCGCGACACGATCGCCCACCGTCGGCACTCCGAGAACCCTGACGCCGCCCTGCGGCTTCGGGATCTCCACCATGCGCACCGGCGGCGGAAAATAGCAGCCCGAGGACATCCGGTTCCAGATCTTGTACAGGTTTCCCCGCAGATCCTCCTCGAACTCCTCAATGGCCACCGCGTCCACGCCCGGCGCGCCCTTGTTCGCCCTTACCTTGTCCCAAGCCTCCATCACCAGCAGCTTCGGTATACCGAACGGCTTGACCGATGCTTTCAACTCATCCACGCCAATTCCTCCCGGAGCACTTCCGGTTGATCGAATGAACAAGCCACGAACGACCCGGCGCCTTCGCTCCGCCCCCATTACAGGGACTTCACCACTACTACGAGCCAGTCCGCCGGCGCACGCCCGGCAAGGGCGTGCGCCTTCTCCTGTTCCGCACAGATCCCGCAGATCGGGCTCGCGCCACCTTCACGCCGGACTGAAGTTCCCCCCTGATCCTGGACAGCGGGTGGTTACGCTGCGGGGGTGAGGTCGTGGGTCGTCAGGGCTCTGGTTTCGAGCGGGGTGACGTAGC
>NZ_JBHXQN010000151.1:0-2008 GCF_042717785.1 Streptomyces sp. NPDC058619
TCGCTCGGTTCTCATGGGTCTCGACAACCACATGATCACCAGCACCGTGCCTGCTCTGCTGTCCGGGTTCCCTTACGGCACACCGGACATGACGTTACGTCACGCATGAACCCGGCGAACCGGACCAACCTCGACTACGCAATGCCCCTGGGTCTCCAGCGCGTGCACCTTCCAGCCGCGGGCTTCCAGGCCGGCGCGGAGCGTGGCCGCGATGTCGGCCATGGGCGCCGGGTTCTCGGTGGCGACATCGAGGTCCTGGCTGGGGCGGTTCACGAGGCGGTGCGCCCGCACGGCATACCCGCCAGTGAGGACCAGGGGATACGGGGATCCGAGGGCGATCACATCCGCCAGGAGCCGCGCGTGCAGCTCCGGCATGTCCGTCACGCGGCTGCCTGGGTGCGGGAGGCGAGCTGAGCGAAGGCGTCCTCCCACACGGTGCGCACGGTGCGGCCGACGAGAGTGCGCAGCACCGGCCACAGCTGGAGGAGCAGGTCCTGGTTGAGGTAGCGGGGGCAGGTCGTCGTGCAGGCCCTCATGCAAGACAGTGCGGTACAGGCCCATGCGCTGGCGCGGCTTGCCCAGGTCGTACGAGGTCATCCCGGACCAGGCCATGTGCAGCGGCAGCTCGACGACCCCCTGGGTCGGGCCGTGCAACTCGTTCAGCGACTCCGGCAGACGGCACCGGAACTTCTCCCGGTACAGCGCGAGGTCCTCGGCGTCCGTGCCCGAGAGGTTCTTCGACGCGGGTGCGGGGTGGTGCGGGCTGGAGGGCATGCCTCCCATTATGGCGGCAGCTTCCCGCTCGCCGAGCAGCTGGACGCGGCCGATCACCGGCCGACATCCACCGGCAGGAAAGTCGGAACGGTCCGCCGCCGCGGCAAACTCGTTTGGCGCGGGCGTCTCTGGACATGCGGACGAGGGCAATGCGGTAGAGGGCTGAGTTGGCTCCGCGATTACCGCTGCGCGGGACGGCAACCAAGGCCCAGATCCGCGCCTTGGTTGCCGGGAAGGAGGCCGGCTGCACCGACGTACTCACCGTGGCCGGGCTCCCTGTCCCGGCCACGGCATGGGACTCGCCGAGGTGATGGTCGCGCTCGGCATCGCCTCCCAGACCAGCGGTGTGTGGTCCATGCCCGTCACGCTCCCGACCCCCGAAGACGAACTGCCACTTGCTCGCACGCGGATCTCCGGTCTGGCCCGCCTGCGGGCAGCACAGGCCGCCCGCTCGAAGGCTGACGAGCGACCCAGTCGCTGGGTTGTATGCAGCAGGCGTACAGGCGCATGTGCGCCCTCGTGCATCGCGGGCCTCCGCTTCTGCAGTGGAGAACCCAGGCCTTGAGGAGGCTGCTGTGGCAAGGATCGTGGAGGGGAAACACCGGTCGCCGATCGGGGACGACGGGCACCAGCCGAGTCGGCCCGTACCGCCGCCCCCTCCTCCCTCTTTACTTCCACCCCTCCGCCTGCCTGGTCATCGACGGGAAGGTGGTCGCCTTCGCTGAGGAGGAGCGCTTCTCCCGCCGCAGGCACCACAAGGACTCCCGCTCCTGCGCGGTGGCCGCGGCCTACTGCCTGTCCGAGGCCGGCATCACCCTGGCCGACGTTGACGAGATCGCCATCGCCTTCAATCCGGCCTGGCCTACGCCGAGCAACATCTGCACGGACGCCGAGCTGATCGCCGAACTCCTCGCCCCCGCCCTGTTCGGCCACCACCGGCCCCGGCAGGTCACCGTGGTCGAGCACCACCTCGCGCACGCCGCCTCCGCCTTCCACCCCAGCGGCTTCGACGAGGCCGCCGCTCAACATCGTCCGGCCCGAAGCTTGGTGGACCATCGACCCACTACGTACAGCCCGCACCAGCAGACTCGAACGCCTCAGCCACCGACTCGCCCGCTGACGCATTCAGCAGCGGAGTCTCTAGTAGGGCTTGGTCAGGTCGGTTGTGGTTGAGCGTGTCCTTCTGGCCCGGTGTTGCGTTGAGGGGGCGTGACTCCGGACGAGATTGTGTCTG
>NZ_JBHXQN010000152.1:0-1952 GCF_042717785.1 Streptomyces sp. NPDC058619
GGATACATGTGCAGCCGTCCGCCTTTTAAAAATTTCTTTTCCCGACCTTCTACGATCTTTGTTTGCACCTCACAGCCCTCTGAAGCCACTTTTAAGGCTGTTTCCCTGTCTTGGACATCTTCTAGGTCTATATCAGTCAAATAAGCGCTCAAATAGGCTCCTATGTTGTCTATATCCTTTAATGACTTGATTGTTACAAATCCTAAACCCCATAGACTCCTTAATTCAGCATTTTTAATATAAATCTTATCCAAATCATTAAAGCGCATTAAAACATGACAATGCCAGGCTCCACGTCCTTGTGGCTCTACCACCGATAAATAATCTATCGAACTTTCTTTCTTGTATTTATAACGCAACCTGTCGATAAAATTTTGAAAATCACTATAAAGTTTTTTCGTGTCCGTCATATTTTTCTTGTATGTCAAAGTTATATGTAATTCATTTGGCCGTCCTATAAAATTGTTATTTATCAAATAACGCAGCTTCTTAAAGGTTTGTCTCAAAGAATTATAATTTTCCTGCCGATTTTCCGAATGCTCGAACTCCCGGATCTCCCCAGTAGAGAGGTCTACAAACCTATCCTTGTCCAATTTTTTGATATTATTTTTCCGGTTCATCTTCTCCATATGCTGAACTTCAATGACGTGATTCATAGTGGTCACTTTTACAACATCATTTGGAGCTATGAAAACCGCGTCACCATTGCGTTTATCCATCCATTTCCCCTCAATTTTTCCTGTAATGTTTAATTAAAATCAAGTTAATAATAAAGAACCCCAAATCCGAAGTCAGTTTTTCAACAAAAATTAGCGTCCTTTTCCCAAATAGTCCCTATACAATTCCTTAATAGCAAACTCAATTACAGCATCTTTTGAAACTCTTCCAAATTCATTGTGTTTTGTAAAATGTTCGGCTAATAACTCTAGCTTTTTAAATGTTTCAACAGTAATTCGAGGTCCAATTTGTTTTTTCTCTTCCATCCAAACACACTCCTAACAAGTTGTTAACATAATTCTAACATTGGAAATAATAGAATTCAAGAACAGAAAAAAGAAGCACACTCGGAATGATATTTCGTTTCCTTTTGATTCCGAGCCTCCACCCCTTACAATCCCCAAAGGCAACCGACAAGGGAAAATTCGTCCCTTATCGGCACCTCCGGAAATTGTACAGCAAGGGGTCACTCCCAATAAAAAGACTACGACATATAAAACAGGTTTAGCTTCAGAGAAAAAGAGCATAAGGAAACTCGGTGCCACCCTAAAAAAAAGGGTGTCAAACAGGCTGTGCCTGTTGAGTTTCTATGCTCTTAGAACAGGTGCCGTTTTTGAAGCCAAAGATATAGCATAGATACCCCATAGATATAGCAGGGATATACCAAAATATCTCTAGAGATACGGGTATCTATGCTATATCTCTCTACAAGATTCCTCCACACGCTTGACGGAAATGCTTCAGCATTTTAGCACTCACTCGACAGAGTGTATAAGTGCGCCATTCGGAATTTCAAAGCTTCAAATTTCACAGAGAGTGCCCATTTATACACACCCCCTAAATCGTGGTGTGACAATGGGTTCTCGCCGGCTCGAAATCGGTTTGTCATTCTGACAAATAACCCTTCGGGAAATAAAAAAAACGGCTCCATAAAGAGGAACCGTTTTGCTTCAAAAATCACGTTTTGTGTTATACTGGAGAAACGAAATTGTGTTTTCAAAATTGTCATTTTCGACATGATAACTTTTCTCGTAGTGTGGTTTTGCCGAACCCACTACTTTTTTTATGTCTCCGAACTTCATTTCTTCCCGTTCCGGCTTAACAATCCCTTTTGATTTTCGATACATATTCATTCCGGAAGGATACATGTGCAGCCGTCCGCCTTTTAAAAATTTCTTTTCCCGACCTTCTACGATCTTTGTTTGCACCTCACAGCCCTCTGAAGCCACTTTTAA
>NZ_JBHXQN010000153.1:0-1938 GCF_042717785.1 Streptomyces sp. NPDC058619
CCTCCTGCGCCGACGGCGACAGATGCCGCGCGTCCCCCACCAGATCGCTCACACCCAGCTCAACGACCCAGAACCCAAACCGTTTCTGATCAATATGAGGAGGTCGCGCGACTGCTGACCGAGGGCCTCGCGTGGGCCAGACGCTGGTCGGGGTCATGGCAGGTACCGACGCCTGGCGCGATCTCCCGGGCCCGGGTCAAGCTCGGGCCGGGGCCGTTGAAGTTGCTGTTCGAGCAGTCCGCTGGGCCCGTGGCGACCCGGTCAGCTACCGGTGCGGCGTACGGGCGTTGGCGTCCCATGGCGGTCGACGGGACCACGTTTGACGTGCCGGACAGCGAGGAGAATGACGCGCGGTTCGGCCGCCCCGCCACCCACCGGGGCGAGCGGACTGCCTTCCCGCAGGTGCGCGTGGTGGCACTGGCCGAGTGCGGCACGCACGCGATCACCCACGCGACTCTGGGGCCGTTCACCACCGCGGAGTCCGTGCTCGCGCGGGAGCTGTTCGATGCCCTTGGACCGGATGACCTGCTGATGGCCGACCGGGGCTTCGCCGGCCTGGAGCAGTGGCGGGCCGCCTCGGCCGGCGGCGCGGACCTGCTCTGGCGGATCAAGACGACTGCGGTCCTGCCCGTGCGCCAGGAGCTTTCCGACGGGTCCTACCTCTCCGACATCGTGGCAGCCAAGGATCACCGCAAGCGCACCGATCCGACCGTGGTGCGGGTTGTCGAGTACACCCTGGACGACCCCGGCCGCCCGCAGCACGATGCCCCGTACCGGCTGATCACCACCATCCTCGACCACGAGGCCGCACCCGCAACGGAGCTGGCAGCGCTCTACAACGAGCGATGGGAGATCGAGACCACTCTGGACGAACTCAAGACACATCAGCGCGGCCCCGCCCAGGTCCTTCGCTCCCGCTCACCCGACGGCGTAGAGCAGGAGGTCTGGGGCCACCTGCTCATCCATCATGCGATCCGCCAGCTCATGCACACCGCCGCCGAAGGCGCCGACACTGATACCGACCGGCTCTCCTTCACCCGCACCCTCCGCCTCGCCCGACGTCAAGTCACCGCGCAGGCGGCCTTTTCCCCCTGACCGCCTGGCCGCAGCCCTTGCCGACGGGATACGGGAGATAGCCTGGCACCTGCTGCCCCTGCGTCGCCGGCGCTCGAACGCCCGCGTCGTCAAACGCAAGATGTCCAACTTCGGCGTCAAACGCGCCACACACCGGCTCTGGCCGCAGCCCACACTCGACCCAGCCGAAGCCGTGACCATCGCCCCGCACCACAAAACGGCCCCGATCAACCCACCAGCGAAGGTCCCACGCGCCTGGGGCTCTTAAGTCACTGGTATTGGGCTTAGAGGTGCGCTTGTTGCGGGCCATGGCGTCGTCCAATGTCGTATGGGCGGGTCCGCCGTGCTGGGCCATGTGGATACGGCCACCATAGTTGGCGGTGACGACGGCCGCGTGCTCGTAGACGCCGTCGTTCCTGTCCCGGAAGAAGAGTATGTCGCCCTTCCGGACGTTGTAGACGTCGTTGATGTGGTAGCCCCGGCCGGTGCCCGGCCAGGTGACGTCGCAGGTTTTCTGCTCCCGACCACGAGTAACTGGCTATCACCAGACAGCTGTTATACCAGGGGTTCTTGAACCACACGTCGTCGCGCTTGTACCAGCCCGACCGCATCTTCATGCCGCCACCGTAGTAGGGTCCTTGGAGACGAAGTTGGTGCAGTCGTACTTGTACTCCCACTTCACGCCGGTATTGCTGTACGCCCAGCTGCCGGTGCCCAGACCGCTGATGTGCGACGCGGTGCGGACACCCTCGGCGGGCGCCTCGCCGACGGGGAAGCCGTCCGCGCCGAGCGTCAGCGCCCCGGTTTCATCGGCTGCCGGCCCGACGGCGTCGGGCAAGGTGGCGATCACCTGGTTGGCCGCAG
>NZ_JBHXQN010000154.1:0-1930 GCF_042717785.1 Streptomyces sp. NPDC058619
AACGGCGTCCTGGTACTGGAAAGCAATGGACACGTTACCACCTCCAAAGAAGTCAAATTCAAGTTGCTGGGTAGAACTTAGTTCTTTCGCTGCCTGCGCTGCTTTACGGGCTTGCATAGCACGTTCTGGGCTACTTTCCTGCAATGCTTGTTGATCCAGTAGCAGAGCCGCTTGATCGTAAATACCACGCTTCCTCATAGCCTTTTCAGTTAGGCTTATTGGTGGGTTTGGATTATGACGTTGACGTGGCTGGGCAGCACCAACAATCACGCCAATTGATTGGACGGGAGCCCCAACTCTACGCTGGGCGGCCTGTGTGACCTTTGCAGCTGCGATATCTTCATTTGAGATACCGAGCTCCCTTAGCTCTCGAAATGATAATCTTGTCATCAATCTGCCCTTATAGTTGACTGGTGGACAACCTTAGTTGTCTGACAGACAACTGTCAATAATCTAAAAAGTCTTATTTCTCAGGGGCTAGAGTGCTAAAATGCACTAACGTATCCATGTATCTTAAATAGATTAAGCGGAACGAAGCTAGTCGCTTCGTAAAATAGCTTAAAAAAATGGTGCATGTGATAACGGCAGAGATGCTGTTTCCGAGGACTGACCTACTGGACAGCCCGCAGGACGGCAGCACTGCCGGTTTTCGATTTACCTATAACCATCGAAAACAAGTCCCAATTTTGAGACAACTTTTTAATCAACAAACGTATGTGAAAACGCTTAAGATTATGAGTTTTATGGGTAATCATCGTTTTAATGAAAAACAGCAAAAAAACAGTCTAAAAATTTAAGCTAAACCGCGTGTGTGCTGACACTTACAAGTGCAAAAAATGTTACATGTGATGTTACATTACGAACTACATTTTATGTTACATCGACCTACATGAGATATTTAAATAAAAACTAGATTGGGGAGACTGTGAAATGAAGAAAACAGAAAAAAAATCACAGGATTCTGATCAGCAGAATGAAAAATCACTGACTGAAAGAGTAGCAGAGATACAAGCCAAAATTAAAAGCCTTAGAGGGGATAATCGTGTTCCTTTCGATGAAAAGGCTTTTATGGATGAAGGGTGGGAGCTCTAATGCCCCTCATAGCTCCATAAATCGCCGTGTGAGCGTTTTTATCATATTCAATGTAGTCAACAGGCTCGAACGACATAACGCCCCCTACAGCGCAATTTAAAGGCGCGGGGACGTTATGTCTTGCGTTGCGACTTTTGTCCTGTGTTCATAGGCAGGATACGTAATTTTGTGGTACAAAATTAAATTCATCAAAAAGCACTGTCGAATAGGCACAAAAACACCGCGCCCCAAAATCGCGCTGTAGGTGATTTTTGTGCCGGCTGTTTTTCTGAAACGTCTGTGTAGCAGGAAATGCAACTTGTCAGCGTTACACCTAAAAAACTCAAAAAAAAGCCCTCAAACGAGGGCTTTAGAAGTCAAAGAATTATAAAATTCTGTAGCTCATTAATCGGGCAGAATAAGAGCTGTTATTCAGGCGATAAACCGCCGTCGATAACGTCCAGACGGAAGCGCTCAACAGCTTTAGCGTGGTTATTTACATTCCCACGAAAAGCTCCTTCAGGTGTTACAGTTATAACTTTTACTCGACCACGTTTAACGCGATGAATTGCACCAACTTTTTCAAGCAAATCTAATGCTCTTGCCATTTGTGCTTTGTCAGTTCGCATTGTCTCGCAGAGATCTGCGGCCGTTTTGGTGCATTCGTAACTTTGCCAGCCAAGATTACGGCAGATTTGCCATAGAACGGCCTGAGCGTGATATGCTTGCGCTGTGGTCTTAGCGGATTCAAATAGCCGTTCAGTAACGGCGTCCTGGTACTGGAAAGCAATGGACACGTTACCACCTCCAAAGAAGTCAAATTCAAGTTGCTGGGTAGAACTTAGTTCTTTCGCTGCCT
>NZ_JBHXQN010000155.1:0-1898 GCF_042717785.1 Streptomyces sp. NPDC058619
ACCTGGACCCTAGACAAGTCCCATCGTTGCAGGTCAGGAGCACTCTTCTCGTTTCCGATCATCCATCGGACGCGCAGCCACGTGAAAGCGCGAGGTTAGTACTGCAACGGTCTTTGGCGTGTCTAAGCTTGACGTTTATCCAGATCTGCTGCTTGTGGTGGTTGCCGTGAGGTCCGGTTGGCCCTGTTTTCCGACGGTGCGTTCGCGTGCACGGTGCTTGTTCTTCGTGCCGATTGGTCGGCCTGGGCCTGCGGTGCTGGGTTTCGGTGCACCGGCCGGTTGAGGGGCCTTGCCGTGGAGGCGGCGAAATCCTCGGCGACCCGTGCAGGGGTGAGACGTCCTTGGCGTGCGGGCCGCTCCCAGGGTCTGCGAAGGTCCTCGGCAAGGGGCCGGGCCAGGCGGAGCTGGGTGTGGCGGCGATGACCAGCCAGGTCCAACGGTCAGCGGCGGCCGGCTCGCGGAGTTTGGGAGCCGTCCAGCCCAGTGTCTGCTTGAACATCCTGAAGGTGTGTTCCAGGTCGAATCTGCGCAGGAACGCCTGCCAGAGCCGGTCCACGTCCCCGGCGGTGGCATCGGTGGCCGACCACCACAGCCAGATCGGCCGGGGGTAGCGGTCGCCGCGAAGGTGGTCGACCGAAGACGGGGTTGAGGAGCCGGTGACGTTGTCCACGGGCGGAGCCGTCGTAAGCGGGCCCACGGCGTGCCAGGCGGCTTCAAGCAAGCAAGCGCCACACCCGAGATCTGCTCGACTTGCCCGCCCCGCTGTGCGCCGCTACTGGGCGAGGTCGGGGCTTCGAATCAGTGCTGCGGCCGGTGACCCGGTCCAGGGGGCAATCCTGTGCCCGGGGGCGAAACCGGCGTAGGGGCCCGGGGTGAGGTCCCGTACCCCGGGGGTCTGCCCGCCCGGGATACGGGGGCTTACGCAGTGCCGGCTTGATCGGTTGGGCTACCGGCGGGGGCGGCCGGGACCGGGGACGCTCTCCAGGTCCCCTTCGGGCCCTGCGGCTGGTGTGGCGGGTCTACTCGCGGGGTGGGTACCGTCGGGCCCTGTGCCCGAGTGAGCGGTTGCCGCCGACCTGCCGCCGGGCCCCGGAGCCGGGACTGAGTCCGGCCTCGGCCCTGCTGGGTCAGCAGTAGCGGACCCATTCGTGGGGGTGGACGTAGCGCGCGTCGCCCCAGCCGCTTCCGTCGGCCAGGTGGTACCAGCCGTCCTGCTCGCAGGTGAGCTTAACGTGTCTGCCCGGTTCCAGGCTCCACACCACGTGCGAGTGGGTCCACGGGTGCTGGCGGACGTTGAGCTCGATCCAGGACGTCACCGTCGCCGACACGCCGTGATCATGGTGGTGGGACTGGGGGGCCGCTCCGGCCGCGCCGATGCCCGCCACACCAAAACCCACAGCCAGGACAGCGCCGGCCAGACCGCGCCCCATCGTGCGTCTGTTCATCGCGGAACTTCCCTTCGTGCGCCCCCTTGCCACTGCGCCCCAGGCTTGCGAATGCCCGGCACCGCAAGCCACCGGCTTGAGCCTCCACCAGGTGATTCGGCAGCACTCGGTCACCGGATTGGTAGGAAATAAGCTCATCTGTTGGAGCCGGAATGGAATGTACAGCTATCGAGCCGCAACGTGCTGCGACCACGTGTGGGCTGCGAACACGCGAAGCGGGCATGCCGCTGACGCAATGCGCTGGCGGTAAGCCTGTTACCGCCTTGGAGCGGTCCGTTAGGTCCTCAAGACTTTCCTCGTCCCCGCAGGAACCCGATCCATACGGGCGCCCGAAGGGGATGCCGGTGGACCAGCGTGAAGGAGACTTCCCAATGAAGCTGTCAAGCCGACGCCGTGACCGATGGTGTGGCTTGGTAGCACGCTCCGTCGCGGAGCATGGCCCACAGGACGTTG
>NZ_JBHXQN010000156.1:0-1845 GCF_042717785.1 Streptomyces sp. NPDC058619
TAAGCTTGACTCTGTCGGGGATCTTGGAGTTCCCCTGTGCGGCAGCATGATCAACGGGCATGCTCGGGCTGTTCCAGTGACCGATGCAGTCGTCGAGGTGCCCGTTGTCCCTCCGCCCCCGTTCCGGTGAGCAAGTCCCCTCTCTGACCGCACAGATTGCGCGGGCGAGCAACCCGGGTGGCACCACGGCGATGTGGGTGAGAGACCGGCTGGACGGGCTGTGGCGCGACGAGGACTTCGCCGACTGGTACCCGCGTGACGGGCGTCCAGGTCTCTCGCCTGCTCAACTGGCTACCGTCTGTGTGCTGCAGTTCCTGCTCGGTCTTTCGGACCGGCAGGCCGCCGAGGCGGTCCGCTGCCGCATCGACTTCAAGTACGCGATGGCCATGGAGCTGGACGACCCCGGGTTCCACCACAGCGTGCTGGCCGACTTCCGCGACCGTCTTGCCGAAGCAGACCGTGCTGACCGCCTCCTCGACCTCGCGCTGGCCCGCCTCAAGGAAGCCGGCCTGGTGCACGAGCGCACCACCCAGCGCACCGACTCCACCCACGTCCTGGCCGCGGTCCGCGACCTGACCCGCCTCGAGCTGATCACCGAGGCGGTCCGCGCCGCCCTGGAAGAAGTCGCCGGCACCTCCCCGCACCTGCTCGACGAGCTGGTCGATGAAGACTGGGGGCGCCGCTACGGCCGGCCGGTCCGCCTGGGCAAGAACCCCACCAAGCCCAAGACCCGGATCCTCGCCGCCGGAAACGACGCCCTCCGGCTCCTGGAACACCTCTACCGGCACGGAGCAGACCGCACGTCCGGTCCTCGTATCCAGGCCCTGCGCCAGATCATGGTGCAGAACTACGACCGTGACGCCGCGGGCCGCCTGCGCTGGCGCACCGCCGAGAAGGAAGGCGGGCTAGGGCTGCCGCCCTCGTCCCGGGCGGTCGTATCCCCTTACGACACCTCGGCCCGCTATGCACGGCACGGACACGTCATCAGCTGGAAGGGGTTCGCCGCTCATCTGACCGAGACGTGTGCTCCCGGCGGCCCCAACGTGATCACGGACGTGGCCACCACCGCGGCCACCACCCACGACAGCCAGGTCCTGCCCGGCATCCACACCCGCCTCTCCCGCCGCGGGCTGCTGCCCGCCGAACACCTGGTCGACGCCGGCTACACCTCCCTGCCCCACCTGGAACAAGCCGCCCGTGAACACCAGGTCACCGTCACGGGACCGCTGCCCGCCAACCCCACCCGGCAGCATCGTCAGGCCAAGGGTTTCGCCCGGGACGACTTCCACATCGACTACGACCGCCGGCAGGTCACCTGCCCCCAGGGCCAGGTCAGCGCGGGCTGGCACGGCCCCTACCCGACCTCCTCGCCCACCGCCGCCCCGCTGATCGTGGCCAGGTTCACCAAGAGCCAGTGCCGCCCCTGCCCGGCCCGCACCCAGTGCACCACCACCGCCGACAGCGCCCGCACCGTGGGCTTCCCTCCGCGAGAGCTCCACGACCTGCAACTCCGCGTCCGCACAGAGCAACAGACACCCGAGTGGAAGACCCGCTACGCGGTCCGCTCCGGAGTGGAGGGCACGGTCAACGAGTTCGCCCACGGACACGGCATGCGGCACTGCCGCTACCGAGGCCAGGGAAAGGCCCACATCCAGCACGTCCTGACGGCCATCGCCGTCAACATCGAGCGCCTCAGCGGACTGCCACCAACCGGGGAACCACCCACACCCCGCCGACCGACAGCCTTCCAGAACTACCTCGACCAGCGCGAGATGCCCCGGCCGAAGTCATGGCGCACCCTGGGCACCTGATCTCGACAGTTCCAAGATCCCCGACAGAGTCAAG
>NZ_JBHXQN010000157.1:0-1799 GCF_042717785.1 Streptomyces sp. NPDC058619
ACCGCCACCGTACCGGCGGGCACCTCCGCCGCAGTGTCGTTCCACTCCACCAGAACCCGATGCAGATCACCCTCGGCCAGCACCTCGACCGAGCTTAGGGGCACCTGCGGATCGCCGACCACGGTCTCAAGGACGCGGGCCCAGGCGGCGGCGATGCGGTCGGCCGCCCCGGCGTCGAACAGGTCCGCAGCCGCGGTGACCGTGCCGCGGAGCCCGGCGGGCGCGCCCTCGGCGTCGAACTTCTCGGCAACCAGGACGTCCAGGTCGAACTTGGCCGCGCTGACGCCAACCGATATTCCGGCGGCCTGTACGTCTCCCAGATCCAGGACCGCCTCGATGGTGTTCTGCATCGTCAGGACGATCTGGAAGAGGGGATGGCGTGCCATGGAGCGGGTCGGGGCCAGCTCCTCAACGAGACGTTCGAAGGGCACGTCCTGGTGGGCACCGCCCGCCAGTCCGGCCTCCCGGACTCGGGCGAGCACGTCGGTGAAGGCCGGGTCGCTGGAGAGGTCCGCCCGCAGCACCAGGGTATTGACGAAGCATCCAACGAGGTCGTCGAGGGCCTCGTCGGTGCGTCCTGCGTGCGCCGATCCGATGGGGATGTCGGTGCCCGCACCCAGGCGGGAAAGGAGCACCGCCAGCGCAGCCTGGAGCACCATGAAGGTGGTGACGCCTTCGGTGCGGGCCACCTCCAGCAGCCGGGTGTGCACCTCCGCCGGGACCTCAAGGGCCGCGGTGTGTCCGCGGTGTGAAGCGACAGCCGGGCGGGGCCGGTCGAAGGGCAGCGTCAGCTCCTCCGGGGCACCGGCCAGCGTCTCGCGCCAGTAGGCAATCTGCCGGGAAAGCACGCTCTCCGGGTCGTTTTCGTCGCCGAGGAGTTCGCGTTGCCACAACGCGTAGTCCGCGTACTGCACCGGCAGCGGCTCCCACTCCGGAGCCCGACCCGCACAACGCGCCTCGTACGCCACCGACACATCCCGCGCCAACGGCCCCATCGACCAACCGTCACCGGCAATGTGGTGCACCACCACAACCAGCACATGCTCCTGGGACCCGGTGGGGAACAGCCTTGCACGGATGGGAACTTCGGAGGAAAGGTCGAACGGGTGCCCCGCCGCATCGGCCACCGCAGCGTCCACGTCCGCCGGCTTGACGTCATCGACGAGCAGTTCCCAACCCAGATCCTCCGGGTCCAGGAGACGCTGGTACGGCTCACCACCAGCAGTGGCGATAACCGTGCGCAGCACCTCGTGGCGGCCGATCACATCCCGTAGTGCCGCATCCAGCGCCCCGGCATCCAGCGCGCCCTTGAGACGCAGTGCCATCGGAAGGTTGTAGGTCGCGCTCGGGCCTTCCAACTGGCCTATGAACCACAGGCGGCGCTGCGCGAACGACAGCGGCAGCCACTCCGGGCGCTTCTGCGCCGTCAGGGGCTCCCGCGCCCGGTCGGCGTCGTCGATGCGGGCAGCCAGTCCGGCCACCGTCGGCACCTCGAACAGCACGCGCAGCGACAGCTCGACTCCCAGCACCGACCGCACCCGGCTGACCAGACGTACCGCAAGGAGCGAGTGGCCGCCCAGGGCGAAGAAGTCGTCATCGACGCCGACGCTGTCCACGCCGAGGACCTGTGCGAAGACGGCGCACAGGATCTCCTCGCGGACGGAGGAGGGGCCGCGGCCGGAACCGGTGACGTATTGCTGTACGGGCAGGGCCTTGTGGTCCAGCTTGCCGTTCGGGGACAGGGGCAGCGCGTCGAGGACCACCACCGCCGACGGCACCATGTACTGCGGCAGGGACTC
>NZ_JBHXQN010000158.1:0-1656 GCF_042717785.1 Streptomyces sp. NPDC058619
TCCGCATGCTCATCCGCCGAGCAACGAGCCGCTACCGCTGGGACGGCCGCCCCACCACCCGGCGCCTCAAATGATCCATTTGCCGGTCGGTCTAAGACGTCGTTTCTTATGGAGGCATCTACAGCACTTGTTGGCGGAGGGGGTGAGCGTGAGCTGTGCTGGGCTCCTGGTAGAACCGGTGTATGACATACAGGTTCACGGCCCGTGCGGTGGCTGCCGAGGTCGACGTTGATGGCGAGATGCAGGCCGGCGTGGCGGAGGAGGGTGAGGGCTTCTTCCTGCTGTTCACGAGCGCTATCGGTGAACCGTCCGTACAGGACATCTCGCTCGGGCTCGACACGTACTGCGTGATGACCCCGGACCAGTGCACGGCCTATGGCTGTGTCCGCGAGGTGGCTCTGACAGGCAGCCTGCTCACGGTGTCGCTGGACCCCGGTTGTCTGGATGACTTGGAGTTGGAGGACGCGAAGATCGAGGCAGTGCTCGACCTGCCAGCCGAGAGCATCGACGAGATGCGCGAGGTGCTTGCGAAGGTGCTGACCTTCGGACGCGAGGAAGCCCGCCCCCGGCTCACTGGTTTCTCGGTTTGATCCGCCTATCGAGGCGGCGGTATCCGATCAGGAGTGCTGCGATGCCGACGAAGGCGAGGAAGTGTTCGGCCTTACGTTCGTAGCGGCGGTGGAGGCGTCGGCAGCCGGCCAGCCAGGACACGGTCCTCTCGACGACCCAGCGGTGGCGGCCGAGCCGCTGTGACGACTCGATGCCCCGGCGGGCGATGCGGTGGCAAATGCCGCGTTTGCGGAGCCATCGGCGCAGATGGTCGGAGTCGTAGCCCTTGTCCGCGTGCAGTTTCCCTGGCCGTCGCCTGCGGGGGCCGCGGCGGGAACGGATGGGCGGGATCCCGCGCACGAGCGGCTCAAGGCCGAGGCTGTCGTGCATGTTGGCGCCCGAGACGCCCAGCGAGAGGGGCAGTCCGTTCCGGTCGGTGATCAGGTGAATCTTCGATCCCAACTTGCCACGGTCGGTCGGATTCGGTCCGGTCAGTGGCCCCCTTTTGCCGCCCGCAGGCTGACCGAGTCGATCGCGCAACGCGACCAGTGCAACTCACCGCGGACGCCAAGTTCGTCGAGGACGACACGGTGCAGCCTCGCCCAGACACGGGCCCGGCTCCACTGAGCGAAACGCCGGTATACCGTCTGCCAGCTCGGGCCGAACATCGGCGGGAGCTGCCGCCACGTGCAACCCGAGGTCGCCACGAAGATGATCGCGGCCAATGCCTCACGGTCACCGGCACGCCGTCGGCCCCCACCCTGCGGACGTATCACTTCCGTCGGCGGTACCACCCGCCGGAACAACACCCACAACTCATCCGGCACCAGCCGCTCAACCAGATCAGTCATGCACGGTTCAAACGAACGATCACGCCATGAGAAAGACGTCTAAGAACGCCATCCCCGCAACTACCTGGCCTTCCTCGGCCGCAGCCCTTTGCTGCTACAAACGGCTCGTCCGCCTCACCACAAAGGACACGTCTTAGCCTCGCGCTTTCACGTGGCTGCGCGTCCGATGGATGATCGGAAACGAGAAGAGTGCTCCTGACCTGCAACGATGGGACTTGTCTAGGGTCCAGGTCGTCGCGTGGGAAGAAGCACTCCT
>NZ_JBHXQN010000159.1:0-1648 GCF_042717785.1 Streptomyces sp. NPDC058619
GAGCGCCTGCCCGGCTACATGGTCCCGGCCGCGGTCGTGGTCCTGGAGGTGCTGCCGTTGACGGTGAACGGGAAGCTGGACCGCAAGGCTCTGCCGGCACCGGACTACGTCGTCACGGCGGACTCGGGCAGGGGCCCGTCGACCCCCGAGGAAGAGGCGTTGTGCGAGGCATTCGCCCAGGTCCTGGGGTTGGAGAAGGTCGGCGTCGACGACGACTTCTTCGCCCTGGGCGGCCACTCCCTGCTGGCGGTTCGGCTCGTCAGCCGTATCCGGGTGGCGCTCGGCGTCGAGATCGCGATTGCGGCACTGTTCGATGCGCCGACGGTGGCGGGGCTCGCGCAGCAGCTTGGAAAGAAGAAGTCAGTGCGGCCGGCGTTGCGGCCCATGCGTAACCGGGGAGATTCCTGATGTTTCCGTTGTCATTCGCGCAGCGCCGTCTGTGGTTCATCGAGCAGCTCGAGGGACCCAGTGCCACGTACAACATTCCGATGGCCCTGAGGCTTTCCGGCCGGGTGGACGCCGGGGCGCTGGATGCGGCGCTCCGGGATGTGATCGGCCGTCATGAGGTGCTGCGGACGGTGTTCGGAATGGCCGAAGGCGAGCCGTACCAGCGAGCCCTTGACCTCGCGGACGTTGCCTGGCAGCTCCAGGTCGTCGACCTGCCCGCCACCATGGACGGTCCGGCGGACCTGGGTGATGCGGTGGCGGCGGCGGCGCGGTACGCGTTCGACCTCGCGTTCGAAGTGCCGGTCCGAGCCTGGCTGTTCCGCGCATCCCCCGATGAGCATGTGCTGGTTGTGGTGGTGCACCACATTGCCGCCGACGGTTGGTCGATGGGGCCGTTGGCGCGGGATGTGTCGGTGGCGTACGAGGCGCGTTGTGCGGGTCGGGCTCCGGAGTGGGAGCCGCTGCCGGTGCAGTACGCGGACTACGCGCTGTGGCAGCGCGAACTCCTCGGCGACGAGAACGACCCGGAGAGCGTGCTTTCCCGGCAGGTCGCCTACTGGCGCGAGGCGCTGAAGGGCGTGCCGGAAGAGCTGACGCTGCCCTACGACAAGCCGCGCCTGGCAGTGCCGAGCCATCGCGGCCACACCGTGGTCCTGGACATCCCGACGCAGGTGCATGCGCGTCTGGCGGAGCTGGCCCGCGTCGAGGGCGTGACGCCGTTCATGGTGCTCCAGGCATCTCTCGCGGTGGTGCTTTCCCGCCTAGGTGCGGGTACGGACATTCCCATCGGCGCAGCAGTCGCCGGTCGTACTGACGAGGCCCTGGACGAGATGGTGGGCCTGTTCGTGAACACGCTGGTGCTGCGCACGGACCTGTCGGGGGACCCGACTTTCCGTGAACTCCTGTCCCGTGTACGCAAGGTGAGCATCTCCGCGTTTGCGAACCAGGACGTGCCCTTCGAGCGCCTGGTGGAGGACCTGGCTCCGACGCGTTCCCTGTCCCGGCACCCGCTGTTCCAGGTCATGCTCACCCTGCAGAACAACGCTGAGACGTCCCTGGACATCTCGGGCGCCCAGCAGGCCGGAAGGCTGTACGCGAATGATTCAGCGGCGAAGTTCGATCTGGAGTTGACTGTTGGGGAGGTGTTCGGGCCGGGTGGTGTGGCTGCGGGGTTGCGGGGTGCGGTGATTGCGGCGGCGGA
>NZ_JBHXQN010000160.1:0-1620 GCF_042717785.1 Streptomyces sp. NPDC058619
AATACGCGCCGACCTCCACCTCGGACTGCTCCAACTCGCCTGCAGCATGATCTGTTTGAGACGGCTCCGGACCTCATTTTGAAACGATCAGTTAGATGTCTCGGGCTCGTTGGTTGGGTTATGGCGAGGGCGGGGCAGGTGAAGTCGTCTCCGGGCGAGCGGTTGTCGGATCGGATCGCGATCGGGGTGTTGACGCGGGCGTTTCCGCCGTGGCTGGTCGATGAGGTGGTCGCGGAGTGCGGGCGGGCCGAGCAGCGCAGTCGGCTGCTGCCCGCCCGCGTGGTGGTCTACTTCGTGCTCGCGATGTGCCTGTTCTTCGGCCAGCCGTATGAGGAGGTCGCGCGGCTGCTGGGCGAGGGACTTCAGGGTGAACGTCGCTGGCGGCAGGGGTGGCGGGTGCCGACGACCGCCGCGATCGGGCGGGCGCGGGAGCGGTTGGGGACCGAGCCTTTGAAGGTGCTGTTCGCGCGGGTGTGCCGGCCGGTGGCGGTGCCCGGCACCGCGGGTGCCTGGTATCGGCGGTGGCGGCTGGTCGCGGTGGACGGCACGACATTCGATGTCGCGGACACGTCGGCGAATGAGGCGTTCTTCGGCCGGCCGGGATCCGGTCGCGGGCAGGGCGCTTTCCCGCAGGCGAGGGTGGTCGCTGTGGCCGAGTGCGGCACCCACGCAGTCTTCGCGACGGCCCTCGGACCGCTGTCGGGCAGCGAGCAGACCCTGTCGCGGCAGCTGTTTTCCCGTCTCACGGCGGGCATGCTGCTGCTGGCCGACCGCGGATTCTATGGATTCGAGTTGTGGCAGGCCGCCCGGTCCACCGGAGCCGACTTGTTGTGGCGAGTGAAGAAGAACGCCGTCCTGCCGGTGCTTCAGCGTCTGCCGGACGGCTCCTACCTCAGCGCGATCCATGCCGACACCGACCGTAAGCGACGGGCCAACCCGGTGGCCGTGCGCGTGATCGAGTACACGCTGGGCCCGGACGGCGACGGGGACGTCTACCGGCTGATCACTACCATCTGCGACCCCGGGGCCGCCCCGGCCGCCGACCTGGCCGCGCTATACGCCCAGCGGTGGGAGATCGAGACCACCTTCGACGAGATCAAGACCCATCAACGCGGCCCGAAACTCGTCCTGCGCTCAAAGTATCCGTGGGGCGTGGAGCAGGAGATCTACGGGTTCCTGCTGGTGCACCACGCCATCCGACAGCTGATGCACCAGGCCGCCCTGGACCACGAAGCCGATCCCGACCGGATCTCCTTCACCCGGTCCCTTCGGATCGTGCGCCGCCAGGTCCCCGCCCAGGCGGCGTTTTCCCCCCGGCCGACTCGCCAGGGCACTGACCTCCACCCTGGCTGAGATCGCCCAGCGCCTGCTGCCCCGACGACGCCACCGGACCTACCCGCGCGTGATCAAACGCAAGATGTCCAACTGGCCCCGCAAACGAGCCGAACACCACAACCGGCCGCCACCCACACCAGCCACCATCAGTATCGCCCGGCAGCACACGACCTAAATCACCAGCATTGGGCCTAAGGCTTGTCCCGTAACTGCTGGTCACGGTGAGATGATCTTGGTGTGGCTGGTGTGATCACGGCGTCGGAGCCGTCCTGGATAGCCCCGTTC
>NZ_JBHXQN010000161.1:0-1536 GCF_042717785.1 Streptomyces sp. NPDC058619
CCCCCGTTATGTTTTTCGTGGTCCTGCAATGGGGCCGCTGGCCTCCGGGCCCGGTATGACTGTGTCCCCTCTGTCGAACGAATGACCTGGGGGGTGGTGTCGCCGGGCCTGTGGGGTGCCGTCGGAGACGCTGATGAGAGACCCGGCCACCGCCCGGCCCGGCGCAATGCCGGGCAGAAGCGTGGGCGGCAGGTCTGCATAACGTGGATGCGCGAGCACGGTGCCACCGCCGAGGCCGGCACGGTCAACCACCCGGGAGGGGTGCGATGTTAGACACCGGCGATGTGGGCGTCTTCCTGGGTATGGACGTCGGCAAGACAGCTCACCACGGCCACGGGCTGACACCGGCGGGCAAGAAGGTCTTCGACAAGCCGATGCCCAACAGCGAACCGAAACTGCGGGCCGTCTTCGACAAGCTGATCGCGAAGTTCGGCACGGTGCTGGTGATCGTGGACCAGCCCGCATCGATCGGGGCTCTGCCGCTGACCGTCGCCCGTGACGCGGGCTGCGAGGTCGCCTACCTGCCCGGACTCGCGATGCGGCGGATCGCCGACCTCTACCCGGGAGAGGCGAAAACGGACGCGAAGGACGCGGCGGTGATCGCGGACGCCGCCCGAACGATGCCCCATGTCCTGCGTTCGCTGGAGCTGACCGACGAGATCACCGCCGAGCTCACGGTGCTGACCGGCTTCGACCAGGACCTCGCCGCCGAAACCACCCGCACCAGCAACCGGATACGCGGCCTGCTGACTCAGTTCCACCCGTCGCTGGAGCGCGTGCTCGGGCCCCGGCTGGACCACCCGGCCGTCACCTGGCTCCTCGAACGCTACGGATCCCCGGCCGCTCTGCGGAAAGCCGGCCGCCGCAGACTCGTCGAACTCATCCGCCCGAAAGCCCCGCGGATGGCCGTCCGGCTGATCGACGAGGTCTTCGACGCTCTCGACGAACAGACTGTCGTGGTCCCGGGAACCGGGACCCTCGACATCGTGATCCCGTCCCTGGCCGCCTCCCTCGCGGCGGTTCACGATCAGCGCCGGGCCTTGGAAGCGCAGATCAGCACCCTGCTGGAGGCTCACCCTCTTCACCAGGTCCTGACCTCGATGCCGGGAGTCGGAGTCAGGACCGCCGCCGTCCTGCTGGTCACCGTCGGCGACGGCACCAGTTTTCCCAGCGCCGCCCACCTCGCCTCCTACGCCGGCCTCGCCCCGACAACCAGATCCTCGGGGACCTCGATCCACGGCGAACACGCACCACGAGGCGGAAACCGGCAGCTCAAGCGCGCCATGTTCCTCTCCGCCTTCGCCTGCATGAACGCCGACCCGGCCTCCCGCACCTACTACGACCGGCAAAGAGCCCGCGGCAAAACCCACACCCAGGCGCTCCTCCGCCTCGCCCGCCAACGCATCAGCGTCCTGTTCGCCATGCTCCGCGACGGCACCTTCTACGAGTCCAGAACCCCCACCATCACCCTCGCCGCATGACCACCCCAAACAACCTCATACCCGGCACCACGTCCTTGACGAAGGACATAGAGAC
>NZ_JBHXQN010000162.1:0-1490 GCF_042717785.1 Streptomyces sp. NPDC058619
GGGTGAATTCAACTGGTCGTCGCAACACCTTGATCACGGAGGTGTTGGATGGGACGACCGAGGAAGCTGATGCGGCAGGTGCCGGCCGGGGCGCGACGGCAGTGGGCCGCGGATCGGGCGATGCGGGCGCCGATGCGCTCGCCCGGCCGCCCGGAGCCGTCGCGCGCTGTGCAACGGAAGTTCTGGCGCCTGATCGCGTCGGGGGTCACCACGGTCCAGGCCGCCGAGAGGGTCGGCGTGTCGGCACCGGTCGGGATCCGGTGGTTTCGACATGCTGGCGGGATGACGCCGCTGAGCCTGGAAGAGCCCACGGGCCGGTACCTGTCGTTCGCTGAGCGCGAGGATATCGCGCTGCTGCGCGCCCAGGAGCTCGGCGTGCGCGAGATCGCCCGCAGGATCGGACGCGACGCGGGCACGATCTCACGCGAGCTGCGCCGCAACGCGGCGACCCGGAGCGGCAAGTCGGTCTACCGGGCTCTGGTGGCGCAGTGGAAAGCGCAGCAGGCCGCGAAGCGTCCGAAGACCGCGAAGCTCGCAGGCAACGACAGGTTGCGCGAGTACGTGCAGGATCGGCTCGCCGGCAGTGTCCATCGACCCGACGGCACGATCGTCACCGGGCCCCAGACGCGCGCCTGGAAGGGGTTGAACAAGCCGCATCGGCAGGACAGGCGATGGGCGACGGCCTGGAGTCCGGAACAGATCTCGCACCGGCTTCGTGCCGACTTCCCCGATGATGAGTCCATGCGCATCAGCCACGAAGCGATCTACCAGGCGCTGTTCATCGAAGGCCGTGGCGCGCTCAAGCGGGAACTCGTCGCATGCCTGCGCACCGGCCGGGCACTGCGGACTCCCCGCGCACGGTCGCAGAACAAGCCGCAGGGGCACGTCACCGCGGACGTCGTCCTCAGCGAACGCCCCGCCGAGGCCGCCGACCGCGCGGTCCCCGGACACTGGGAAGGAGATTTGATCATCGGGACGGGGCGATCCGCGATCGGCACGCTCGTCGAGCGCAGCAGCCGCTCCACGCTCCTGGTGCACCTGCCCCGGCTCGAGGGCTGGGGTGAGAATCCGCCCGTGAGGAACGGACCCTCGCTCGGAGGCTATGGCGCAATCGCGATGAACACGGCGCTTACGGCATCAATGACGAAACTGCCCGAGCAGCTGCGCAAAACGCTCACCTGGGACCGCGGAAAGGAACTCTCGGGCCACGCCCAGTTCGCCGTCGAAACCGGGACGAAGGTGTTTTTCGCCGATCCGCACTCACCCTGGCAACGACCGACGAACGAGAACACGAACGGGCTGCTGCGTCAGTACTTCCCGAAGGGCACCGACCTGTCCCGGTGGTCGTCCGGAGACCTCGAAGCCGTCGCCCTGGCGATCAACAACCGGCCCCGCAAGAGCCTCGGTTGGCGGACACCAGCCGAGGTCTTCGAGGAGCAGCTACGCTCACTACAACAGCCAGGCGTTGCAACGACTGGTTGAACTCGCCC
>NZ_JBHXQN010000163.1:0-1475 GCF_042717785.1 Streptomyces sp. NPDC058619
GGTGTGGATGGTGTAGTTCTGGGCCCTCTGGGGGTGCTGTCCGGCGTTCGGGCCGTACTTGCTGGTGGGGTTCTTGCGGGTGCGGGCCTTCACTCGTTGCCGTCGGTGGGCGGGCAGGAGATCGCTCAGGGCGGCGTGGCCGATCGTGCCGACCAGGTCGATGAGGGTGCCGGGGAAGATTCCATGGCCGGCGGTGACGGTGTCGGTTGCGGCGGCCAGTAGGACGGTGAAACTGATCCGTTCCATGGGTACTTCCGGCCGCCCGGTCAGGGCGTCGTCGCCGGCGCGGATCAGAGCCTGGTAGGCGGTGAGCAGGGCGTAGACCTCCTGGTCGAGGCCATCGATGCTGCGGGAGCGCAGGACGCGGCCGTCGAGCATCGTGGCCTTGATCGAAAAGTACGTAGTTTCCGCCTGCCACCTGCGGTGATAGAGATCAACGAGCTCGGCAGCCGGGAAACGGACGGGGTCCAGCAGATTTGTGATCAGCCGCCACTGCTCGGTGCGGACGGTGCCATCGGCCAAGGTGACGGTGAGGGTCGCCTCGATCACGCGCACCGGCAGCAGTACCCGCAGGACGCCGTAGCCGATGCGGGCGATGTAGGATCCGTCGCCCAGGTGCTCGGCGGGGGTGGGGACGCGGCGGGCCCCGGAGCGCACCAGGAACCGCGCCCCGCTCTGATGGACGGCATCAAGGAACTCGTTGCCGTCGAAGGCCGCGTCGGCAAGCAGGAGCATCGTCTTGTCCAGGGCGGTCAGAAGCCGCTTGGCATAGGGGAGTTCACCCTCGGACTCCGGTCCGAAGGCGGCGGCTATGAGCGCGCGGGTGCCGCACTCGACCAAGGCCAGCAGCCGCAGGAGCGGATAGCCGAACTCCAGACTCTCCCCGGCCCGCTTGGGGTAGCGCCAGGTGAGCGTCTCGTCGTCGGGGGTGTGCAGCAGGGTCCCGTCGACGGCCACCGTGCGCAGGCCCCGGTAGAAGGACCCGGCCTGCCCGGGGCGGGCGACGGGCCCGGCAAGCGTCTCGAACAGACGCCGCAGAGGTGCGGCCCCCACCCTGCGCCTGGCCCGCGTCAGCGAGGAGACCGCCGGACGCACTAGGGCCAGCGGGGTCAGGGCGGCGGTCAGCTTGGACCACACCGTGCGGTACGAGCGGTGTTCGAACAGCGCGAGAGCGAGCACGAAGTACACCACCACCCGCGAAGGCGGCAGCCGCAGGCGCTTCTCGCGCCGACCGGTCTCCTCCAGCACCGCGTCCACCAGCGCGAAGTCCACGATCTGGGTCAACTCCCCCAGATGACCCGGCGCGAACACACCCCGGGCCGTCTCGATCGTGGACGTGATGACAGACTTCTCCTGCAACGGGACCCCTGACCTTGACCGACTTTCTTCGCCGATCGTTGATCTACCAGGCGGTCCCGTTGCACTGTTCAGCAGGGCTTGACGTACAGCTCAGGAGCCAAACGCAACGGTGTTGA
>NZ_JBHXQN010000164.1:0-1450 GCF_042717785.1 Streptomyces sp. NPDC058619
CTAGTAGGGCTTGGTCAGGTTGGGGCTGGTGTGGGTATGTCGCGGTGGCAGGTGGGGCAGACGCCGGTCCATGTCGCGAGGAGGGTCTGTAGCTCGCGGACGATGCGGTAGAGGCTCAGGCCGGCGCCGCGTCTTTTGGGGCTGTGGCGAGTCGTTGCAGGGTGCAGAAGGCGTGCGCGACGGAGACGAGGGTGACGTGGTGGTGCCAGCCGTTCCAGGTGCGGCCCTCGAAGTGGGCCAGGCCCAGGGCCTGTTTCATCTCGCGGTAGTCGTGCTCGATGCGCCAGCGGAGCTTGGCCAGGCGGACCAGGGTGGTCAGCCGTGTGTCGGCGGGCAGGTCGGAGAGCCAGAACTGAACGGGTTCGCCCTGGTCGGCCGGCCACTCGGCCAGGAGCCAGCACTCGGGCAGTTCCGGGCCGTCAACGGCCTGGCGGACTTCGCGTCCGGCGGGCCGGATCCGCAGGGCCACGAACCGCGAGTACATCCGTTTGAAGCCGCTGCGGCCTGTGCCGGGCCGGGAGCCCTCACGCCATTGCACCTGCTTTGCCGCCTTCCGGCCCGCCGCGATGACCAGTTGTTTCACCGACTGTGGCTTGTCGGGGTACTTCGCCACCGGCCGGCGTCCGATCCCGCAGTACGGCTCGGTCACGGGTCCGGCTTCGCCCGGCTGGGCCGACAAGGTGGTGGAGATCCCCACGACGTAGTTCAGGCCGCGGGCCGTCAAGCCGTGCCGAAAAGCGGCCGCGTCTCCGTATCCGGCGTCCGCGACGGCCACCGGTACCTCGATGCCCCAGGAGCGGGTCTCGTCGAGCATGTCGAGTGCGAGCTGCCATTTCTCCACGTGCCCGATGTCCCCGGGAATGCCGCAGGCAGTGCGGCGGGCGACCTTGTCGGGGTCCGCCTTCGCGGAGCCGGGCGCCCAGGTCTCGGGCAGGAACAGCCGCCAGTCCACGGCTGCCGAGGCGTGGTCCGACGCCAGGTGGAGGGATACGCCCACCTGGCAGTTGGTGACCTTGCCCGCGGTGCCGGTGTACTGCCGCGACACACACGCCGAGGCCGTGCCGTCTTTGAGGAACCCGGTGTCATCGAAGACCAGCACGGTGGGCCGGATCGCCTTCTCCATCTTCCAGGCCAGCCGGGCCCGGATGTGGGACGGATCCCACGGGCTGGTGGTCACGAAGTGGGCCAGGGCCTGCCGGTTTCCGTCCTCCCCGAGCCGGGCGGCCATCGGCTCGACCGACTTGCGCTGCCCGTCCATGAGCAGGCCCCGCAGGTAGACCTGCCCCCACCGACGCTGATCCTTCCTCGCGAACGGCTCAAAAACCTCCGCCGCGAAGTCCTCCAACTCACCACGCACAGACACAATCTCGTCCGGAGTCACGCCCCCTCAACGCAACACCGGGCCAGAAGGACACGCTCAACCACAACCGACCTGACCAAGCCCTACTAG
>NZ_JBHXQN010000165.1:0-1439 GCF_042717785.1 Streptomyces sp. NPDC058619
CTAGTAGTACTTCGTTAACTTGTGTTGATCTTGGTGTCGCGGGTCGGGCATGCTGGTCGGCGTGAACTTGGGGGAGATCGAGGAAGTCCGGGGTGAGCTGGCCGCGTTCGTGGCCGAGGTGTTTGCGTCGGTGCTGCGGAAGGACACGCGAGGGTGGGGTGACTGCTACCTGCGCGGTTTGATGCTGGACGGTCGCCGGAAGTCGATCCAGCCCATGGCCGAGCGACTGCCGGACGGGGACATGCAGGCGCTGCAGCAGTTCGTGAACCAGTCGCCGTGGGGCCACGCGGAGGTGCTGCGGGCCGTGGCCCTCAAGACGGTCCCGGTGGTCGACCCCGTGGTGTGGGTGATCGACGACGTGTCGTTCCCCAAGGACGGGCGTATGTCGGTCGGGGTCGCCCGGCAGTGGTGCGGGGCATTGGGCAAGCAGTCGAACTGCCAGGTGGGGGTGAGTCTGCATGCCGCCTCCGACACCGCGTCCGTGCCGATCTCCTGGCGCCTGTTTGTGCCCGCCGAGTGGCAGGACGACACTGAACGCCGCATAAGGGCCGGCCTGCCCGGAGAGGTCGGACACCGGGAGAAATGGCGCCTGGCCCTGGACCTCATCGACGAGGCAGTCGCCTGGGGCCTGGAGCCGAAGGTGATCGTCGCCGACGCCGGCTACGGCCAGATCACCGCGTTCCGCCACGGCCTGGCGGAACGCGGGCTGGACTACGTCGTCGCCGTCCGCTCGGACGAGTCCGCGCACCCGCAGGCGGCCGCGCCCACCGCACCGCCGTGGAGCGGGAACGGCCGCAAACCCGCGCTCCGCTACCGGACCAAGGCCACCTCCCTGCAGACCCTGGTCACCAACGGCGGACGCAAAACGCTCCGCCGGGCCACCTGGCGCCACGGCTCCAAGGGCCCGATGCGCTCACGCTTCCGGGTCCTCACCGTGCGACCGGCAGGCGTCGCGACCCGAAACCGCGCCATCGCCCAGGCCGGCGGGCCCACCGCCTGGGACGGCGTCCTGCCCGAGGCCACCCTGCTCAGCGAGTGGCCCACCGGGCAGAAGGCGCCCACCGAGTACTGGCTGACCAGCCTGCCCGCCGACACTATGACCCGATACCTGGTCCGGCTGGCCAAGATGCGCTGGCGCATCGAACACGACTACCGCGAGATGAAGCACGGCCTGGGCCTGGACCACTTCGAGGGCCGCACCTGGCGTGGCTGGCACCACCACGTCACGCTCGTCACCGCCGCCCACGCATTCCTCACCCTTCGTCGGCTCGACCCAAAAGCCCAAGCGCCGGCCTGACCCTCTACCAGGTCCTCGATCAACTCCAGGACCTGCTGAGCTGCTGGACCGGCATCTGCCGCACCTGCCAACGCCCGATTCCCGCAAAGAAACCCACACGTCGAACCCGAGCAGCCGCCTTGACTTAACGAAGTACTACTAG
>NZ_JBHXQN010000166.1:0-1426 GCF_042717785.1 Streptomyces sp. NPDC058619
CTAGTGTCCTGCGCCGGAAATAGCGAGTCTAAATAGCTGTCAGGTGTTGATGGTTGGTGGGTTGATTTTGGTGAGGTAGTCGGCGAGGGAGTTGAGGATCTCGTCGGCGGTCTTGGTCCAGGTGAACGGCTTGGGGTCCTGGTTCCACCGCTCGATCCATGCGCGGATGTCGTTCTCCAGGGCCTTGACGGATGTGTGGACGCCGCGGCGGATGAGTTTGTCGGTCAGCAGGCCGAACCACCGCTCGACCTGGTTCATCCAGGAGGAGCCGGTGGGGGTGAAGTGGACGTGGAAGCGGGGGTGCTTACCCAGCCACGTCCTGATCTCGGCGGTGTTGTGGGTGGCGTAGTTGTCACAGACCAAATGCACGTCGAGGCCGGCGGGTACCGCCTTGTCGATGCGGATCAGGAACTTCTTGAACTCGATTGCCCGGTGGCGGCGGTGCAGTGCCGATATGACGGTGCCATCAGCGATGTTGAAGGCGGCGAACAGGCTGGTGATGCCGTGCCGGTAGTAGTCATGGGTGCGCCGCTCGGGCATGCCGGGCATCATCGGCAGCACTGGCTGGGAGCGGTCCAGCGCCTGTATCTGGCTCTTCTCATCCACGCACAGCACGACGGCTTTCTCGGGCGGGTGGTGATACAGGCCGACGACGTCGACGACCTTGGCGACGAACTGAGGGTCGGTGGAGAGCTTGAACGCGTCCTGGAGGTGCGGCTTGAGGTCGAACTTCTTCCAGATCCGCCCGACTGTCGATTTCGACAGGCCGGAGTGCTTTGCCATCGAGGCCCGCGACCAGTGGGTGTCCTCGCCCGGGGTGGATTCCAAGGTCGCGGTGAGCACGTCTTCGACCTGGTCGAGGAGGATCGAGGGCGGCCGGCCGGGGCGCGGCTCATCGGTCAGCCCGTCCAGCCGCAAGCCGATGAACCTCGACCGCCATCGGTTGACCGTTCCATGGGCGACGCCGAGTTCGGTGGCGATCTCCTTGTTCGTTCCGCCTTCCGCACACCGCAGCACGATCTTCGCGCGCAGCGCCAGGTACTGCGCGGTCTTCGCCCGTCGCGCCCAGCGCGTCAACTCCGCACGTTCAGCCTCGGACAGCACCAGCTCCGGCTTGCGCCGACCCGGCCGCGGCGCGTCCGCCAGGCCCGCCAGCCGCTGGCCGGCGAACCGGGATCGCCACTTGCGCACCGTCTCCGCGCTCACCCTGAAATCCGCCGCCACAGCAGTGTTTGACGTTCCGTCCGCACAGGCCAGGATGATCTGGGCCCGCTCCACTGCACGAGCCGATACCGCGCCGTCCGCCCAGCGCGTCAGCTCCGCACGTTCCTCGGCGGACAGCACGACTTCGACAGCACGAGGACCCCGAGACGACATACAAACAGCCTACCAACTTAGAGTCGCCATTTCCGGCGCAGGACACTAG
>NZ_JBHXQN010000167.1:0-1394 GCF_042717785.1 Streptomyces sp. NPDC058619
CCGCAAGAGCGGGCTGGACCAGGCGATATCGGCAGTGCTGGCGCCATGGCGACGGCCGCGGGCGGTGCACGATCCGGGAAAGATCCTGCTGGATGTGGCCCTCGCGGTCGCACTCGGCGGTGACTGCCTGGCCGATGCGGCCATGCTGCGGGCCGAGCCGGCCGTGTTCGGGCCGGTGGCCTCCGACCCGACGGTCTCCCGCCTGATCGACACCCTCGCGGCAGCCGGTCCGAAGGCCCTGACGGCGATCAGGACCGCACGGGCTGAAGTACGCGAACGCGTCTGGAAGTTGGCCGGGCCTGTGGCACCGGACGCTGACGGGCAGGTGACCGTGGACCTCGACGGCGTGCTCGTACTGGCCCACTCCGACAAGCAGGATGCGGCCGCGACCTGGAAGAAGACCTACGGCCACCACCCGCTGACGGGCTTTGTCGACCACGGCCGGGGTGGCACCGGGGAGCCGGTCGCTGGCCTGCTGCGGCCCGGGAACGCGGGCAGCAACACCGCGAGCGACCACATCACCGCCACCCGTCTCGCCCTGGCCCAGCTGCCGAAACGCTACCGGCGCGGACGGAGCACGCTGATCCGGACAGATTCGGCCGGCGGGACGCACGAGTTCGTGGCCTGGCTCGCCCAGCGCGGCCGGTGGCTGTCGTACTCGGTCGGCATGACCATCACCGACGCCATCCACCAGGCCGTGCTCAAGGTGCCCACCTCAGCCTGGACGCCAGCGGTCGAACCGGATGGCGAGGTCCGGGACGGGGCCTGGGTCGCCGAACTCACGGGCGACTGCCGGAAAGGCTGGCCGAAGGGGATGCGGCTGATCGTCCGCAAGGAACGGCCCCACCCCGGCGCCCAACTGCGGATCACCGACGCCGACGGACTGCGGCTCACCGCGTTCGCGACCAACACCACCGGCGTTCCGATCGCCGCACTGGAGCTGCGGCACCGCCAACGCGCCCGGGCCGAGGACCGCATCCGGGCAGCGCGGGCCACCGGCCTGCGCAACCTGCCCCTGCACGACACCGCGCAGAACCAGATCTGGCTGGAGATCGTCCAGCTCGCACTCGACCTCCTCGCCTGGCTGCCGATGCTCGCCCTCACCGGCAAAACCAGGCTCTGGGAGCCCCGACGTCTCCGGCTCCGCCTGTTCTCCGCCGCCGCCCAGATCGTCACCACCGCCCGCCGCCGGCACCTGCGATTCGCCCGCCACTGGCCCTGGACCGACGTGATCACCAGCGCGATCGCCAGGCTCGACGCCCTTCCGAACCCCGGCTGAACTGCAACAACCACCCGACCCGACGAGCAGAACCCCTGACCGGAGCCGTGGAACCCGGCGCCCACCCGACGCGACAGCCGGGCCACCAACCTGCCCATCACCCGCCCGACAACCC
>NZ_JBHXQN010000168.1:0-1359 GCF_042717785.1 Streptomyces sp. NPDC058619
GCTCTGGTGGGAAGCCGTGCTGTGGCTTGCCACTTCACGGGCAGCGCATCTCGTCGCCTGTGCTGTGGCTGCGCCCGTTCGTTGCGGTTCCGGTTCCGGTTCTGCCCTTCGTGGGCTCATCCCCTTGATGTGTCAGGAGTTCGACCATGAAGCTTCGTCGTGTAGCCGCGATGTCCCTTGCCACTTCGGTCCTGGTGGTCGGCGGCGGTCTGTTGTCCGCATCGTCAGCCACGGCTGCCGCTCCCGTTGCCCCCGATCCCGCCGCGTGTGTGGGTCTGCTCAAGGACGCGGCCACCGCGGCAGCGGCCTTCGCGGCCGCCAACGTCACGTATTCGGCCAGCATGGCCGCCGCCCTGGTCATTGCCGCCGACCCGGCCGCCGCTCAGGCCACGGCGGCGGAAGCCCTCAAGGCCCAGAAGACGGCCGACGATGCGGCTGCTGCCGCCCTGAAGACCGCAGCGGCCGCTGCAGGCTGCGTGCTGCCGGCCACCCCCACGCCTCCCCTCTCGCCCTGACGCTGCGGGGGCAGTTCCCCCGGGAACGCCACGGCGCGCGCCGGTGCCACGGGGAGTCGGCTCATCGACTCCCCGTGGCACCGGCGCCGTTCAGGGTGCGGCTGTCACATCTCGGGTCGGCGGTAGGTCACGGTGTTCCGTTGGCTCCGTTTGCGCAGGGGCTGCCGCCGCCGAAGGTCCCGCCTTTGCCGCCAGTGCCGCCGTCGAAGAGCAGGCCCCCGGTGGCGTTGCCGCCGGCGCCGCCGATGCCGCAGGCGCCATCGGCGCTGGCACCGGATTTCGCGCCGCCGTTGCCTCCGTTGCCGCCGTTGCCGCCGGAGTTGAGGATGCCCCCGTTACTGATGCCGCCCGCGCCGCCGATGCCTGCGGCACCGCCCGGGTAGGCGCCGCCGGAGCTGCCGTTGCCGCCGTTGCCGGCCTTCCCGCCCTTGCCGCCGTTGCCGGAACTGTTGATGCCACCGGCACCGCCGTTACCGCCCGCACCGCCACCGTGGCCGATGCCGCCGTTGCCCGCGTTACCACCGGCACCGCCGTTGGATCCGCCGGCGCCGCCGAGGCCGCCGCGGCCACCTGCGCCAGCGTCGGCCCCGGAGTTGCCGCCCGCGCCGCCGATGCCGCCCGCACCCCCGCGGGTGCCCGCTCCGCCTGCTCCGCCCGCACCGCCGGCACCGGTCAGACCGCCGGCCGCGCCGGTGCCGCCGTTGCCGCCCGCCGCGCCATTGGGGCCGGCATTGCCGCCGACGGCGCCCGCCCCGCCGCTGCCGCTGCCGAGGCCGGTGCCGCCGCTGCCGCCCGCACCACCGACCCCGCCCAGGACACCGTTGCCGCCAGGACCCCCCGCACC
>NZ_JBHXQN010000169.1:0-1221 GCF_042717785.1 Streptomyces sp. NPDC058619
CTTAGGGACAATCTCTATAAAGTCTGGAATCGAATGTCGTCGGGCTCGTATTTTCCGTCCCCGGTGCGTGCGGTGGAGATTCCCAAGCCTCACGGCGGTGGCATGCGGATGCTTGGCATCCCGTGTGTCACTGACCGGGTGGCGCAGACTGTGGTGGCACGGCATCTGATGCGACGAGTGGATCCCATTTTCCACCCGGACAGCTACGGATACCGGCCTGGACGGTCTGCGCTGGACGCGGTCGGGGTCTGCCGGGAACGTTGCTGGAAGCGCGACTGGGTCGTCGAGTTCGACATTCGGAAGTTCTTCGACAGCGTCCGGTGGGACCTGCTGGTCAAGGCGGTGGAAGCACACACCGACGCCGTCTGGGTGAAATTGTATGTGCGGCGATGGCTTGCCGCCCCTCTGCAACTGCCCGACGGCGACCTGCTGGAACGGGAACGCGGGACGCCTCAGGGCGCCCCAGTGTCTCCCGTGCTGGCGAACCTGTTCCTGCACTACGCGTTCGACGTGTGGATGAGCCGGGAGTTCCCGTCTGTCACCTTCGAACGCTATGCGGACGACGCGGTGTTGCACTGCGTCACTGAGCGCCAGGCCCGCCAGGTGCTGGCCGCGCTCCAGAACAGGATGGAGGAGGTCGGGCTGGAACTTCACCCGGCCAAGACCCGGATCGTGTACTGCCGGGACGCGAAGCGCCAGGGCTCGTACGAGCACATGGGGTTCACGTTTCTCGGCTACACGTTCCGCGCCAGAGCAAGCCGGACCAGAAGCGGGCAGACGTTCCTGTCCTTCTCCCCGGCGATCAGCAAGGAAGCCCTGAAGAGGATCAGCGCGGAGGTCCGCTCCTGGCGGCTGCAACACCGCACCGGTTCGACTTTCATGGACCTCGCACGGCGGATCAACCCCGTCGTCGCGGGTTGGATCAACTACTACGGCCGTTACGGCCGTTGGGTGCTGATCCCGTTCCTTCAGCGCATCAACGCCTACCTGGTGCGCTGGATCCGAAGGAAGTATCGGCGGCTGGCGCCGTTGCGGAAGGCCATCGCGAAACTCCAGGAGATCGCTCAGCGATACCCGCGGATGTTCGCGCACTGGCCGGACACGACACTTGCCGCAATGGCCTGGTGATCAGGGTGACAAGAGCGGAGTGACGAGAGATTGTCACGCTCCGTTCTGTGGGAGCCCGGGGGTGAGATTCCCCCGGGCGACCCGACTCAGCAG
>NZ_JBHXQN010000170.1:0-1118 GCF_042717785.1 Streptomyces sp. NPDC058619
TACGACGCCCTGCTGCTGCTGTCCTTCGGTGGCCCGGAGGGGCCTGATGACGTGGTGCCGTTCCTGGAGAACGTGACGCGGGGGCGGGGGATCCCGCGCGAGCGGTTGAGGGAGGTGGGGCAGCACTACTTCGGTTTCGGCGGGGTGAGTCCGATCAACGGGCAGAACCGTGAGCTGCTGGCGGCGTTGCGCAAGGATTTCGCGGAGCACGGGCTGGACCTGCCGGTGTACTGGGGCAACCGGAACTGGGCTCCGTACCTGACGGACGTGCTGCGGGAGATGGCGGCGGACGGGCGGCGGCGGATCGCGGTGCTGGCGACGAGCGCGTACGCCTCGTACTCGGGGTGCCGGCAGTACCGGGAGAACCTCGCCGACGCGCTGGGCGTCCTTGCCGGGGAGGGGGTGGGGGAGCTGCCGCGGGTGGACAAGCTGCGGCACTACTTCAACCATCCGGGCTTCGTGGGGCCGATGACGGACGGGGTGCTGGCCTCGTTGGCTTCGCTGCCGCAGGAGGTGCGGGCGGGGGCGCATCTGGTGTTCACGACGCATTCGATTCCGGCGGCGGCGGCGGACGCGTCGGGGCCGGTGGGGGAGCACACGGAGGGCGGTGCGGGTGGGGCGTATGTGCGTCAGCACCTGGATGTGGCGGGGGTGATCGCGGAGGCGGTGCGGGCGCAGACGGGTTGGGGGCTGCCGTGGGAGCTGGTGTATCAGTCGCGCAGCGGTGCCCCGCATGTTCCGTGGCTGGAGCCGGACGTCTGCGACCACCTGGAGGCGTTGCACGGGGCGGGGGCCGCGGCGGCGGTGGTGGTGCCGGTCGGTTTCGTGTCGGATCACATGGAGGTCTTGTACGACCTGGACACGGAGGCGGTGGCGAAGGCGGCGGAGCTGGGGCTGCCGGTGGTGCGGTCGGCGACGGTGGGGGCGGATCCGCGGTTCGCGGCGGCGGTGCGGGAGCTGGTGCTGGAGCGGGCTTCGGCCGAGCGCGGCGAGCCCGTCGAGCGGTGCGCGGTGGGGCTGCTGGGGGCGAGCCACGACCTGTGCGCGGTGGGCTGCTGCCCGGCGCGCGCGCCCCGGCCGGCGGCCGCGGGCGCCGACAGCCCGTACGCGTAGGACCC
>NZ_JBHXQN010000171.1:0-1073 GCF_042717785.1 Streptomyces sp. NPDC058619
TCCGGGCGACGTTGCTGACCCACGCAATCGACACCGAGCGCGACGGGGCATCGCAGATCGATGCTGATCCTGATCTCGTTCTCTCCCCTCGCACTGCCAGCCCGTGGCTGACCGTACGATCACGTCATGATCAAAGGGGTGATGTTCGACTTCTCCGGGACTCTGCTGCGCATCGAGTCGACCAAAGAGTGGCTCGGCGCGGTCCTGGCGGCCGCTGACCTCCACCTGGCCGACGATGAGTTCAGCTACCGGGTGCAGCGACTGACGGAGTACGGAGCACTGCCGGGCGGACCGGCGCCCCTGCACGTACCTGCGCATCTCGAAGCACTCTGGAACGAGCGGGACCTGAGCGCCGACCAACACCGTGCCGTGTACACCGCATTGACCCAGGAGGCCGGGCTGCCCGAGTTGGCGCAGGCGCTGTACGACCGCCATATGACGCCTGCCGCCTGGCGGCCCTACACGGACACCGAATCGACGCTGCGTGAACTGCGCCGGCGAGGGCTCCCGGTGGCCGTGGTGAGCAACATCGGATGGGATCTTCGGCCCGTCTTCCGCGCGCACGGACTGGACGGCCTGGTCGACGCCTACCTGCTCTCTTTCGAGCTGGGCACGCAGAAACCCGATCCGGCGATCTTCAGGGCCGCCTGCGACCGGCTCGGCCTGGCACCCGCCGATGTGCTGATGGTCGGCGACGACCGCATCGCGGACGGCGGCGCGCAGGTCCTGGGGTGCCCAGTGCACTTCGTCGACCACCTCCCGGTCGATCAGCGCCTGGGCGGATTGACACAGGTCTTGGGGTTGCTCGGGCCCTCGTAGCCGACGGATTGGGGAGAGCTCGACGGTCAAGGACCGGGATTTGTGCCGTTCTCCGGACAGCGGGGCGTTCATGAGGGCCCAGGTGATCGGGGGCCGATGGCCGCTCGAGCGCATTCCAGGCCGACCTGGGCACCCTCTGACCACATCGAACACCCACCGGCCCTGGGCAGCCACGCCTCGCACCCGGACGGGTCGCAGTCGCTGAGCCGGGAGATGTGCGTGCCGGTCTGTTGTGGCTTGTGTTTAGGTCCTGC
>NZ_JBHXQN010000172.1:0-1023 GCF_042717785.1 Streptomyces sp. NPDC058619
TGCGGCGTATGTGTTGTTCACGTCGGGGTCGACGGGTCGGCCCAAGGGTGTGGTGGTGTCGCATGCGGGTGTTGTGAATCGTCTGGTGTGGATGCAGTCGCGGTTCGGTCTGGTGCCGGGTGAGCGGGTGCTGCAGAAGACGCCGTTCGGTTTCGATGTGTCGGTGTGGGAGTTCTTCTGGCCGTTGTTTGAGGGCGGGGTGCTGGTGGTGGCCCGTCCGGGTGGTCATCGGGATCCGTCGTATGTGGCGTCGGTGATCGGGTCGGAGCGGGTGTCGGTGGTGCATTTTGTGCCGTCGATGCTGGAGGCGTTTCTGCGGGAGCCGGCTGCTGCTTTGTGTGGTGGTGTGCTGCGGCGGGTGGTGTGTTCGGGTGAGGCTCTGTCGGCGGGTGTGCAGGAGCGTTTCTTCGAGGTCTTCGGTGGCCGAGTGGAGTTGCACAATCTGTATGGTCCGACGGAGGCGTCGGTGGATGTGACGGCTTGGGAGTGCCGTGGGGGTGATGTGGTGGTGCCGATCGGCGGGCCGGTGGCGAACACGCGCCTGTATGTGCTCGACCAGGCGCTGTCGCCGGTGCCGGTGGGTGTGGGCGGTGAGTTGTATGTCGCGGGTGTGCAGTTGGCGCGTGGTTACGTGGGCCGGGCTGGTCTGACGGCGGAGCGGTTTGTGGCCAGTCCCTACGGTGAGCCGGGTGAGCGGCTTTATCGCACCGGTGACCTGGTGCGCTGGAACGCGGACGGTCAGTTGGAGTATCTGGGGCGGGCGGATGAGCAGGTCAAGATCCGTGGGTTCCGTATCGAGCCGGGTGAGGTCCAGGCTGTCATCGCCGGCCACCCTCAGGTTGCTCAGGCGGCGGTGATCGCTCGTGAGGACATCCCGGGTGACAAGCGTCTGGTCGCCTACGTGGTCCCGGGGCAGGGTGAGGTTCACGGTCTGCCCGTGTCTGTGCGGGAGTTTGCTGCTGGGCGGTTGCCGGAGTACATGGTGCCGTCGGCGGTGGTGGTTCTTGAGGGTCTGCCGTTGAC
>NZ_JBHXQN010000173.1:0-1010 GCF_042717785.1 Streptomyces sp. NPDC058619
CTAGATGAATGAGTCCAAGGGGTGTCGTTGCGGTCAGTGATCGTAGGCGGTCAGTGACCGTTTGATGGGTTGATCGGTTTTGTCGTTGTGCCAGATCGCCGCGGTGAGGGCGAGGAGTCGGCACAAGATGCGGACTGCCACCCCTGCCGGGCTCTTGCCGCCGTGTCGTTCCAGGTCGAGCTGCCCTTTGAGGGTCTGGTTGATCGACTCGATGACTTGCCGCAGCGGTTTGAACAGGTGCGCGCCGGCCCGCTCGGCCTCCCCTTTGCGGGTCGGTCGCAGCAACTCCAGGTGACGTTCGGTGAGGTCATGCTCGAAGGCACGACCGAAGTAGTTCTTGTCCCCGATGATCGTCTGCCCGGGGTGGGTGGCTTCGACGTCGGGCGCGGTGTCGAGCATGTCGAGCAGTGTCTCGCGTTCGTCGGCCTTCGCGCCGGTGAGTGCGAACAGGACCGGCAGGCCGCCGAGCGTGCACACCAGGTGCAGTCGCAGCCCCCAGAAGTACCGGGAGTGCGACGCGCAGTAGCCGTACTGGGCCCAGCCTGCAAGGTCCGAGCGCTTGGCCGTCTCGCGGGAGCATCCGCAGCCGACCGGTGTGGAGTCGACCAGCCACACGTCGTCGTTCCACAGCGTGGTGTCCCGCGCCAGGATCCGGATCATGCTGGTGACCAGCGAGGACGCAGCCCGCAGCCGCTTGTTGTAACCGGACTGCTGGGGCACGTGGGGGAACAGGCGGCCGAAGTCCCGGTCGACGCGGCGAAGCCAGCGCCGCTCGGAGGTGTAACCGAGCAACGCTGACATCACCGCGAGCGTGACCAGTTCGGCGTCACTGAGTGTGGGCGTGATCCCGACGGCGGGACGCCATGGGGCCAACCATGGCGAAGCCTTCAACTCGTCGTCGATCCGGGCATAGAGTGCTGTCGCGAGGGTGTCCAGGTCCGTCTTCACACACTGACATTGGACGCCCTCGTCCTATGTCCGCAGGCCATCCCTTGGACTCACTCATCTAG